>JAJPOQ010000022.1 GCA_021232515.1 Lentisphaeraceae bacterium
GCGATGGTGGTAAACTTAAAAGTATTATCTCAGAATCGTCTTTTTTAGTTGTCGAGAATGCAAATATGGAAGCCATAGAAGACCTCCATAACTTGATGTTCTTCACTATTTATAAATCGATCATTAAGGACGTGCCGATGCTTGAGTCTCATAAACTCATGTTGATTGCATACGATGGGTTTTTGACAGAGAAAAACCTTAAGCTACTCGAAGAAATGGCTTATGGCATGATCCACTCAGCTTGTCATGATGGCCATGTTTACATTCTCGGTTTAAGTCTTGGGGCGAATCATTTTCGCGCTGACATGAATCGCGGCCCGTCAAATGCCCTGCCTATTCGCGGTGTTTCAGCTCCTGAAGTGTTTAACTTAAATTCTGCAGAAGCAACAGCAAATGACGATGGACCAGACTTTATTTTGGCTGATGGCTTGGTCAAGTTTAAGTCAAATATACATGATTTCGCTATACTGTGTGACACGGGTAACCATCATCAACTATTTGAGTATTGTGAAGAGATATTGGCAGACACTGGAACTCGTTATTACTCAATCGGCCTAGAAGGCGGAGTTGATATATCAACATTCTCTCAAGATGAATCCGATTTACCAATCATGATGATTGCTCACTCGTCAGGTGAAGTACTTAGAAGTTTTCTTGCGACTCAGTTTACTCAACGAGAAATAACTTTAGAACAAAACTTTGTCGGTCAAAATAAAAAGTTTGGTATGAAGCAAACAATTCAATTAGAAGAAGAGATGCGAACATCGGGAGATTTAGAGCCGGATGAAGTTATAACTTTTTGCTACGGAAAAGTGTTTGCAGTTAAGCCAATCGAAGGAACAGTTTACAAGCGTTGTTACTACTGACTAACTAAGCTTTTATCAGATAAGATAACTTCTGAATTTGTAACATCCTCAGAGCCTTCATTTTCTACTTTCATCGTAGTTAAAACCCAGCCTTCTTGAAAGTTTTTCTTAAAGAAACGAATAGCAGCATCTTCAACGTCTTTACGTGTATCAAAGTTTTTTATGCGCTCGCCTACTTTTGCTCCCTTAAAACGTTCCCCTTTATCGATTAAAAGGTCTCGCTTGCGTATAGGCCGAGTCAATTGAATTTTTATGGGAGTGGCTTCTAAAGGACCGGTAGTGTCGACATAGATTGTTTTTGAAGAGTCTTGGGATTTTGCTTTAAGCCCAGAGATTTTTATCTCTCCATAGTAGTGCATAGCACCTTTAGTTATTCCCTTCCATGTAGTTATATCTAAAAATGCTTTGCGTGGAAAGTCATCTTCATAATAGGTGGTGAACTCAGAGTTATCTTTTACAAAGGATAGGTCGATTCCATGATTTTTAGTAAATATTATGGAATTTTCACTGTCTGTAATTTGTAACATAAGTCCTTCAGATTGATTAACTAGGCTGTGAAGATAAGCGATTATTGTGAAAAGTCAATATATAGCACTAGGGGGTTTTCGTTAATTGTACCAAGATTGACGTTTTTTACACTATTGTAAAAATAAATATTTTTCCAAAAAAGGAGGGAAGAAATATACTTTTAGCATATTTGCCTTGTGTATGTATGTCTAAATGTATGTGTTATGGAGTGAGTATGAGAGCAAGGTTTACCTTAATAGAATTGTTAGTCGTATTGGCTATAATTGGAGTGTTGGCGAGTCTTTTATTGCCATCTTTATCTAAAGCTAGGTCGAAGGCGAAGATAGCTGTAGAACTGAGTAACCGCAGCCAGTTAGGTGTTGCTAGTTTCGCATATGGTAAAGAGAATAATGGTCACTTTCCATATCGGAAGAACACTTCTTTTCTCCACTCACTTAAGTATAATGGGCAGGATAACCTAAATATAAGCTTGGTAGAAAAGTATATCGGTCTAGGTGCAGAAATACGTGAAAGAATTATGTTTTGTGATAGTACTTTATGGGATATAAGAAACCCTTACCTTCATAATGAATATACTAACAATCATACACAGAATGCGGCCAACTATTGCACTTTAAATTATTATAATATTCCTAAAAACGGTACTTTGTTAGAGCCTGATTTTCGCAACGATACACTTATGCAATCCTCAGGAGATAACCCACTGTGGGGATGTATGCTGTTAAACAACGGCATTGAGTGGATGGGTCACGATGCTCCTAAAACAATCGATGAAGCGATCGGTTCTAGTACAGTTTTTGTCGATGGTGGTGCGAAGTGGATGAGAGCTAGCACCTTTAAAGATGTTTGGCTGGCACCGGGTGGTTTTCGTTACTATATGGGAGTGCGTTAATGAAAACAAAATTCACCCTAATTGAACTTTTAGTGGCAATTGCCATCATTGGCATTTTGATAAGTATTCTCCTACCTTCTCTTTCTTCAGCAAGAGAAAAAGCAAGAATTGCGGTTGAGCTTAGTAATCGAAAACAGCTTTACTCTGCAACACTCATGTATATAAGAGATGGAGATGACAGGTTTCCGTACAGAGGCCCAAATGTTACGTGGTTACATACCATCGCTCAAACAGCGACATATGATTTGAACGAGGTTCTGATTAATCCCTACCTTGGTTCCGGTAAAGAGATTCGTTCAGAGATAATGTTCTGCGATAGTACTTTGTTTGATGTGAGGAACCCAGATGACTTTAATGGCTATGATAGCCGTCACTGTACCTTAAACTACTATGTTATTCCGAATAATGGCACTTTGTTAAAGCCTAACTTTAACAACGATCGCATGTCTAACTCAGACTCTAAAAACCCTCTGTGGTCATGTATGGTTCTCTATAAAGCTTCGAGTAATACTTGGCTTGGGCACAATGCTCCTGCATCTGCTCGCAAATCTGACGGGGCTAGTACAGTATTTGTCGGAGGTGACGCAAAGTGGGTCCGCGAGTCGTCGTATGAGAGGTTGTGGATTGCGGGGAATGGGTTCGAATTCTACGAACCCGTTAAGTAAAAGGCTTAAAACCTTGGAGGTGGTCTATCACCAGGTCTTCTGCGGTTAGGAGGACCATCTCGCATCGGTCCTTGTCCACCTCGTTTAAAGAAGCTTCGGTCAGGAGTTCCTTTCCAGCTTCTAGACATAAAAGGAAAGCTGGTAGTGACAACGTAGTAGTAAGTTCCTTTGGGATACTCTGGAGTAACGCCACTGCGGCCGTTGAACTCGTCTAAGTCACCAAGCCCTTTAACATACTCATAGTCGGCAGTGTAGGTTCCGTCATATCGACCAGATGGAGCATTTACAGGACGTTTTCCTCGTTTTAAACGGTAACTCGGCTTAAGCTTTTTGAGGCGACTTTTAGAGTCATTTGCAGTTGTGTGGCCATACTGGCTGTAGATAGGAAAGCCGTCTGCAGCATAACCGACAAGCATCATTTTATTCTTAGATTTTTTACTGAGTTCTTTCACTAAACCAGTTGGCGTGCCGTGGTAGTGGTAGGAGCCATCTGGTTGGACATGAGCGTAGTTTTCATCCAAGCCTAGTAGCTTTTGACCTTTGCCATTTATTGCTTCTTGATTCCATTCTTGATTTCCTCGCCAAAATTCAGCCGTTGAGGGTTCAAAAAAAACACCGTTTAAAGCTACGCCGAATGCATTAGGAAATGACTTAGTTGGTTTGTCAGCAAAAGTAGGTTTGAGAGTGACTTTATATGTTTTATCTTGTTCTTTTATAGTGTTTGGATTTCTTCCGCGAGCAAAATTACCAGTCTTATGATTTGGGATGTTATTTGCTTTGATAATCATGAAACCATTTTCTTGAGAGAAACTGACGCGACTTTGCAGTTCACCGTTTGCTAAAACAAAGAGACTATTTAGTTCCTTTTGCTCAAATAGATTGGCGGAGTTTTCGTATTCATGACCATGTGAATGATAGCTTTGATTGTGTTCGTGGGTATGATGGTTTGTACAGCTAAATAAACAGCTTAGTAAACTTAGAGTAATTAGGTATTTCATTCCTCGCCTCGTCTTTTGGTTACTCATGTAACGTCTCTTCGGTAAAGAATATTTTATACAAATTGAAAGAAATATCAAAATCTATTTTTAGAGTTGTTTAAGCTCGCATCACGTCTAAGTGAATCATAATCAGAGACTAATAAATTGACTAAAAATGTTAAAGACGGCTTTCTCGTGCTGTTACACAAAGCAGTGCAATAGATTAGGAGAACAAATTGAAACACAAGAGAGAGCTGTGTTTAACTCTAACTACTTATTTAAGTCTAGGGTTATTCGTTTCGAATTTATCCGCGGCTGAAAAGAAGGTTGATTTTAATAAGCAAATACGGCCAATTCTTTCTCAGAATTGTTTTGATTGTCATGGACCAGATGAACATAGTCGCAAAGCTAAGTTAAGGCTTGACACTAAAGATGGTCTTTTGAGTCAGTTGGATATGCAAAAGGCTAAACTTGGAGATGTGGATTCGAGCCCTTTGATTGAACGAATGATCACCGATGATGAAGATGATCTTATGCCACCTTCAGAGTCCCATAGAACTCTAGAGTCAAAAGACATTGCACTTTTGCGTCAGTGGGTTCGGGAAGGTGCTCCATTTGAAGAACATTGGTCTTATTCAAAAGTGGAAAATCCAAAATTACCAGAAGTGAAGAATTCTGACTTTATTCAAAATGGCATAGACCATTTTAGTCTTGCTAAGCTTGAAGAAAGAGGGCTGCAACCACAGAAACAAGCAAGTCCAGAAGTACTCGCTAGGAGAGTGTCACTTCTTTTGACAGGCTTACCTCCAACACTTGAAGAACTTTTAGACTTTACCCAAGATTTTACAAAGCGGGGCCAGGCAGCCTTTGCTGACGAAATAGACCGCGTTTTGGCGAAACCTTCATATGGCGAGCATATGGCTTGGACGTGGATGGAAGCATCTAGCTATGCGGACTCAAATGGCTACCAGTTAGATGGTATGCGTGATCAATACAGTTGGAGAGACTGGTTGATCAAAGCCTTGAATAAAAATTTACCGTTTGATGAATTTACTAAACAGGTATTGGCTGGCGATCTTATGATCAAGGAAAAAGGAAAGTGGGAGAGTGGTCACTTATTTAATGACCCAGAAACGAGTGACTTAGTTGTCGCATCTGGCTTTCTAAGAAATGGTCGTTACGATACAGGTAGCGCTACCGTACCAGCAGAATCAAAGTTTGAAAATGCCGCCGATCGCTTAGAAACAGTCGGCTCTATTTGGATGGGTATAAGTTTTCAGTGTGCTCGTTGTCATGATCATAAGTTCGATCCTTTACCGGCTAAAGATTATTATCGTATGATGAGCTTTTTTGACGATGTATCAGAGTTTGGATCAGCACTTAAAGGCAATAGTCACCCCTATATCTACACTCCCAATACAGAGCAAAGACAAAATCTTCAAAAACTTGATAATAAAGTGAATAAGATAGAAGCAAAACTTCTTGAACACCAGAGAGAAATAGAACAGGCTGAAGATGACTTTCTTACGGCATCTTGTCCAGAAATGCCAAGAGTAACAAGAGGGCTTAAGTTTCACTTTGCCAAAGATGCAAACTTACCGAAGAGTACGAAAGGAAATGTGATCGTCAAAGATCGAAACATGGGCGTTAGTTGGAAGTTCGATGGCAACAGCCAGCTTAAGTATGGCGGCGAAGTTTCCAAAGTTTTTGATGCCGATGGTCGTTGGACTGTCGCAGTAAAGTTTAAGTTCGATGAAGATAAAAGTATGGCCTTGTTTGGCTCGATGAAATCGAAAGATAGTGATCGGCAAGGAGTGCAAGTTGAGGTCGTCGATGGTTACTTGCGAGTCAGGCAAATCTGTCGTTGGAGTTATAGCTATATAGAGTTTATGAGCACAGAGAAATTAGAAAAAGGTCAATGGTACCACATGGTCTTTTCTTCTGATGGTCGTCGTCAAGGAATAGCTTATAAAGCTTGGTTAAACGGTAGTCAAGATCTTATGACTATGACCCATGACATGACCAGTAGCCGATCAGATCAATTCGTTGAGACTCCTTTTTATATTGGTGAATTACCTCACAATAATAAGCTCAAGGGAGAGCTTGCTGACTTGAGGGTATATGACAGGGTTCTAGATGAGCAAGAAATTTCTCTCATAAGTTCAGATCAGACACTTCAGCAACTTTCCAAAACTCAACGAGGGTTATCATTAGTTAAGCGCCATGTCTTTGAAGAGTGTTTGAGCGATGATCTAAGCAACTTGCGTCAGGAGTTAGTGATTGCCCAAGAACAGCGTCGCAAATTTATTTTGAAACTGCCTTCGACGATGGTTATGGACCATAAAGATGGAGTGAAAACTTACCTTCACCCTCGGGGGGAATATGATAATCTTGCTGAAGAGGTTTTTGCTGGGACACCAGAAGTTTTTTCACCAATGAAAAATACTGGTACTAACACTCGCTTTGAATTAGCGGAGTGGTTAATGAGTCGCGAAAATCCATTAACTAGTCGAGTGACGGCAAATCGACTTTGGACACAACTTTGGGGATTGGGTTTTGTCGATACTCCCGGCAACTTTGGAACGCAATGTGCAGAGCCAGAGCACCGAGAACTACTAGACCACTTAGCAGTTAAACTTATGGACCTGAACTGGGACCTAAAAGCTTTTTATAAATATGTCATGATGAGTTCTACTTGGCAGCAATCTTCTAAAGCAGATGAGTCTCTCTATCTTCAAGATCCTCAAAATCGCCTTCTTGGAAGAGGTCCTCGATTTCGCTTACCGGTTAGCTCTGTTAGAGACCAGATCTTATATATTGGCAATGTTTTAGATAAGAAGATGTATGGCGCCCCAGTCGCGATCGATGGTATACGTGTTAAGGACGACAAGATTCGTAAAGATATACCAGTAGTCAAGAATCGTAAGAGTATTTATGCCTTTTGGAAACGAAATACACCACATCAAATATTTGCGACATATGACGCTTCGGATAGAACAGTTTGTAGCGTTCAAGTAAAGCGGACAAATACACCACTCCAAGCTCTTATTACTCTAAATGAAGCAACGATGTTTAAGGCTGCAGAAAATCTAGCGAGACAAACCCTTTCGCTTGAATTAACTGAAAAAGAAAAGGTTGAAAGTCTCTACGAAAGGATCACAATTCGCAAGCCAGATAGTTATAGAGTAGAGCTTTTGTTGTCGGCTCTAAATACTTATAAAAAACACTATGAAGAGAAATCCTTGCAAAAGAATTTATCAAAAAATGACGTGCAAAAGTCTGCTTGGTCAGCACTGGCCAATGTGATTTTCAATTTAGATACAACCCTTTGTTTGGAGTAAAAGCTCATGAGTATGGCAAGAAGACAGTTTTTAAAATATTCTGCTGGATTATTAGGCGCTGCAGCATCGGGAAATATTCTAAATGGGGCTGCGGGAGCAAACCCTGCAGGCGTCGTTGGTTTTCCTGGTTATTCACCAAAAGCAAAGAGAGTTATCTTTTTATTTCAGGCCGGAGGACCTTCACAAATAGGACCTATTGGATTATAAACCACATCTGAAAAAGTGGCATGGTAAAGACTTGCCAAAGTCAGTTATGGGAGATGCAAAGTTTACCGGTATGGTAAGCGGTCAGTCGTCATTTCCAGTGGTTTCCAGTCCATGGGGTTTTAAACAGTATGGTAAGAGTGGTGCTTGGGTATCGGATCTTATGCCTGAGTTCGGCAAGATTGTCGACGATGTGTGCATAATAAACTCTATGACGACAACTCAAGTTGAGCATGGAAATGCGATAAATATGATTCAGACAGGGCACCAGTTAGCAGGTAGGCCATGTGCAGGATCTTGGGCGTCTTATGGTCTTGGAAGCGCTTGTGACGATTTACCTTCATTTGTTGTTATGAGAACTAAAAAAGGTGGGTCTTTTATACAGGATTCGAATTGGGGTGCAGGTTTTCTTCCGGGTCGTCATCAAGGTATAAAGTTTGGCGGAACTGGTAAAGACCCAGTCTATTACCTATCAAACCCTAAAGGTATGGATCAAAAACTACGCAATAAAACAGTCAACGATATTCGCAAATTAAACAATCACCACAATTCAATTTTTGGTGATCCAGAGATAAATGCAAGGACATCCCAGTTTGAGATGGCAGCTCGTATGCAGTTAAGTGTACCAGAGTTAGCGGATTTATCGGATGAGCCAGAATCCACTTTCAAGTTGTATGGAGAAGATGCACGAATCCCTGGAACGTATGCCTACAGTTTACTCATGGCTAGACGCCTTGCTGAACGAGATGTGCGTTGGACGCAAATTTTCCAAGGGGGGTGGGATCAACACAGTAATTTACCAAAACTCATTCAAGAATATTCAGCTTATACAGATCGGGCCAATGCAGCCTTGGTGATTGATCTAAAACAACGAGGGCTTTTGGATGATACCTTAGTTATATGGGGAGGCGAGTTTGGTCGGACGAACTTTTGTCAAGGAACTTTAACTAAGACTAACTTTGGGCGAGAGCATCATGCTATGTGTTTTTCTATGTGGATGGCAGGTGGTGGAGTTAAGCCGGGAGTGACTTATGGAAAGTCAGACGAGTGGGGTTTTAGAGTTGCTGAAAATGCAGTTCCTACTCATGACCTCTATGCGACCATACTTCATTTACTTGGAGTGAATCACGAGAGACTTACTTATAAATTTCAGGGACGTGATTACCGTCTAACTGACTTGTATGGGAAAGTAGTGAAAGGATTATTAGCATAATAATCCAGGCATTTTTATAAATCTGTGTTTTTAGTGAAAAATAATTTTAAATTTTAGGCAGATTTGAAGAGTAGAGGACGTCATATGAAAACCTTGGAGACAAAATGACAAAAATAATACTTCTTATACTTACAGTTTTTTTCTTTACTAGTTGCTCACATACTGACCAATATGGAGGGAATACGGCGCTTACATTTCCTGCAACTGGTTGGTTTCATACAGCAGAGAAAAATGGTCGTCAATACTTTGTGACGCCTGAAGGAAACGCTTATATAGCCATTGGCGCAAATCATATTAGTAAGTTTTTGCAACGTAAAGGTTCAGAAGAGTTTATTGCAAATAATGGCGGTGATCTACCTTCTGCTTGTAGCGCTATGCGCTGTAAGTTGGGTGACTTACACTTGAATGCAGGTGAAGCTTACTCAGCAGATTTTGAAGAGTTTCGTGACTTGCCTTATATAGCCAATATTCATTATCCATTTGGCGGAAAGTTTGGGTTTGATGTTTTTGATAAAGAGACGATGTCAAAACTGGCTTCATCATTTACTGAAGAAGCTCAAAAGTTTGCCAATGATAAAAGAATTTTAGGTATAACACTTATTGATTTACCTATTTGGGATACGCGCCGAGTTAACTTTTATCGCGATTTAAAATTGGCATCCGCAGGTAAACAAGCTTACCTAAAATTCATTCAAAAAAACTATGCCTCAATTGAACAGTTAAATAAGGCTTATGGAACTGCGTTTGATAGTTACAATGCTATCTCCAGTAAAGGTATCTCCAAGAAGAACCTGATTACCAAAAAAGATGACGATGCCTTTCTCGGTTTAGTTGCGGAAGAGTTTTATCGCATGGCAAGAGTAGCAGTGAAAACCGGTGCTCCGAATCATATGTTCTTTGGCGAACGTTATGTTTTAAGAATGTATCCGGATGAAGTAATCAAAGTTGTTGGTAAGTACGTCGATGTTTTTTGTACTCAAGCTCTTATTTTGTCTCCACAGCGTCCGCCAGAGTGGCAATACTTTCAAGAAGATGGATATGACCACGAATATAGTTTGACTAAGAAGCCCATGATCGTCATTGATTGGGCGGCGCCGTTCAGTACCGGAGAATCATATGATAACTGGAATGGCTTTATTAAAAACGAAAAAGAAGCTTCAGATGATGCCGCAAAGTGGTTGACCGATGCTTTCCAAAAGCCTTATACGATTGGCGTCTTCAAGTGTCAGTTGATTGGTTACCATGGAAATGATAAGCGTTTTCCAAAAGGGAAGATGAAACGGACTTACTTGCAAGATGACGGCTCAAGTTTTGAGTATAGAACAAAGAAGACAATCGAAGCTCATAAACAAGTGTTAGATACTGTCTACAAGTAGTTTATTCATTGAAAAATAATGTGACTATATTATCAGGATCATTTAGCTTGACTCTAGTTGTTGTGACTATGTGACCATCGATTACAGTGACTATGCCGCTGTTTCTTGGATGTAGTCTGTTCAATAGGTAGTTTTCTCGCTTTAGAAGGTGGTCACTAAAACTATCAAATTCTCTACAACCCATCAGTATCCACGAAGAAGTGTTTTGGATTTGATCAAAGTATTTTCTCTTAGTAACGGAGCTACCGTGGCCACCAGTTTCTTGAACATTAAAACCATATGATGAACGGTCAGCTGGGTTCGTAAACTCAGGGCAATTCATATCGCTTTTTTTCGATAGATCAAGACCGTCCATTTTAATCTTTTGATTAATGCCGGCAGTACTGAAAAGTTGTCCTGGCTTTTTGCTGTAGTGATCATTTGCAGTGTGAATATACTCTTTATCAATAAGCATAAGATAAGCTTTGTACATGTTACTTTGATTGTTGGTGCAAACGGCAGCGTCTGCGGCATCGCGAGCATTTGAAATAGCGGGTAAAAGCATACTAGCAAGGATACCAATGATGGCAACTACAACGAGTAGCTCGATAAGTGTGAAATTATTCTTTTTCATCATTTAGAGTAAGCTTTAGTCATTAAAGAAAAGAGTTAGGTTACTGTCAGGATCAAGAAGTTTGTAGCGAGTCGTTGCAGTGACATTCCCAGCCATCATTGTAACATTCCCAGTTTGATTTGGGTGGTATAGAGAAAGGAGGTTGTTATCTCTATTAATCTTAAAGTCATCTTTGCCGTCAAATTCTCTACAGCCCATTAAAATCCAAGAACCAGTATTTGGTATTTGACTTATAAATCGTCTGTCAGTAACACTGGTACTATGTCCTCCATATTCTTGAATGTTATATCCAAAAGAAGCTCTGCTCAGGTCGGGGTTGGTAAAACCTTTGCAGTTTAATGAGCTTTTTTTAGGTAGGCCTAAGGTTGTCTGAATGAGTCGTTTATTGATGCCACTTAAACTAATTAGTTGTCCAGGTTTATGCTCATATGTAGGTAAGTTTGGGTCAAGCCAACCTTCGTCAGAGTGCATGTTATAGGCTTTGTACATACTAGAATGGTTGTTTTTACAGACAGCAGAATCTGCCGCAGCACGGGCCTTGCCAATAGCAGGCAAAAGCATACTGGAAAGTATACCAATGATGGCTACTACAACGAGTAGTTCGATAAGTGTAAATCTCTTCTTCATCTGTCCCGATCCTGAATCCTTCCTATAGATAATGTATCAATTTTGAAGAGTGGAGGCAAATATTTGTATAAAAAACAAAGTAGAAAGGGAAAGTGATTTTTGGGATAGCTTTATTTTTCCTTAAAGCAGTTAGAGTCACAATTCTTGCGCTGTTTTACTTCTTAAAGAAGTCAAATCTAGTGAGATATGTGGATGATAAAAAAAATAATAGTTAGCTTGGCCATAGCCACTTCGGTGAATGCTGGCATCAAAGACGGTGTTGGTAAGCAGTTTTTGGAGAAACACTGCTATGATTGTCACGATGAAGATATTCAAAAAGGAAAGCTCGATTTAGCATCGTTAAGTTTTGATCCTAGTGATGTTTTGAATTCTAAAAAATGGGAAAAAGTCTACAAGGCTGTAGCGAATGGTGACATGCCACCTAAAAAGAAAAAGCAGCCAGAAGAAGATTTTAAACTTCAGTTCCTTTCTGCTTTAGAGAAACCACTCTATGAAGCAGACGTCAAGCGCCAGAAAGAACAAGGAAGAACGCGAGTTCGCCGTATAAATAGAGTTGAGTTTGAACGCACTCTTTCAGATATACTTGGCATGCAGCTCGACATAAAAGACTTACTTCCAGAAGACGCTTCTAAAGATGGATTTGATACAGTTGGCGAAGCTTTAAATGTATCATCGGTTCAGATCGCAGCATATATGAATGCTCTAGATCTTGTCTTAGATAAAGCAACGACTCTTTACGAACAGCCAAAGTCTAATAAGTACGAACTGAAGTATCAGGAGAACATCCAACTGATGCAAGTTTATCGTCGTACAGGAGCTTTTTATATCCGTCCAGAAGGTGATGGTATAGTTATATTTTCACCTCAAAAGCATGCTCATTTAAATTCTGAACTTGGTCAGTATGTCATACCTTTTGACGGCAAATATAAAGTCAATTTTCGAGCTCAATCACTGCGTAGTGAAAAGCCACTAACTCTAAATGTTAGAACCGGTGGTCGTGGACACTTTGAAACAAATGACGTGCCTCAAACTAGGCTCGCCTATGTCAATATACCTACTGATAAGCTGACTCCGTTCGAGTATGAAGCTGAGTTCGTTCAAGGCCAAGCTTTTCGCCTATATCCAGAAATGCTTCCTCACATGCGCTTTACAAGTGAAGGCCGTATCATGGGAATCAAAAAGGATATGACCGGCAAACAAGCTGAGTTTAAAGGTCCTGGTATTCATATCGAAAGTGTTCACGTTGAAGGTCCGATAATTGAAAAGTGGCCACCTTTGTCTCATGAACTTCTTTGGGGTGGTGTAAAAACTATTAAGAAAAAAGGCGTAAAGCCAAATGAGAATATCAATGCCCATCTCGACGGTGAACCAAAGCGCGAAGCTAAGCCAAAATTGACTAAGATCAAAAAGAAGAAAGTTGGTTCAGCTCCTTATGTATTTGATCCAAAACAAAAGATAAAAGGTGAGATGTGTTACCCAAATGCAGGTAAGCCTTCACCATTTCACGCAACATTGGTTTTAGCTCCTGATGATCCAAAAGCAGAAGCAGTAAGACTTATGACTCGCTTTGCACCAGTTGCATTTCGTCGCGATGTAAAGCCGGAAGAAGTACAAAGGCATATAGACCTTGTACATTATTGGTTAGATGAAGGCGTTGATTTTGAAGAGTCGATGAAAGCTGGCTATAAGTCTCTTTTGACTTCTTCTCATTTCCTTTACCACAAACCAGCATTTACTCAACAAGGTGAGATTTCAGATATAGCTCTTAGTGAGCGTCTCTCATATTTCCTTTGGTCTTCTAAGCCAGATGAAGAGTTACTTAACCTTGCTAAGTCTGGAGATATACGAGACGAAAAGATCCTTAGTGCACAAGTTGAAAGAATGCTTAAAGATCCACGTTCTGAATGTTTCCTAGATAACTTTTTGGGGCAGTGGCTCGATTTAAGAAAAATAGACTTTACAGAGCCTGACTCGAAAATTTACCCTGAGTTTGATCCAGTTCTAAAATGGTCAATGACTGAGGAAGTAGTGGCGTTCTTTAGAGAACTTATGGAGAAAGACTTAAGCGTTGAAAATATAATCGATTCTGAATTCGCGATGATCAATGAGCGTTTAGCGAGGCACTATGAACTGCCTCCTGTTAAAGGTATGGAAATACGTCGTGTCGAACTTCCAGAAGATACACCGCGTGGTGGAGTGATCGGTATGTCTGCTATTCATAAAGTAACCGCCAATGGAGCTTCAACTTCACCAGTTGTGCGTGGAGTTTGGATACTTGAAAGAATCATGGGCATCCATCCGCCACCACCACCAACAAGTGTCGACGGGATCGAAGCCGATATACGCGGGACTAAGACTGTTTTAGATCAACTTGAGAAGCACCGTGAGTCAAAAGCTTGTGCTAGCTGTCACCAGTTGATTGACCCTCCAGGAGTTGCTCTTGAGTGTTTCGATGTGATTGGCGCTTGGCGTACAAACTATAGAAACTTAAATGTTGAGAAGGCGAGTAAGCGCATAAAGTTCTTCCCAAATGCACCATTGCCAATTGTCTATGAAACTGGTTTGCCAGTTGTGGCTTCATATGAGCTAAAAGATGGCAGAAGATTTGAGGATATTAATCAATTCAAACAGATGTTCCTAGAGAATCCAGATGACATAGCTAAAAATGTCGTTGAGAAAATGATCACCTACGCTACAGGTTCGGGCATAAGTATGAGTGACCATCGAGATGTGAAAGCTGTAGTCGGCAAGATCCGCGAAAAGGACTATGGGTTCCGCAGTTTGATTCACGAAGTAGTTAAAAGCGAAATTTTCCAAAGGAAGTAATGATGAAAACAACAAGAAGAAACTTTTTGAAAGCATCTGGCGTTATGTTTGCTTTACCGATGTTTGAATCATTGGGAGCGACTCAAGCAGAGCTTAACCCAGTCCGTATGGTATGTGTAAATAACAATCTTGGTCTTATCTCAGAAAACTATGTTCCAGAAGGATCGGGCTTTGACTACAAACCATCTCGTTATTTGAAGTTCTTACAAAAGCATAGAAAGAAGTTCACATCTTTTAGTGGAGTTTATCATCCGGAAATGACCGGCGGGCATCCTCCAGAAAAGAGCTTTTTGACTTGTGCTCCAAATCCTCAAAGCGGAAGTTTTAAAAATACTATTTCACTGGATCAATTAGCAGTCGATCATATAGGTGCTAAAACGCGTTATTCGGCTTTAGTTCTTTCTTCAAATGGCGGTCCGTCACTATCTTGGACAAGAGCTGGAGTTCCTATTCCTGGAGAAGATAGCCCAAAGAAGCTTTATCAAAAATTGTTTGTAAATGGCACTAAAGAAGAAGTTCGTCGTCAGTTGCTAAGGTTGCGTATGGGCAAGAGTATCATGGATAACGTTCATGGTGAAGCAAAAGCTCTTGAAAAGCAGATGAGCGCTTCAGATAGAGAGAAGTTTGACGAGTACTTAACTTCAGTTCGCGAAGTTGAAGAACAAATGGTGCGCATGCAGGATTGGGAAAAGAAGCCTAAGCCAAAAGTCAATTATAAGATGCCTACCGACATAAGCGGAAAAGCTGATGTTATAGGTAAAGCTAGACTTATGTTTGACCTTATTCATCTTGCTCTTAAAACTGACTCGACACGCTTAGTGACGATGAACATGCAAGGTCACTTTATAGTTCCACCAATTCCTGGAGTAGCGGAAGGCTACCACACACTTTCGCACCATGGTATGAAAGAAAATAAATTAAACGAAATGGCTCTTATCGAAGATGAGCAGATGAAAGTTTTAGCTCAGTTTTTGGATAAGATGGACGTAGTCAAAGAGGGTGGTAAAACACTTCTAGATAATACTATGGTTATGTACGGTTCAAACATGGGCAACTCATCGACTCATGACAACCGCAATCTACCTTTGATTCTTGCTGGTGGTAACTTTAAGCACGGTCAGCACCTTGCTTTTGATCCACTGAAGAATGAGCACATTGGTAACCTTTATGTACAGATGCTAAATGGCTTAGGAATCGAATCCGAAAGATTTGGAACTAGTACTATTGGCTACATGAAAGGTTTCGAGGCGAAAAAAGCCTAGACTCACACTTTCCTCTATTTTTAGCATGTCTTTTTAAAATCGGTTTTGAGTAGTGCTAAAGATAGAGGAGTTTTTTATTTTGAAACTCTTTCAGCGATGTAAGCGCCGATAACATTCTTCTTATCGCGCCAGTTACTCGCCCAAATAACAAAGTTACCATCCGGAGAGGGCACGGCGTGAGCCTCAGACAAGTAGTCCACTCTTTTTGAATGTAAGTGGGCGATCCTCTCAACAGTAAAACTGCCGTCTAGTTTTACCGCAACGACTTCATCCCAGTATGGGCCCCAGTTTGGACCCGCGTATTGATACGTGACGTATGCCCAGCCGGGTCTTTTTACATTGCGAGTTGAGACATGACCGGCATAACCATTCTTAGTGAGCTGGGTGATCTTGCCATCTTTCAAGCGCCGCTTAAGTACTCTACCATCATCGCTTTTATACTTTGAACCGCCAACTGCAACATCGTCACCATTTATATCGACAGTTAAGTCATAGTGACTGGGGCGGCTACTTTCCCAAAGTTTGCCTACCTTTTTACCATCTAAAGTAAATACTTGTGTTTGGTCATTTTTCGGTCCATTAAAGTGACCATTGACGACTACATATTTCCCTGAAGCTGAGATAGAAGCCCAGTCGATAGTAACGCCTTTAAGGGCGATGTCTGGGTACTTTTTCTTTAGTTCGATGTTATAAGCAAATGCCACTTTTTGTTGACCTTTATTTCCACAGAGAACGATAAGTTTGCCGTCATCTGAAAGGTTTCCTTCCCAAGGACCAATTAAAAGTTTGGAGTAAGCTTCAAAGCTGGCGAGGACTTCCGTTTTGTCTGTTCTTACATTCCAAAACCCAAGAGTGTTATTTTTTATGTAAACCATTTTGTCGGGAAGAGTAGGGTGCCAGCGAACTTCATCTCCTGGACACGAGTTTCGACCAAAGAGAGTTTTGTAGTTTTTGCCATCTAGAAACAGAAAGCTGGGGAAACCATTGTGACGTTGTAAGAAAAGCAGAGTTTGGTCGGCATTCCAAGCAGCATTTTTAGGATAGTTTTGTCTAGCGATGTTAGACCAGCGGGCATCGATGCCATTCATCAAAGTTCCGGGATCTCCAGTAACTCTGGTGATTTTTGAGCCAAAGATAGGATCGGAAAATGGCACGAGATATTTTGGTTTTGCCAATATTGGTTGAGTCACTTCTTGTTTATGTATTACAGGAGCTTTTTGTCCAAAAGACTCTGTGAGGAAAACAAGGGAGAAAAATAATGTAAATACACACAACTTCATAATAACCACACACTTAATTATACACAGATAGATTAGAATTCCTGATTGAGGCTTTTTCAAATGAAGTGGATGTAATGAGTCATATAGAGTAAATAAAAAAGCCACAGTTCTAAAAAGATCTGTGGCTTTTAGGGTTTTGTGATGAGAGAGTTTTTTACTCGATGAGATCTAGGCCTTCTTCTTCCATTTCTGGTTTTTTCTTCTTAGCGTTATTTGGAGTAAAACCACCTTTTGCACCTTTCGATGAAGGAAGGTAGCGGTAATAAACAGTGAGCATGAGTGAAGCTAAAGTTGTTGCGTAAATCTTACCTGTTAGGTCATCCATGTTGCCGTGGAAGTCACTAGGGTAAACCCAGTAACCTTCTTTGTGTTGGTTGGATGTGAGTTCTTTTTGGAACTTTCTATTCCAGTTTTTCCACTCATTTCCACCATGCTGAAACATTGCTTGAGTTGCGTAGTACCAGCCATAAAGTGACTCTTTTGGAGCGTTTGCCCACGTTAGGTTAGCTAAATCGTCTTCGGCAATTTTTGCAATTTCATCGGCCATGCCTTTGTCAGCACCTTCACCAAACAGTTGTAGACACAAGACACCAACAGCTCTCATGGTGTGCTTACCTTTTTTGACGGGGCCCTTAGCGCCATTGTAAGGGAAGCCGTTTCCTGTATCTGATTCTACAGCACGAGCTTTAAGCCAGTCGATACCGCGATAGATAGCATCGTTAAGTCCTGGTTCTTCACAGCCTGCACCATAAGCAGCTTTAAGTGCTTGGTAGTTCCAGCCGGCGACTGAGAGGTCTTGCTTTTCGTTTTCATCTAGATTGTAGCCATAGTGGTAGCTTCCACCTTTTTGCATACCGTCGATGACAAAGCGTATGTTGGTGTTCATAGCATCTTCTAGCATATAGACACCTGTCATGGCATAAGCTTCAGCGAGAGCATAAGTTTTTATTGCGTGAGCATAGACGTCTTTTGGTCGTGGAGGACTTTTGGCGAGCCACTCCATAGCTTTTTTGACAGTCTTACCGAATTTTTTAGAAAGTTGAGTTTCGCCGTAAGCAAGAAAGGTGAGTAGAGCTAGACCAGTAAATGACTCCTGTCGAGTACTGCCCCATGAGCCATCTGGATTTTGAACTTTTGCTAACCACCAAAGGGCTTTAAGTAGGCTGTCTTGACCAACTTGGCTTCCACCAAATTTTGAAACTGCACTGGCTCGACCTGCAGCAGAACGACCGCCAAAAACATTTGGCGAGGCAAAAGCTGAAGGAGACACAGTTACATCTGAGACGGCTTCAACAGTTGAGTCATCTTCTGTAGATGGCGCTTCATCGTTGGTGTCTTCTAAGGCCGCATCATTTGAGTCGACGTTTTCTATAGCGACTGTAGTTAGAACGGGATTGGTAACATCTTGAGTTTCTTCAACAACTGGCTCAGGCTCTTCAATCGGTGGAGGTTCTTCAATTTTTATTTCCTCTACCTCTTCCATAACAACAGTTATTTCAGGGACTTCTTCTTTGTACTTATCTGTTATAAAGATCGCTAAGATGATAATCAGGATGACATGAAAAGCAGTTGAAATAACAGGGCCAATCAAGGATTCGATCAGCCTTTTCTTTCTATATTCTTCCTGTATTTGAAGTATATCTGCATCGCTTAGGGCGTAGTCGTCGTACTCTTCGTATGCGTCGTCGTCATACTCTTCTATCCATTCATCACTCATGTCTTAATCCTGTGTTATTTGCCTAATTGATCATATGGCACAACAGGTTAAACAGGATGATGGATAGAAGCCTAACAGCTTATTTGTATTTTATCCTTAAAATATTTTCAAGAGATAATTTACTTCGCTCCAAATACATCTGATTGGACTAGGGCAACGATAAGGTCTTGGAACCCGTTACCGCTTTTATTAACTTTCTTGACAGTCTTTTTAACTTTGTCTTTTTCAAGGAAGTTAAGTTTCCTGCCAGTAGCAAAAGTCATAAGCTTTTCACTGACACAACCGCTAAAGTCATTTATGTTTTTAACTAAGTAAGTTTTTAGCTCAGGGATACTACTTAGTGTTGTACCATCTGGCATAGTCGACTTTGGTTCTACAGGTAGCCACTTACTTTTGTCTTTTTCAGCTTCATTTGGGTACGCAGCTCTAAAGCGACCAACTGGGTCAAAGTTTTCAAAAACAAAGCCAAGTGGGTCGATGTTCTTGTGGCAGCTGTAACAGTTTGGATTTTCTGTATGCTCTTTAACTCTTTCACGAACAGTTTGAACTTTACCATCCTCTATCGGTTTTTCTGGAAGAGCGGGAACATCGGAAGGTGCACTTGGTAGGTGAATGCCGAAGATCTTTTCAACCATCCAAACACCGCGAATGATCGGTTGCGTATCGACGCCATTTGCAGTTGCCATAAGTACTGAACCTTGAGTTAGTATACCACCAAGTCGGCCACCTTTTTTAATCGAAATACGTTCAACATCGACACCAAGGTCAGGGCCTTCCATATAGATTTTCTTTTTAGATTCTTGACTCATGAAAGTAAAGTCAGGGTCAATAAAGTCTTCCATAGGGCGGTTTTTAACCATTATCTCTTTGAAGAAGAGTCTTGTTTCTTGTTTGAAGTCTTCTCTTAGATTATTCGTAAAGTTTTTAATCAGCTTTTCATCTGGAGTGATAAAGTCAATTTTATCGATGTCTAACCACTGGTCAGTAAAGCGATTTACTAAATAAGAACTTTTAGAGTCTTTAAGAAGTCGTCTTGTTTGGCGAGCGAGCTCGTATGGGTTTGATAACTGATTGAGAGCAGCTAAGTCTAAGAGTTCTTTGTCCGGAGTACTTCCCCAGATGAAGTAGCTTAAGCGAGATGCTAGAGAGAACTGGTCTAGTTTGCCCGGTTTCACAGCACGGTAGAGAAAGTGAGGAGAAGTCAATGCTGCTCTTAAAGCAGTTGCGAGACCTCTTTTGAAGCTATTTCCTGCAGCTTTATGCTCAAGAGCAATTTTTGCGTAAAGGTCTATTTGACTTTGAGTCGGCGGCTTTCTAAAAAGTTTTACGAGAAGTTTAGAGAAAATCTTTTGAGCATAAGCTTTGTCATCAAGATCACCGCGATTTCCCATAAGTTCTTTTTGTACTTTTAACGCTTGAATGGTGTCGTCAGATAAAACCGCCTTGATTGGTCCCTTAATATAAGGAATATCTACTTTGACGTATGGGCCAAATTTGTAACTTTCCTTTTTAAGAAATTCACGTAAGTAGCCTCGACGAACATTGCCGTCTAAACCACGGACTTTATTTAACGATGGATCTTTCAAATTGAGCTTGCCAGATGCCATTTCTTTTGTCATCATTGCGAAAATCTTTTTTTGCTCAGGTCCAGGATGAATCTTTGGAGTGACTTTTTTCCAAGCAGCATACAAAGCTTTGTCTTTGAATATCTCTTTCATGATTTTCATATCCATATCAAACTTCTGGTACTTTGACATAAATGGCGGCTTTTTCTGGGTTTGAAGAGCACTGTTATCCCAACGGATAGAAAGTCTGTCACCAGCATGCATTTTGTATTGCTTCGTCACCTGAAGTGTTGAGTCAGGATCAAATGATAGTTCTTCTAGAAGACGCATAGAGTCATAGTTTTGTGACGGCTGGACGTTTTCAGGTAGAGCGTAGATTTGTATTTTTACCGGTTCTGTAAGTTTGTCAAATCTTGCTTTTGGACTCCAAGTATAGCTGAAGTCAAACTTGAATTCATAGATGCCAGTATGCTTTGTTGTAGTGTTGTAAAGTGTGCCGTTACTCCAGTTTATACGAGCTAGAGAGTTCCACATAGAAACAAAAGCTTTAAGCTTATTTGTCTCAACGGGGATTTTATCAATTTTCGTATTTGGGAAGATTTTAGTAACTAACTCTTCTGAAACAGTAAAGTACTTTTGCATAAGTGGAGACGATAATTGCAGGCCAGAGCCAATGTTGTCGAAACCGTTTGATTCAGAATCACTTGGGAATCCATTTGGGAGTCTGTAGTCAATGTTGAATATGTCTCTGATTGAGTTTTGAAACTCTATTTTATTTATACGCCTTAGAGTTGTACCACCAACAGTTTGTTTGCTGAGCATGTCTGCAGCAAGTATATCGAGCATTTTTTGACGCTCTTCAGCAGTTGGCTGCTTCTTCTTTTTGGCAGGAGGCATATAACTGTCTTTCAAAGAGTTATAGACAGTTTCCCAGAAAAAGCCCGTTTTGGGTTTACTCCAATCGTTGTTCTTTGCTTCAAGGTTTATGTCGCCTTTGTTCATGTCGGCGTCATGACAATCATAGCAGTATCTTTCTAGAAACTTCTGTTGGAAAGAAGGTTCGGCATGGATTGTTGTTAAGCAAAATAGAAATAGTAAGAAGTATTTATACATAGAGACTCCTTAAGCTTTGAATAGGTTGTTCATGTTATTCTTAGACTTAGCAAATGTGCTGTCATCGAATCCCATTCTGTGAAGTACAGTTAAGAACAGGTCACCTAGAAGGTATGGATCGTCTTTACCGACACTTATATGACTACCGTGTTTAAATCCGCCACCAGCAACAATCGTAGGGAGGTCTGAGTTCTTGTGAGAGTTTGCATCACCAACACCAGAGCCAAAGATAAGAATTGTTGAATCTAGAAGTGGCTTGCCGTCTAGGTCTTTTCTTTCTTTTAGAGTCTTCATGAAACGAGCTAAGTTTATGATGTGCTGCTGAGTGATAAGATTGAATTCTTCGATAAACTTTTTCTTTCTATTGTGGTGAGACAGTCCGTGTAGGTTTGTACGGCTCTTGCCATTCACATATGTGCCGCCATTTATCGCGTACATAAGAGTTGAAATTCTCGTTGAGTCAGTTTCAAAGGCTACTGCCGTTAGGTCTTGAAAGATTCTTTCTATTTCAAGTTTATCTGTAGTCGCCTCAGGCATAGAGAAGTCAACTTTACGAAGAGGTTTGTCGATAAAATACTTTTGTTTCTGGATGTCTTTTTCAACACCTCTTACAGAGTTGAGGTACTCACCGAGTTTATCTTTGTCGCTTTTGCTTAGTTGGCGAGAAAATGACTTTGCATCGGCGATTAAATCATCAATGATACTCTTGCCTGCATCTAGGTTGTACTTCATCTTGGCTTTATTTTCGCCAGAAGTGAAAATGTTTGAAAAGAGAACTTCAGGATCGAGGATACAAGGAAGTTTGACGCCATCTCGAGTATAACTGATACGACGGTTATGTTCTGTACCCGTTGCTAGTTGAAGAGAAGAAAAACGAGTTTTTCCGCCAATTCTTTCGGCGATAAGCTGGTCGAGGGATAGTCTGTGAACATTTTGACCCGTCATGAAGTTGTCCCAGTTTCCATGACCATTTTTACATCTGTGGTCTAGACCGGAGAAAATAGTGAAGTCATCTCTGTGCTCTTTAAGTGGGCTCAAAAGGTCTGGCATGTTGTAGCCAGTGCCAGTTTCTTTTGGATAAAAACTTGGAGTGTGGTAACCGAGATAGTTACCCATACAAACGATGCGTTTTGCAAAGTTTCCTTGTTTCGGTTGGGCACCGAGAGATGCAAACTGTGGTAGAGCTATAAGGGCTGTAGATGATTTTAGAAATGATCTTCTGTTCATGTTTCTTCCTAAGGTTTCTTTAGTACTATCAACAGCTGCAAACACTTGAGCTTACAAAATTGCATGAAAAAGGTGATGATCTGTGGTTAAATTATATGAAGATCGAAATGTTTTTTCATATAAAATTATTTTTACAGGTAATAATATTTATTTTGACAGTGTTATATTACATGCAAGAAAGAATTAGAGTGTCAGCGGAGAATTCATGTTTTTTTCAGTTATATACGATAGTGAAATAAATACGATCATGGTTAAAACAGTCGGATCTATGACTGTGGAACATGTGAAAGCTCTTGTTGATCGAGAAATTGAAATGATTGAAGAATACCCAGGTAGCTCGATCATTTCAGACCATTCGGAAAGCGATGGTAAAGGCTTGTCGACAAATGACATGTGGACTCTTGCTAAAGAGTGTGTTAGACTTGGCCCTCATCTTGAAGGTAGTAAAGCCGCATTGATTCTCAAAGGCGATCTCGAGTATGGTCTTGGTCGAATGTTCCAGACTATTCTTGAAATGAGAGTTGCTTTTGAAGTGGATGTATTTCGAAATGTAGAAGATGCAAAAAAGTGGCTAGCCAAGTCAGCGGCGGTTAATTCGTCTTCTTAAAAACCATTTCTCGACCTTCTTTTACAAGCCGATCAGCTTGTTCAGATTCCCTGTTTATTGAGTCATGAATAAGTTCAGAGAGTTTACTTTCTGGTAACTTGTGGAGACTGTAGGTGTAGGCAGGAATAAAACCCCGTTGGATTTTATGTTCCCCCTGAGCACCAGCCTCAAATAAATCTATTTTGTGCTTTATCGCATACTCAATTGGTCTGTAGTAACAGAGTTCAAAATGAAGGTTTTGAATTTCATCGAAAGCACCCCAATAACGTCCAAAAAGTTTGTTGCCGCCGATTACATTTAGTGTGCCGGCCACGAGTTTATCATTGTCAAAAGCGAGATAGAGCAGGAGGTTTTCATTCATTTTTTCAAAAAGAAGTTGGAAGAACTCTTCTGTTAAGTAGTCAGCAGACCATTTTTTATCGATTGTAGCTAGATAAAGTTGATAGAAATTCTTGGCAAATGGTTGGACTTCTTTACCGGTTAATTCTTTTATACTTAGACTTTGAAGCTTTACTATTTCTTTTCTTTCACGTCTTATTTTTTGACGTTTTTTTTGCTTTAGTTCGGCAAGGAAGTCATCAAAGTTAGAGTAGTTGTTATTCTGCCAATGAAACTGAAAGGTTTTTCTAAGTTTGAAGCCTTGTTTGATCAATACTTTATTTTCACTAGGAGTAGAAAATAAAATGTGCATCGATGAAAGCTCATTTTGAGATTGCTCTTTAAGTGCCTCTGCGATTAATAGTTGACAGGTCACCTGATAGTCTGCATCAGGCGAGATTAAAAACTTTGGACCAGTTGCTGGGGTAAACGGTATAGCTGAAGTGAGCTTTGGATAATACTCTTGCCCCGTTTTCTTCCAAGCGTCAGCCCAAGCCCAGTCAAAGATATACTCACCATAGCTGTTTGTTTTGACGAATAAAATGAAGATGCCAACTAAGTTTTTAGAGTCGTGTGCGGAGATGATAAAAGGGTACCAGCCAGTTCGCTTGCCGATAGATTTACTTTCTTCTAAAGCGACTAAAAACTCGTGTTTGGCAAAGGGGAAGTTGTTTGGGACAAGACTATTCCAGTCAGAACTCTTAAAGTCTAAAACAGAGTTGTGAACTTGGAGTTTCATTTAAGTAGTGAAACCGCCAGAGCTATCACCGCAATCAGGACAATAATCAGCAGAATGAGAAAGACTTTTGAAGCAGTCTTTTTGTTAGAAAAGCCTTTATTTGAGTTCTTAGACTTGTCTGAAGAGACGTGAATCTTTTTTTGAGCTTGAGAACTATTTGATTTGAAAAGTTGAATAACTTCAGACCATTGTTGTGGTCGATCCTCTTTATCAAGCTGCATGAGAGAATCAATGATGTGGCACATCTTAACAGAAAGGTTTGGCTTTAATACTTTTGGGGCGATAGGAGGCTCAGAAAGTTTCTTAGTCATGACCATAAGTGAAGAGTGGCCGTCATAAGGAGCTAAGCCTGTGACCATATGGTAAAGACTTGCACCAAGGCTGTAAATGTCACTGCGTTGGTCGAGAATCTTATCTCCACGCGCTTGTTCTGGACTCATGTAGTAGGGAGTCCCCATGACTATGCCATCAACCGTTAAGTTGAGGTCGTTATCCATTGTTTTAGCTAAGCCAAGATCCATAAGATGTACTGTGTCGTTTTCATCGATCATGAAATTTGCAGGTTTAAGATCTCGGTGAATCAGGCCGTTATTTTCCCAAGCATAGTCGAGAGCTTCGGCTATAGCGAGTGCACAGCGTATAGCTTCTTTTTCAGCAATGGTACCTCCAGAATTGATTTTATCCTCAATTGTTACACCGTTGATAAAATTCATCGCCAAATAAGCACCGCCATCAAACTCTCCAGCAGATATAGCCGAGACAATGTTTGGATGGTTTAGTTTTGCTAGAGTTTTGACTTCTTGGAAAAAGCGCGTTTGGTCTTCGTCTTCTTCAACACATTCGTCAGGAAGTATTTTTAAAGCAACCATACGGTCCATGGCAGTTTGCTTGGCTAAGTGGACTTCGCCCATGGCTCCATTTCCAAGCCATTGTTCTATGACAAACCCGCCAACATCTAAGCCGGTACCACACTTCGGAGAGGGAATCCTTATTTGTTTTGAACAGCTAGGGCAATCCACTTTGGTGCCTTTGTGTTCATCACTTGCGGATATTTTTAGGAAACAATGAGGACATCTAAGTTTAATATCCATTTATCGATAATTGCCTTTTGTAGAAGTGTATGGTGTTAATAAGTTTGCATTCTTTATGTATAAAACCATAGAATAACGGAGTGATTTATATAAAAAGGACGATTATTTTGCGAGATACGCCCTTGTTTAGCGAATAGAAAGATAAGGCGAGTTTTGTACTGGGATTGAATGTTGTAATGAATGATGTTGTTAAAAAAATATTAGCTGGCGATAAAGAAGCATTTCGAGAGATAGTTCAATCGTTTGGACCATCGATGCGAGTTTACTTGTCGGGTCGTTTGTCTGACCGACTAGCAGTTGATGACCTCATGCAGGAAATATTTGTGGCAGTTTATTGGAACCTTTCTTCATACGATGGAGTTTCGGACCTAGGGGTTTGGGTTCGTGCCATTACAAGAAATAAGCTGATGAGTTACTTGAGAAGTCACTATAGCCTTAAAAACACAGTGAATTCTAAAAAGGTTATGATTGAGGAAGCTCTTCTACAAGAACTAGATACTTATAATCCAAATGAAGGTCAAGTGATTGAAAAACTTCAGGATTGTATAACAGCCCAGAAAGACGCGTCAAAAGAATTGATTAAAGCA
This sequence comes from Lentisphaeraceae bacterium, assembly GCA_021232515.1. Classification (GTDB taxonomy): domain Bacteria; phylum Verrucomicrobiota; class Lentisphaeria; order Lentisphaerales; family Lentisphaeraceae; genus JAKVBD01. The sequence continues at coordinate 25,695 of JAJPOQ010000022.1, forward strand.
AGATACTTTGAAAATGAATCAGTTATCGGTATGGCGGAGAGACTAGAAACTACAGTCTCCGCGATAAGTTCTGAGCTTTACAGAATTCGTAAACAGTTGAAGACCTGTGTAGAGCAGAGGGGGATAAATTTATGAAATTTTACAATCGCGAGTTAATAGAATATTTCTTAGATAATACTGCTGATGAAGATCAGTTATCTGAGATACTTGAGCTGGTGAAGAATGACGAAGATTTCCGCAAGGAGTTAGCGGAAGCAAGTCGTATGAAAGGCCTTTTGGTTTCTGTCAATCAAGAGAATGAAGATGGTGTTTTTCGTGGTGTGAGTCGTAGCATTTCAGAGATGGAACCCGACTCAATTGAGCTGAAAATTCTTGACTCCCTTTCAGAAGTAAGCCCAGAGCAAAAAGTTATTTACAAAGATAAAAAGAGTTGGTTACTTTATTTCTGGGCGGGCATAGCAGCTCAGGTATTAGTCGTATTCACCTTTTTTAGTTCTTCAGAAACTGAAGGTCTTTATCATGGCTCACTGTACTCAGAAAGTGGTCAAGCTTGGTTAGTTCGTGGAGAGTTGCGAGTTCCAGTTACGGCAGATTTACGTTTGATGGATGGCGATAAAGTTTTGGTTGAAGATAAAGGTGACTTGCGTATCACTTGGAACGACTCAACCGTTACCCAGTTCAAAGATGAGACTGAAGCAGTTTTTTCTTTGAAGAATGGTAAGAAAATCAATCTTAAATTTGGTAAATTTCAGGCTCAAGTTACCAAACAAGCTCCAGGCTCGCCGATGGTGATCTCAACACCAAGTTCGACAATAACAGTCCTAGGAACGCGTTTCCGTCTAAATGTAAGTGACTCTCAATCACTTTTAGAAGTTGATCGCGGCGCTGTGGAAATGGCAAATAATAAAGGTGACAGTCTAGTCGTAAAAGCACATCAGTATGCAGTTGCTTCTAAAAAGGCTAAGTTTGAGTCTCGCGTTTTTAATCGTCCAGTTTACCAGAGTCCAGAAGTGAATTTAGACACACCTAGTTTAGAGGTCGATATAGTTGCTGAAATAAATGGTTCAAACAAGATTTACTTAGTAGTTTCGGATTCACAAGATGGCCGTTCTCATGACCATGCGGCGTGGTTAAATCCTGTTTTGGAAGATGCTCTTGGCCGCCAGTATTCGTTGTTGGACTTACCGTGGAAGTTTGCTTCAAGTGAATGGGGCACGATGGGAATCGGCATTGATGCACTCGGTAAGCCTTTGACCCACAATGGTACAATTATTAAAGATGGTATAGGTACTCACGCTTTATCAATCATAGAGTACGATATACCAGCCGGATATAAACTTTTTAAGGCGAAAGGAGTTGTTACTGATTCTGGTTCTGTTCAATCGAATAGCCGAAGCAGCATCAAGTTTGAAATCTATACAGAGTTTCCAGAGAACTCATACCGTCGTTTAAAGGTGAATCGTAAAAGCGACAAATGATTAAACTATTTGCTTTCCTTTTATTTACTCTTAGTTCTTTCGCTGCAACAGATACTAAGCATGTAGTCTTCATTACAGGCCACGATGAACTAAGTCATGGAGAGCATGAGTATCGTGCTGGTGCGAAACTCATGGCGAAAAAGTTGAATGAATCTGGCTTGCCAATTAAGGCGACAGTTCTCGAAGGTTATTGGCCAGAAGACGAAAAAGAGCTTTTAGAAGCAGACTCATTGATTGTTTACTCTGACGGTTTGGGTAACCACATAATGAATGGCTATTTTCAAATGATGGATCTTTGGGTGAAGTCTGGTAAATCCGTTGGTTTTCTTCATAAATCTATTCAAGTTCCTAAAGGTCACAAAAGTAAGATGATGATGTCATGGACAGGAGGTTACTATGAGAAATATTACTCGACAGATCCTCAGTGGGAATGCGATGCCATTTTAAACAAGAATCATGAGATAAGTAATGGTGTCGGGAAGTTTAAGGTTAGAGATGAATGGCTTTTTAATATTCGCTTTGATAAGAAGTTGAAACTAACTCCGATTCTTTCGGGGAAGCCAGATGACTTGGCTCGTTCAGGCAAATACACGTCTCACCAAAGCGAAATACCTTCAGTGTCTAAAAATAAAGGCAGAGAAGAGACAGTTATGTGGACTCACCAGGGGAAAGACCAAGGACGATCTTTTGTTTTTGCAGGAGGGCACTATCACGAAAACTGGAATCGCAAAAATTTACTTAAGTTAGTTTTAAACGCGATAGTTTGGAGCACAGGTTTAGAAGTCCCAGAGAAAGGTGTTTCCTTCACTAAAGTGACAGATGCAGAGCTGGATGCCGATATGAGTGAAGATAGAGCTGATACTGTCTGGCAGAATGAAAAGTCTATACTGATGAAAGCGTCATTGAAGTTTAGTAGTGGAATTATTACAGATAAGTCTCCTGGTAAATCAGTTGCTATCGATATTCCTGTAGGCAACGAAAAAGAGTTGACTTTACTTGTTCTAGATGGAGGGAATGGCATTAGTTGTGACCATACTGTTTGGGCATCCCCTACATTGCACTTTGGAGAGTCTAAAAAAAAATTGACCGATTATAAGTGGGAACAGGCCGTGACAGGTTGGCGTTCAATCTTGATTGATAAAGGTTTGAATGGTCAAGACCTGAAGTTAAACGGTGAATTAGTTACAGGCATAGCCTCGCATAGTGTATCAGTTATTCGTTATAAACTTCCAGAGGGAGTGACGCGTTTTACAACTACTGCAGGTTTAGCAGACTCTAGAGTGGGTGGTTCTGTACAGTTTCAGGTTTATTTGAAATAACTTACAGATAGAGTATTTCACTTGAGTTTGTATTCTGATACTCATTTTCAAAAATATGGACTTTATCTCTGTAGTTAATTTTTATAGTTGTTGATTCATACTTTTTAGTCTGAATTTGTATGCGTAGAGTTTCTCCTCCTGCCAGTCTTTCCTGAAAGGTGAATGACTCCTCCTCACTGCTTTGTTGAAATGTTATTTCTTGATTTGCTGTTTTCCTGCTTTGGTATTCGCCATGAGTTGCTAGAAGCTTCTTTTTGAAGTAGTGATTTTTGTTTTTAGGAAAGTACACTTTTTGTATTTTAGATGATTCTTTTATGTCAGCAAGATATTTTGTTTGTGCAGACTTTGCTTGAGTGAAAACAATCATATCAAAATCTTGGTTAATCTCATCTCTGACCATTTCGTAAGAATTACAGTTGACTCCATACTTCTTATCTTCAAAGTTTATCACCAAGCTAGGAATATTTGCTCCAGTTGAAGAGTAGATTTTTATGTAATTCTCTCTTTGAGGTAAAGAAATAAAAAGATAAGCGAGAACACAGAGCGAGAGAACCTTTTTACTTGGTGCTTTCTTGATAAGAACTGTAAAGAAAAGTGTATATGTGAGAAGAATGAAGAGAGGATTGACCTCAGGTGTCTTCCAAAAAACTGCTCCCATTGAGCAGAGTTTATCTAGTGACGAAATCAAGGTTTCTTGAATTGTATAAATGAATGAAAAACCTGTTAGGCTGAGGGCTGCCAAGTAAAATATAAGCAAAGCAATTGAGCTTGTAAAAATATTTATAATGAAAGCCATAGGACTGACAGTTTGGTTTAATAGAATGTTGAGGCCCCATGAAGATAAGGACGCCGTTAGACTGCAAAGAAGAAGCATTATAAACTTATGAGATAGTGAAAGTGTCGGAGGTGAACTGCCTTTCCATTTATTTCTCTCATTGAGAGTTATGAAAAAGAACAGGCTTTTCTCGTAAACTAAGACAAGACTTGTTGTGATTGTGAAAGTGTAGATAAAGCCAGCAGAGACAATGTTTAGCGGATTCATGATCAGAAGTATGGTTGCAGACAGTGCAAGATTGTTGAGGCCTGTCGATGGCAGTCGGTATGCTCTGGCAATGTTCCACACTGATAACATGACAAAAGCTCGAATAGCCGATGGTGGGCATCCAGTCATAAAGACATAGATCCAAACTAGACTTAAGAGAAGATATGTTTGGCTTGGTTTACTTACTGGGATTAGCCTGATGAAGGAAAAGAAGAATAGAGCTGCAATACCCACGTGTAGTCCAGAAACCGCAAATAAATGTGCAGTTCCACTTTTTTGATAAATATCTCGTTCTTGAGGTTTAAGAATTCCTTTATAGCCAAAGAAGATAGAGGCTAAAAGCCGTTTGTTTTTATCTAGCGAGATACCTTTTGTGGCTTTCGCTATAATTTGATTTCGCCAAAGATAAATTTGGCGGCATATAGAGTCATAACGGCTAACTGAATTTAAGCTTGAAGTTTTATCAGCTCGAACAAAATAAAGTATACCATTTGACTTAAGGTGAGTTTCATATGAGAAGATTTTACTGAGCTTCGGAGTCGAAACTTTTCTAAATGCTCCTTCGACTTCAATCGTATCTCCAAACTTATATTTATCGTCTATTTGAGACAAACGAATTTTCGTTTTGAAGTCCTGCCAGCGATTATTTAAGAAAATTTCATCAGTTTTTATAATAAAAGCCGTTTTATCTACGTTCCATTGTAAGGTTTTATCTGGGAAGTGCACATTTGTAACAGTCCCTCTAACTTTTGCATAGAAATTTTGGTTAGAGGTATAAGGTTGTTTACTTGGGCCGATATTTAAGAAGCCAAAAAGTATTCCTGCTGTGAGAAGAGGGATAAGCCATTTTCCATTTTTTGTTTGTTTCCAGATATGGATGACAGGAAATGCTAAAATGGTAGTTAAATAAGATGCTGTGGTTAGGTATGGTAATGAGAGCGATAGGCTGAGAAGTCCTGTCGATAAGAATAATGACAAGCAAGGAATTGCTGGATTATTCATAGTTTTGTCAATTAATTTTGAAATCATGTATGTACCCTTGTAAGACGAATAGACTCTAATGGTCTAAAGTTGTCAATCGGTACAATAAAAGTTGTAGAACCAGGGAAAAGAATTTTATGAAGCGCTATTTCTTCACAATGTTATTAATCGCATCACTATCTGCTTTCGCAGAATTAAGTATTAAAAATGAAAAAGATCGAGTTCTTCTTGAAGATGCAGTGATCTTATCTTCTAAGTTCCTAGCTAAAGATTCCAAAAGTGCTGAAGGGAATGCTCTCCTAAAGTTTGCATCTTGGTTAGATGCAACTGATAAGCGTATTAAGGCGATGAAGGCTAAAGCTATATTTGGTGATAAAATAGAAGCTTTATCGGGATCGATTACGACAGATTTATTTATTCGTAAAATACTAAACCGTCAAGATGAATTAAAAAGTAGCACATCTACAAGATTGCTCTACATAGTGGTGGGAAAATCAATAGCACCATCTAACTCAAAAATGTCAGCTCTTTACAGCGAATTTAGTAACTATGAGCTGAATTTGGATAAGCTTTTAAAAGATGCGCCTAGGCCTGTGAAAATTGATTTGGTTGCTGAAAAGGCTAAAGCAGAAAGAGAAGCTGTTAAAATAGAAGAAGACAATAAAACTTTAAAAGAGTCTTACAACAATGGTGCATCAGCAGAAGATGTCGAGTTAATCCTAGATGGTACAACATTTAAATCGTTTAACTATTCTGAAAGCACAGTTTTAGATGCAATTAATCGTATTACTCATAAGCTTTATTGGCGTGGAGTACAGATGAAAATTCAGGGTAACCGAATTAGTTATTCGTCCACAACAAAATCAACCAATGGTGCAGTCTACTATCATGGACCACTTCAAATACCTAATTTTGAAGAGTATTCAGTAGAAAATAAAACCGTACGTCAAGTCTTGGATCATATTTCCACAAACATTCGTGTTTTATGGAAAGTACAGGATGGCGCCATTGTGTTTTATGATGATGAAGTTCCAGATCCAGAAATACCTGAAGGAGGTTTAGCCTCAAATATGATGAAGGATTTGATGAAAGGCAGTTTGAAGGAACTGCTTAAATACCGTGGGAAAACAATTGAGATGAATGGCTTAATTACTGGAATCGGTCGTCATGATTACAAAACGGACTTTTTAGCTCTAGATGGTGGTAGTGTAAGAATTTACATTAATAAGTCTGATGTTGATGAAAAAATGTACAGAAGACTAAATACTAGCATTGATGATTGGAAAAAAGAAGGTGGTAATGCGGCCTTAATCAAGAAGTTAAGACAAATGAAGTTAGACGGCGAAGAGATAGATCGCCGTACAGTTGGTAATGCAACAGCTTTTGTTCAATTTAAAGCTAAAGTAGACGGGATTGACCGTGGTCGCTTAGTTTTCAAAGAAGTTAAGTACATTAAAATTGAAGAAAGTGGTGAGTACTTAATTAAAAATATGAACTAGTTAGTTTTTATTTTTGAAAACTAGTCTTACACTAAAGCCTATGAAGAAAACTCTTAAAATACTATCTGCTATCTGTTTGGGAAGCATAATTCCGGTTTCGGCGTATGCTGAAGATCAGGGTTCTGCACTCGTTACAGATGCTGAATTTGAGCAGATAAATATATCAATAGATAGTGATGGTAGAGTTTGTTTAGAAGGCATGCCTGTCTCGATCAAAGAACTTAAAGAGTTTATAAGTTCTTATGTAGATGGAGACAAGGCTATAGTTGTTGTGGTCGCTGATGAAGAATCAACGGCCGAACTAGTCTTGAGAGTGATGAACATCTGTTGTAATTATAAAATTAACAAAGTGAAGCTCATCTACTCTCCTGCTTGGAATCACAAAAGCTAAGCTTTAGCGTTTTTCTTCTTCCAAGCTTCGTAGTCTTCCATATTTCCTGGATAGTTAGTGATCTTGCCATCTTCTATCTCAAGCACTCTTGTTGCCAATGAGTTTACAAACTCTCGGTCGTGACTTACGAAAATTACCGGTTGTTCAACTAAAGTTAATGCATAGTTCAATGCTTCGATTGCTTCTAGGTCCAAGTGATTGGTAGGTTCGTCGAGAATAAGGACGTTACCACCTTCAAGAAGCATTTTGGCAATTATAAGCCTAGCTTTTTCGCCACCAGAAAGAACATTGATTTTCTTTTCAACTTCTTCTTTTCTAAAAAGCATCTTACCCATGTGACTACGTAGGTCTTGGTCAGTGATACCCTCATTTGGACAGAATTGACCTAGCCAATCAATCGCAGTCATATCTGGATTAAGGAAGTTAGTGTTATCCTGTGGGAAGTAACTGATTTGAATCGTGTCACCATGCTTAACACTACCTGAGTCAGGCTCTATTTCTTTAATAAGAGCTTTGAGTAAAGTTGTCTTACCAACACCATTTGAACCAATGATTGCGACTCGTTCATCGTTAGCGATATTTAAGCTGAAGTCTTTGAATAGTTCGTCATCATATGTCTTTGAGATCTCTTCGGCTTCGATCACTTGCTCACCAAGCTTCTCTAAAGGTTTGAAGCGGATATATGGTGAAATTCTGCTACTTGGCTTAAATTCGTCAACTTGCATTCTTTCAAGTTCTTTACGTCTAGCAGTAGCTTGTTTTGCTTTACTTGCGTTTGCACCGAAACGAGAGATAAAGGTCTTGAGCTCAGTAGCTCTTTTCTCTTTCTTCTCGTTATCTCTTTGTTGTCTTTCGAGAGCGATTTCATTGGCGATCATGAATGAATCATAGTTGCCAGAGAAAAGTCTTAGTTCAGAGTAGTCTAAGTCAGCAGTGTCAGTACAAAGAGAGTTAAGGAAGTAACGGTCATGCGATATGACTAAAACGGTACCAGTGTGACGCGAAAGGAAGTTAACTAACCAGTCGATAGTTTCCATGTCAAGATGGTTGGTAGGTTCGTCCAGTAGCATGATGTCTGGGTTTGCAAATAGAATTTGCGCTAGGAGAACTCTGAATTTTAGTCCGCCTGAAAGCGTGTTCATTTTCTCGCCATGAGAGTCTTCATTTATACCAAGTCCGCTAAGAACTTTAGACGCGTCTGCTTCCATGGTGTAGCCACCATTGTCGCCGAAGTCTATCTCTAACTCACCGTATAGACGATCACTTTCTTCATCAGTTATTTCACCAGTGTCAGACTTCGCATAGAGTTCTTCGCGCTCAAGGTGAAGTTTCCAAAGTTTTTCGTTGCCCATATATACAGTGTCGATGACTTTGAAGTCATCGTACTCATAATGGTCCTGTTTTAGGAAAGCCATACTACAGTCTTTGTCGATCGAGACTTGGCCGCTAGTTTGTTCTAGCTCACCACTAAGGATTTTCATGAATGTCGATTTACCGACGCCATTTGCACCGATAATACCATATCGTGCACCAGGAAGGAATTTTACAGAAACGTTTTCGAAAAGAATTTTCTTTCCGAATCTCATAGAAAGGTTTGAAGCAGCAATCATAATTTAAAAGTGATATCTAAAATTTATAAGTTTAAGAATAAAAAATGCACGAAGGCAATCTTTTATGAAAATTGTCGGGTAAGATAAAATAGCTGGATTTAATGTCAAGCTCATTCATTGGATGAGCAGACTATTGCTACTTGAAATAGCTTATTTCCTCAGCCGTTAACTCACGGTGTTTTCCTGAATCGAGCTCCAGGTCTAAGATTATTTCGCCAATAGAGCTACGGTGAAGTGCTACTACTACGTTGCCGACAGCCTCGAACATTCTTTTTACTTGGTGGAATCTACCTTCACAAATTTGAAGCTCATATTTGCAATCTTCTAGTTCTTTGATTATTGCAGGAAGAGTGATTTTATCATCATTGTCTAACATGACGCCTTCCTCAAGTTGAGTCATATCTTCCTTTGTTAAAGGCTCATGACTTGTGACGATATAAGTTTTGAAACATTTCTTTTTAGGAGAAGTTATCTTGTGAGACCATTTACCATTATCAGTAAGTAAGACTAAACCGGTTGTATCTATATCAAGTCGACCACATGAAAAGGGTTCTCTGGCAGCATATTCTTCGGGAAGTAAATCAAGAACTGTTCTATTTTTATCATCTTTTGTGCTGCAAATATAGCCCATGGGTTTATTAAGCATGATGTAAATAAATTCTTTGTAGACAAGTTTTTTATCATTGAAGTAGATACTGTCTGTGTCAGGAGAGATTTTGGTTTGAGGGTTTGTTATAGTTTTATCATTTACAGTTATATTACCTTGGCGAACCTTTTTAGTAGATTCTGCGCGGCCCATAGTTGTGCACTTTGAGATAAAACGATCAAGTCTCATATTTTTTTTACTCCAGATTTTGCGAGACTTTAGCGGCTTTGTAGTAAAGGTCAATCACGATTGGAATAGAGTCTTTAGTTGTAAAGTTTGCATTTATAATCCCTGAAGAATTAAATTATTATAAGAAATAAGGGGAGGTAGCTATGATTGAACTCTTAGCATTGCTGGCTTATTTCGGTGCAATGGTTGTACCTTTGATTGTGATAGTTGTTTTAGAGTATCATGCCAGCGGGATCATAGAAAAACGGCACCATATGGCAATTTTAAAATTTATGAAGAAAAATGCCAAACTGGTGATTCATAAAAAATAGTCTTTTATTGTTTAAGATTAAGTCCTCACATTGAGGACTTTTTTGTTAATAAAGAGTAGTTTAGAGAATAATAAACTTAACTTGATACAATTTTTATGGCTCGCAATATTTTAGAGATAAGGCTTGATCTAATTCAAAAAAACTTTGAGTTGATTCAGAAGCACGTGAAGCCTCTTTCGCTTATGGCAGTTCTTAAGGCAAACGCCTATGGGCTAGGAGCTACAGAAGTCGGTCAAGCTCTAAAAGAAGTCGGTTGTTCAAGATTTGGTGTTGCAGATGTAAACGAAGCTTTAGAATTGCAGCACTTAGAAGTTCCATTGCAGATCTTAGGGGATATCATTGATTTTGAAATACCTAAACTGGTTTCAGAAGAGTTTATTATACCAGTCACATCTTATGAAAATGCCTTGAAGATCTCTAAAGAAGCAGAAAGCCAGAATAAGAAAGCTTCTGTTCATTTTTTGATCGATACAGGCATGGGACGTTTGGGAATGCCGATTGATTTAAGTTTTGAAACAATTCAGCGAGTATCTTCTCTTAAGAATTTATCTTTTGATGGCATCTACTCACATTTCCCCCATGCTTATGGCGATCGTAGCTTTTCAGAAAAGCAGATCGAAAAATTCATCGACTTACTGAATAAACTTAAGAGTCAGAATATTTCCTTTGGTGAAGTTCACTTCGCAAATAGTGACGGTTTGCACAATATCGATGCATCAGTTGAGCAGCCATTTAGTATGGTGCGTAGCGGCATTAACTTATACGGCTATTATGATTTAGAGGGCACTCATAAGTTTGAACTAAATGAAGTCCTGAGTTTAAAGTCAAAGTTAGTGTCTGTAAGAGAGTTGCCTCAAGGCGCAACTGTTGGTTATGGTCGAACCTATACCCTCTCAAAACCTATGAAAGTAGGGACCGTTGCCATCGGTTATGCAGATGGCTTACCGATAGAGTTTTCGAATAAAGGGAGACTTGTTGTAAATGGCGTATCCTGTCCGATCATTGGTCGAGTTTCGATGGATTATACAACTATAGATTTATCAAATGTTGATGCTGAAGTTGGTGATGAGGTTTTATGTTTAAGTGAAGCATATGATGTAAATGACTGGGCAAAAGATTCAGGAACGATTAGTTACGATATTATTTGTTCATTGGGTTCTCGGGTTAAAAGAGTTTATCTGAATGGCAAATAAAATGATCGAATGTGTTATTTTTGATTCGGATGGGACTTTGGTCGATAGTGAGTTTCTTGGACATCACTGCATGGAGCTTAAGCTTCAAGAGTTAAGTATAGAAGAATCAGCCGAAAGAATGAAAGAAGAGTTTCGTGGTTGGAAGCTCAATGAACTTTTAAAGGTTATCTCAAAGCGTCATGGAGTTGAGGACTTTTCAGAAGAGTTTATTTTAGATTATCGAAAATTTTTAAATGTGAAGTTTGAAGAGTCTCTTCAAGCCATTGAAGGCGTGACTGATGCCGTCGCCAAACTAAAGACTAGAGTTAAAATTTGTGTAGCCTCTAGCGGTCCGATGTTTAAGATAAAGAAGGCAATGAAAGTGACGGGCTTAGCGCCTTATTTTGGCGATGACTTATTTAGCGCTTATGATTTAGGTGTATGGAAGCCAGAGCCGGATTTATTTTTACTTGCAGCAGATGAAATGGGCGTGAGTCCCGAGAATTGTATTGTCATCGAAGATAGTGAAGTAGGCGTGACTGCGGGAGTACGTGCTGGGATGAGAGTTATTCACTACAATCCAGAGAAGTTCATAAAAGAAGTCGAAGGCGATATTTATGTAATATCGCATATGAATCAACTCATTAAAACTTTAGAAGAACTGGGCTTAAAGTCTTAAGCGTTTGCATCGATGAAGATGACTTCGCTGTTAATTTCTTTAAGGGTTTTCGCTTCGGCTATTTCTTGGTCTGCATAGTTTATGCCTTTTAAGAAATAATCAGGTTTGATCTTCTTAAGCATTTCATCGCAGTTTTGGGCGTCGAAAACGATGATGTAATCAATACAGTCAAACATTTGTAATAGTCTTAAGCGATCTGCTTGAGGAAGCTTTGGTTCATGGCCTGCATCTTTGATCGAGTTATCGCTGTTTAAGGCAACAATCCGAATGCCTTCATGACTACCAAGTTTTTCTAAGAATTTAATTTGAGCAGGTTTGATGTTATCAAAGTAACCATTAGTGAAATAAACTTTCCGGTTGCGATACTCTGTAGAATTGAGAATAGCAGCAACTTCATCACTAGTTTTGAGCTTTTTGCTGACTTCGTCACCCAAGATGATGTTGTAAATGATGTCTTCTTTGGAAATCGTTTTTGGCTGAGACTGGCTGATCATTATGCCGGCGGCAGTATTTGCCAGTTCCATCAAGTATCTTGGAGGCACATCAGAAGTTGAGAGTAGGGCCATCATTGAGATCACACTATCGCCAGCACCGGCAACATCGTAAACTTCTTTTTTACTAGTTGGAACAAATAATTGATTGCCATTTTTACAGATGTAGAAAAGACCGTCTGCATCGAGACTGATAAATGTATAATCGAGGTCTGCTAGTTCGAGGATTTTCTTGCCTGCTTCGATAATCTTATCCTTACTAGTCAAAGCGAAACCAACGTAGCTTTCAGCTTCAAATCTATTCGGCTTCATCGCAGTAAAACCTTTGTATAACTTAAGGTCAGCGCCTTTTTTCGGGTCAGCGAAAACAGGAGTTGTTTTTTTGCATGAAGAAATCTTTGCTAGTATGTCTTCTGTGAGAACACCTTTGCCATAGTCAGAAGCGATGATAGCATCATACTCACTGCCTTTAGTAGCGATTAACTCAATAAGTTTATTTTCAACTTCTTGGCCAATTGGGTCCTTAGATTCAAAGTCGACGCGCATCATTTGCTGCATACCAGACGAGAGGTCTGTATCTCTAGCTTGTAGTCTTTGTTTGCGAGTTGTAGGGCGAGAATTGTCGGCAATTATACCTTCGGAACCGATGCCTTGGTTAGCGAGCATTTTTAGAATTATCTCTCTATCGCTATCGTTGCCACTAACTGCAGCTAAATCAACTTTGGCACCAAGTTGTTTAAGAACACTAGCAGTAAAGCCTGCACCGCCAAGTTGGTATGTTTCTTCCTCAAAGTTGAGTATCGGTGTGGGAGCTTCAGGAGAAATGCGACTAACGCTACCCCAAGTGAAATGATCCAGCATGAGATCGCCGATTATGAGAATTTTCGGAGTACCGAGAGTTTGTATAATATTGACAATTTCGCTGTTCATTAAGCATCCACTTTCAAGGTTCGAGATCTTTCAATCTATCATACTGACATTTTCTATTTCGCTACTATAGTGTGAATCCTTTTTAAGACTACGTAAAAAACGTTATTAAGAAAAAATTTAGAGTTGGAAGGTAAATGGAACCTACAGAAGAATCTCAAGCATCAGAAAAAATGCCGGATATTGTTCCAATTATTTCAGGTAAAGTGAATGTCGCTGACTACCTCGAAACTCAAGCTACCAGACAACCCTGTCAACGTGCCGTTATCGAACCTGTAGGTCGAGATAAAAAGACTGGTAGAAACCACTACAGTCACGTCACCTTTTCACAATTATTAGATGTTACGAATCGCTACGCTTGGGCGCTAGATGGTGAAGGCGTAACTTTTGGAGATCGAGTTTTAGTTGGTTTGAAGCCAGGCGTAAATCTTGTCGCAGTTACTTTCGCTCTCTATAAACTTGGTGCTGTTCCAGTTTTTATTGATCCAGGCATGGGGAAAACAGGCCTTCTAGCCTGTATCAAACAAGTTAAGGCGAGAGTTGTTGTCGCAGAGTTTAAGGCTCATATATTGGCGATGATCCATAAAGCAGCTTTTTCGACTATTGAGAAGTTTTATAACATCGGTACCTTTCAGTTTGGTAAAATACGCAGTCTTCAAAAACTTCCTTATTCTAGAGAAAACTACCCAATCGTCGAGACAGAAGGTAAAGATCTCGCAGCTATACTGTTTACTTCGGGTAGTACGGGAACAGCGAAAGGCGTTCTCTATACTCACTCTATTTTTGCACATCAGATCAAGTTGATTCGTCAGACTTACAAGGTAACTCCGGATGATGTGGATATGTCGATTTTTCCTTTATTTGCTCTTTTTGCAGTATCTATGGGTATGCCAACCGTTATTCCAGATATGGATTGTTCGCGTCCTTTAAGTGCTGACCCTCGTCGAGTTTGTCGTATTATTCACGATCAAGGCGTTTCGTTTTCATTTGGTTCTCCTACCTTTTGGGATAAGATGGCGAACTTTTGTACAAAACATGATGTTCGCTTCCCTAGTTTAAGAGCCCTTCTTATGGCAGGTTGCTCTGTACCTTGTGCTTTGCATGAAAAATTTTTAGATAATCTACTTGGACCAGATGGTGACGTTTACGTTCCATACGGTGCGACTGAAGCTTTGCCACTAACGTCCATGACAGGTTCTCTCACTCTTATGGGGATGCGCGAAAAGGTTGACGGTGGCGCAGGTACTTGTGTTGGTAAGCAAGTAACTGATAAAGTTGATATACGAATTATTAAAATTACTGATGATCCCATCGCTGATTGGGATGAAGGTATGGTTCTCCCTAAAGGTGAGATCGGCGAGATCGCCGTTAAAGGTGTGATCGTGACCAGTGAATACTTTGAAAGGCCAGATGCAAATGAGAAATCTAAGATTCGTGAGGGCCGTTATACATGGCACCGCATGGGAGACTTAGGTTACTTCGATGAAGATGGCTACCTTTGGTTTTGTGGTCGTAAAGCTGACCGAGTGAAGCTGCCAGAACATGAACTTTATACAGATTGCTGTGAAAATGTTTTTAATACTCATGAGAAGGTCAAACGCTCTGCTTTGGTTCCGTTTATTAATAATGAAGGTCTAACAGAGGCCGTTATAATTATTCAGCCAATCAGTAAGTTAAATCTTAAAGACTCTGTAGTCCTTGCTGATTTAGAAAAAGAAATTTTGGAATTAGCTGAGGCTAATTGGGTAACAAACAGGATTAAGCGAGTACTTATTAAAGAAAGCTTCCCTGTAGATGTGCGTCATAACGCAAAGATAAAAAGAGACTTATTAACGGTCTGGGCAGATAGTCTGCTCAAAAATTAAGATGGAAAGAAAATGAAGAAGTTTAGAGTCGGGATTATTGGTCTCGGAACAGTCGGCAGCGGTGTTGTTGAGTGCTTTAGAAAAAATGGAGCGCTTTTCGCTTCTCGTTATGGATTTGAGTACGATGTGACTAAGGTTGCCGTACGGAATCTTGACAGTAAAAGATTAGTTGAAGTAGACCGTTCAATCATGACGACAAATCCTGAAGATGTCGTAAATGCAGATGACGTGGATATCGTTCTTGAACTTATGGGCGGCCAAGAACCGGCTAGAACTTTAGTTTTAAAAGCGTTAAATAACGGCAAAGCTGTTATTACTGCCAACAAAGCATTGATCGCCGAATCTGGCCCAGAGCTTTTTGCTGCAGCAGAAGCAAATGGAACAAGAATTTTCTTCGAAGCAAGTGTTGCTGGTGGTATTCCAATTATTAAGTCTCTTCAAGAAGGTCTTAGTAGTAACGGTATAGAGTCTATTCATGGTATCCTAAACGGAACTTGTAACTTTATCCTTTCTTGTATGGAAGCAGGTACAAGTTATACTGACGCCTTAGCAGATGCACAGCGCCTAGGTTATGCAGAAGCAGATCCAACTTTAGACGTTGGTGGCGGCGATGCTGGTCATAAGGCTGCTATCCTTGCAAGTCTTGCTTTTGGTCAGTGGTTTACTAGTGACATGGTTTCTGTTCGCGGTATAGATGAACTCGACTTAGTTGATATAGAGTTTGCTAGGGATGCTGGTTATAGAATTAAGCTTATCGCAAATATCCTTAAAACTGAAGACGACAAAGTTTCAATTGACGTTCAGCCAACACTTGTTCCACAAGCTTCAATGATCGGTTCTGTTATGGATGTTTATAACGGTATCAAAATTTTAGGTAATACAGTTGGAGATACATTCTTTTATGGCCAAGGCGCCGGCAAAGATGCAACTTCAAGTGCAGTTGTTACAGACGTTATCGACGCAAGTCAGGCTATAGCATCTGGCATGATCAAAGACTTTAGTGGTTTCAAGGCTTTTGAAGGAGCTTCAGGCCCAGCAGAGTTAAGTGCAGTTGTGAGTCGTTTCTACTTAAGAGTTGTCGTTGAAGATAGCCCGAAAGTCCTTTCGACTATTACCGGTATCCTCGGTGATCACAACATAAGTATTGCTTCTATTACTCAAAAAGAGAGTCATGAGAAAAGTGTACCAGTGGTGATCCTTACACATGATGTGCTTACGAAAGAACTTGAAGCAGCGTTGAGTAACTTAGACTCACTACCTGTAGTTCTTGAGAAGCCTCGTACTTATAGATTAGAAGATTTTGATTAATCAAAGGAGAAGGTTGATGATGAAAAGATTTTGTTTGGCATTTTTTGTATTGTTCATGAGTTTAAGTGCTCAAGTTAAAGATCCATCCAAGCTTGAGTCTGAAGACTTTCTCGAACTTTGTCAAAAACAACTTCTAGGTAACTGTTGGTTAAAGATGTCTGGACGAATGAATGTTCGTGCGACTAGTGGTGAAAGGCAGCCTCATATGAAGATAAGCTGTGCAGCCCAACTTGTTCCCAATAAAATTACCTTTAAAGCAACTCTAAATAAGACTGAGTCCTTTAAAGTTGAACATGTATTTGGCAAAAAGCACGATACTAAAGTGCTTGAGAATAAGCTTGGCAAAGAAAATGGTTTTTCCAAAGTTGGGATAAAGCCGTCAGATCTTTCTTTGTCTTTTATGTATTGGGATTATATCAAAGAGTATGAACGTGACACATTAGGCGTTTTGCGTGTGAAGTGTCGAGTTTTGCTTCTTGGTAATCCAGATGGTAGTGAGTTTGCTAAGGTTTGGCTTTCAGAAAAGCACCTTGGGCCATTAAAGGTTCAGTGGTTTGTAGATTTGAAGAAAGGTCCAAAGCAAGAGTTAACTTTTGAGGATTTTGCTGAAAAAAATAAAGTGTGGGTTCCTCTAGAAGTTAAAATTACCAACAAAAAAGGTGATTTGCAGATTAAATTTGAAGATATTGATGCTCAATTTTCAGCTCAAATCCCCGAAAATCTCTATGAAACTGAGAAGTGATTTTTTTCATTCGACTAAATTAAATGATCAGTTTGATAAGATAGAACACTGGTGATAAGGTACGCCCTTATTTTTTGCGGTCTACGAAATGTAGCTGCTATATAAAGATTATAGATTTTATATTATGAGTCCGATTTGATGATCGGAACGAATTTACGGAGAAATTAAAAATGTCTAAAAGAACATTTCAGCCTTCTACTCTTAGAAGAAAAAGAAAATTTGGTTTTCGCGCTCGTATGGCAACTAAAGGCGGTAGAAGAGTTTTAGCTCGTCGTCGTCAAAAAGGTAGAAAGCGTCTAGCTGCCTAAGTCTAAATAGACTGAACTGGGGCATAGCCACGCTTGAAAGCCGAACTTAATATGGCGAAACAAACTCTTATAAGTCTCGGAGATGTGACTTTTTCAAGGTCAGAGAGACTTTTAAAAGGTCATGAGTTTCGCTACATGAAGTCTACAGGTAGTTCCACTGTAGGCAAAATGTTGGTTTTGAGCCACGCAGAAGCCCCGGATGGAAAAAGACGTCTTGGCATAATAGTATCTAAGAAATATCACAAGCGAGCAGTTAAACGGAATAGAGCATACAGGCTGATAAGAGAAGCGTACCGTCATATAAAAGATGGTTTACCTGAAAATATCTGGATCGTGATCATAGCCCGCAAGTATCTATTGGAAAAGGATGCAGTTGTAGTTCAGAAAGAACTCCTTCATCTACTAGACCGGGAAAAGCTCCTTGAGGTTTCTAAAGAAAGTTTGTCAGATACCAAGTAAGATAGCCCTCGGGTTTATTTGGTTTTACAAAACTTTCATTTCACCTTTATTTCCGCCAACATGCCGCTTCCATCCAAGTTGTTCAAGCTATTCAGCAGAGGCAATAAAGAGGCACGGATTTTTAAAAGGTTCATGGTTGACGATCACTCGGATTTTACGGTGTCAGCCTTTTTGTAAAAGAAACTTTTATGATCCTGTACCTCCATGTAAACATGATGATACGGATTTAAATGGATAAAAGTAAAGTTGGTCCAGCGTTATTATTTGGCGCTGCCTTTATTGCATGGTTCACCTTAATCGGTCCTGCATTAGATAAAAAATTTGGCCCTACTCCTCAAGAGATAGTTGAAACTCCAGAGGAACAAACAACGACACCTGCTACTGATGGTGAAGTTACTAACCTTGACGTCAAAAAAGAAGTTTCTGACGTTAAAGCTGAAGCTGAAACTAAAGCTGACGAAGTTAAAAAAGATTTAACTGCTAAAGTCGAAGCCAAAGTTGAGCTCCTTCCTGAACAAAGAATTTCCACACCAAAGTTTGACGTTGTCGTCGACCCACAGACTGGTATAAAAGAAGTTTTCCTTCACGATGCTAAAGATCAGGCATCATCAAATGTTGTTATGGGTGACCCCGTTCACTCAAGTTTATTTTTAAACGGCATAGCTGCTGACTGGAAATATGGAACTGCAGTAATTAAAAAGTCTGCTAGCGAAGTTTCTATATCTCGTCCAGTTCTGAATAAGAACATCACAGTTGTTCAAACAATTTCACTAAACAAAAATTATCAGTTTAAGAATACTTTTAAGATCTTAAATAACGGTAAAGAACCGATGACCTTTAGTGGTCTTGGTGTTAACTGTGGCCAGATGCGTCCAATCGCTGTTGGCGGTGCTGGTATGATGGCCGGTATGGATCAAGGTGTTGACTTTTACGATAAAGAATCCGAGAAAGTTACTACAGAGTTTTTAAGTGACATTATCTCAGCTGCCGATGAAGCAGAAGAAGAGCAAGGTTTAGAAAAAGGAACAGGTAAACTCTACGCTGATAAAGCTGAGCAGGGTTACCAGTGGATTGCTGTTAAGAACCGTTACTTTGCTTGGATTGTCGATGTCGAAGAAGGTTTCGATAAAGTTTACATGAACTACAAACCTTATAAAAGTATAGACGAAGAAACTAAAGAACCTGTAGACTTACAAGTTGTTTCAGCTGTCGGTATTTTTAAAGACTTCGTTGTTAAGCCAGGTCAGGTTCATGAAATAGAACTAGACTGTTATGCTGGTCCACAAAAACTTGAGATACTAAGTAAGCTTTCGCACGGTAAAAAAGGCGTCATGCAACTTAGTTTATTTATGTTCTTTAAAGTTGGTTGGGTAGGACTTATCTCAGAGCTTATGCTCAGAGGTCTATTACTACTTTATAGTTGGGTAGGTAGCTATGGTATAGCTATTATTTGTCTAACAATCATCATTAAAACAATCTTCTGGCGTATAACGAACAAGAGTACGGAATCTATGAAAAAGATGTCGTCTCTGTCTCCTAAAATGAAGGAGATTAATGAAAAATATGGGGATAATCCTCAAGTTAAACAACAGAAGATTATGGAGCTATACCGCGAAGCTGGTGTAAATCCATTAGCTGGTTGTCTGCCGTTATTGCTGCAGATGCCGGTATTTATCGCCCTCTTTAATGCGTTAAGAGGTGCAATTGAACTAAGGCATAGTGAATTCCTATGGGTGAACGACTTGTCACTCCCGGATACTGTATTTTCCATATTCGGATTGCCGATTAGGCCACTAGCCATAGCATGGGCTGCAACAATGGTCATTCAACAAAAACTAGTACCAAATTCCGCAGATGAAACACAGAAGAAAGTCATGATGTTCATGCCAGTCTTCATGTTATTTGTCTGTTATGGGATGCCATCAGGACTAACACTCTACTGGACATTCTCAACGTTGATGAGCATTTTGCAATATTATATGAGCAATAAAAAAGCGAAAAAAGAAGAACAGAAAACTGCCAGTGCAGTTACCGGATAAGTTCGCTTAAATTAGGAGTAAAAAATGGAAAACTCGACAGAACAAAGTCAAAAAGGTAAAAACGTCTTTATGACTATGGTCGGATTGCTTGGACTAAATGCAGAAGTTAAAGATAAAGCTTCTGGCAAGAATATTATTCTAAGCGTAAGCACAGATGAACCAGGACGCCTTATCGGTAGAAACGGTTCTTCTCTAGACAGCGTTGGTCTATTGATGAATAGAATCCTTCGCAAAGAAGACAATACTTTCCCGAAAGTGATCATCGATGTTGATGGTTACGACAAGAGATCTAAAAATGATCGTCGCAAAAAGAGAAGCAAAGCAAATCCAAAAGCTCAAAAGAATACAGAAAAGACTGTAGTTATGAGTGAAGAAGCTGCTGAGCATGAAATCAATCTTTATGTAGATGACGAATCAGGTAAAGTAGATCCGATCACGACTGTTGCTCCTGGTGAGCAGGAGAGAAAAGCTGGTCGCGATAACAACCGTCGTAACAGTCGTCGCGATAACAATCGCAACAACAACCGTCGTAACAGTCGTCGCGATAACAATCGCAACAACAATACTGACTCTAAGCCGGCAGCTAAACAAGAAGCACCTAATGCTGATGTAAAGCAGGAAGCTCCGAAGGCTCCAGCTAAACAGGAAGCGCCTAAAGCTGACTCTAAGCCAGCCGCAGTTAAGCAGGAAGCTCCAAAGGCTCCAGCGAGACAGGAAGCACCTAAAGCTGACTCTAAGCCGGCCGTAGCTAAGCAAGAAGCTTCTGTTCAGGTTGCAGAAAAACCAGTTAAGCAGGAAGCTCCAAAAGCTCCAGCTAAACAGGAAGCGCCTAAAGCTGACTCGAAGCCTAAGTCTTCTCCAAATAGACTTCAAATGCAGTGCCGAAATGCTGCTAAAGAAGTTAAGCGTTGGGGTGAGGATGTACTTCTTCCGCCATTATCTCAAGATGATTGCGATAAAGCTATCCAGCACTTTGCAAATGATAAGGAAATCAAAGCTCAAATCGACAACTCTAAGAGTTCTGGCGATAAGAAAAGAGTACGCCTTACAACAGCAAAGTAGTTTTTAGAAAATACTTTCTATCCCGTCAATTTATTTTGGCGGGATTTTTTTTGTCTTGATTCGATAAAGTTTGAGTTCAATAAAGCAGCGAAATCATTGCAATTCCACCTGAAAAACTCTAGTCTTTATACGGGTGGAATACGATTTGAGATTAGTGGTTATTGTGAAAAAATTATTAAGACTAGTCTTTTTTTTAAGCTTATACTCTGCGAATGCAGAGTTGAGTTTGACAGAAGATGAAAAAGCTTGGCTTCAAGATCATCCTATTATTCGTGTCGCGAATGAAGATGATTGGCCACCTTTTGATTATAGCTTAAATGACGAGCCGAAAGGTCTTGTCATTAGTTATATGAACTTGGTGGCAGAAAGTCTCAATGTCAGGTTCGAGTATATAAATGGCTTTAAGTGGAATGATCTTCTGGCAAAAGCTAAGGCCAAAGAGATAGATGTTCTTCCATGCCTTTGGTACGCCAAAGAAAGAGAAGAATTCTTTCATTACACCAAACCTTATACTTCAAACCCTCAAGTTATTGTCGTAAATTCTCGAAATAAACAAACTGTTGATCTCGCAGGCCTGTCAGGCAAGAAAGTCGCTATGATTGAAGGCTATGCAGTTAAAAATAAAATCTTGAAGGCAAACCCGGATTTAGTGCCAGTCATGGTGAAGTCCCCTCTAGAAGCTTTGCTGTTGGTGAATTTGGGCTCTGCAGACGCTTACATAGATAGCTTGGGTGTTGTTAGTTATGAAACTAATAAAAACTTTTTAACTGGGATTAAAATAGCCAGTAGCTTAAAAATTCCAGGTGTCGAAAACCTTAATAACCTTCATGTTGGTGTTCGTAAAGACTGGCCACTTTTTACTTCAATTGTGCAAAAAGCCCTAGATAGCATAACGCCATCAGAAAAAGCAGCTATCAGAGACAGGTGGCTTATGAAGGTTCAACAAGAGGGGATCACTAAGTTTGAGTTACTTGCTGCAGAAAAGGTTTTTCTTAAGAAATTTCCAAAGTTAAAAGTCGGTGTCCTTGGAGATTTGGCACCAATTCAGTTTTTTAGTCAAGCTAGCCGCCAAAAAGGAATCATTCAGGATCATTTGCTAGACTTTGAGAAGCAAAGTAAAACAATTCAAGCTTCGGTAGAGTATAGTAAGGTTAGTGAGCTTCTTAGTAATTTAAAAGAGAATAAGCTAAACCTAGTTTCATTGCCACAGTATGAGCTGCCCGAAGACGCATCTTTGGTGTCATCTAGACCGATCGTGTCTCTTCCATTAGTTATAGTTACGAATAGAAAAAAGGGTTTGGTTCGGGACTTAAGCTTACTTGAGCAAGAAAAAGTTGCGATGACCAGTAAAGCACTTGCGAGAAAATTTAGCTCAACAGGAACGACTCTTAATAAGATTGAGGTATATGATTCGGTTCGGGCAGGATTGGATGCTCTGGCGAAAGGTGAAGTAAAAGCATATTGTGGCGACTTAGCGACGGTAACCTATACTTTGCAATTAATTAATTCTCAGGACTTAGTTATCTCCAATAGTTTGCCGCAAAATTTAGATATAGTTTTAGTCGCTACAACAGAACATGAAGAACTCATAAGTATCGCAAATAGATACATAGCTTCAATCCCAGAGGAAGATAAGACTGAGATAGAGCATAAATGGCTGAATGTTTTTGTTGATCGAGATTTTAGATTTATCGATTATTGGAAAGAGATAATAGTTTCTAGTGTTTTGTTGGTGGCATTGATTTTAGGTTTTATCTTTTGGAATAGAAGTCTCTCGAAAGAAATTAGTGAACGATTGAAAGTAGAGTCTTCACTTGTGGAAGCCCGAGAGAGAGCCGAAAAGAGTGACGCCGCAAAAAGTGAATTTCTAGCGATGATGAGCCATGAAATAAGAACTCCTTTAAATGGTATTATTGGTATGAGTCAACTTTTGGAGGAAACAGAATTAGATGTTGACCAAAAAAAGCAATGTAAGGTCATTGTGAGTTCAGGGAATGCTTTACTTTCGATTATCAACGACATCTTAGACTTCTCTAAAATAGAGGCCGGTAAGATGACTATTGAGGCTCATACATTTGAATTAAAAGAGCTTTTGGAAAGTGTGGTCGATTTATATACAAGTATAGCAGGGGACAAGGGTCTAAAGTTATTTTTGGAGTATGACGAACAACTATTCTCCTTCTATAAGTCTGACGAGTATAGATTGAGACAGGTGTTACTGAACTTAGTAAGCAACTCAATTAAGTTTACAGAGCATGGAGCTGTGACTATAAAAGCAGCTCTAGTGAAAAGTGAATCTAATCAAGAGCGAGTTCGCCTTTCGGTAAATGACACCGGTATTGGAATTTCTAAAGATGCTCAAGAAAAGCTTTTTCAGAAATTTACTCAAGCTGACCTAAGTACGACGAGAAAGTATGGTGGAACAGGTTTAGGATTGTCCATTTGTAAGAATATTGTTGAGCTTTTAGGCGGAGAAGTATCGGTTAAAAGTGAAGTGAATAAAGGTAGCAGTTTTTATTTTGATATAGATCTGCCAAAAGCCGCAGTACAGTCAGATCGACAAGAAGAAGTTAGTGACGAAGACTTTATAGGATTTAAGGTTTTACTAGTTGAGGACAATAGAGTCAATCAGCAGATCGCCAAAAAGTTTTTAATCACTCTTGGAGTCTCGGTGGATATAGCTGAGAATGGTTTGAAGGCTGTGGATTACTTAGAAGAGAATCAAGTTGATTTAGTTTTTATGGATTGCCATATGCCAGAAATGGATGGCTTTGAGGCTACTCAGAAAATAAGGCAGAGTTTGAAATTAAAGGATTTATTTATCGTAGCTTTGACTGCAAATGTCCAAAAATCTGATAAAGATAAGTGCTTGGCTGCAGGTATGAATGACTTCTTGACAAAGCCATTTACTAAAGAAACTTTGAGAGAAATGGTTAAAAAATATGTTTTGTTGGCTAGAGGCTAATCGATAGTATATGAGGAAGTTAGGCGCGACAGAACACCTTTGGAAAAGAATGGGAGAGTTGGATTCAAACAACTTTGTCATGGTAGCCAAAGTTTCAGGGGACGTAGATGTTTCAAAGTTGAAAGCTGCACTTTGCTCTATTGTTGAGAATCAAATTACCCTTAGACTAAAGCTAATTGATGATGGTGGTTGTCCCTCTTTTGAAGATCAAGGCTTTTTTCGCCCAGAACTTATAGAGAAAGAAATGGCAGAGGAAGAACTAAACCATTTTCTCGAAACCCAATTAAATGAAAGTATCCCTGTAGACTGTTTTCCTTTGTGGTGTTTTCATATGGTAAGGTGTTCTCGATTTACTTACTTTGTGTTGACTTTTAATCACATGATCTCCGATGGCCGTTCCGGCTCTTTGTTTTTTAAGTATTTATTAAAAACCTTAAATTCTGTTGATTATGTCATACCACGCTCGGAAGAACTTCCTCCTTTTGAAGATGAGCTTTCTAGTAAAAAAGGAATTTTTTATGATCTCTTTTGCTACTTTAGAGCACTGAAAAACTATATTTTTGGAATGACTAAACAATGGTACAAATTAGACTCTAAAAAAACAGGACATCATGGAACTGGACTTATAACTCGTGAATTACCATTGGAAAAAGTTTCAAATGTATTAAAAGTCTGTAGAGAGAACGATGTAACTATATCAGCAGCCTTATCTGCTGTTTTAGCGGAATCGTTAGCACTCTCTAAGGATCGAAATGTTGGAGTTTCACTAGCTGCGGATATGAGACCTTTATTAGAACGATCGCGATCATCAGAAATAGGTTACTTTGTTTCAACTTTAGACTTAGTTAAGCCGGCAAGTTTTGAAAAGAGTTTTTGGCCTTTAGCTAAGAATATGAAAGTTCAGATTGATTTATGTTTCACTAAAGGGCAAGCCAGGTTTGATGGATTAATTAAACGCTTAGCCTTAGCGTTCATTAAGAAACAAGATTCCTTTAAGAAAGTAATTAAAAAGTCTGTCAATAATACGGTTTTATTAACAAACCTTGGCCGGTTAGATCTCGCGAGTTCATACGAAGAATTGACCTTACACAGATGTTACCATGTTCCTTCTGTCCATTTGATTGAGATTCCTTTCATAGCAGTAGCAACGGTTACTTTCGATGATGCCATGATAATGAATTTCTCTTACCCCAAGGCATTAATTCCCTTAGAGGACGTAGAAACATATGCCGATAATTGTATCGCTATGCTTCATGAACTTGTCTAAGTTATTTGACAGAAAGTAGATTCCTCTTAGATTAGGCCAAAAATTTTGAGAGTGGATATGACTGCAGAAGAATATGTCGAAAACCAATGTGAAGCCTTTCATAAGACTTGTGAAGATATGGCTTATAAAGTCGACTTCGGCTATGAGCTTAGTAGTCTCGAGAAGCTAGATGACGTAAAATGGGCACTTTGGCCAGATGATGTGCCGGTGGAGCTTGGAAGTGCTATAGCTATCATGTGGGCTGCATTTTTTACAAAGATTTTAGCAAATACATATATTTCAAAATGGACCGTTGATCCTCAGTCGAAAACACCTTCACTAATTCTAAAGTGTGGTGGTAAAGGCCTTCAAGTAAAAAGTGTTCTTATAGCAACACATGCATTTAATGAAGGCAAAAGTTATGTAGACTTCTGGTCCGAGCTAAAAAAGACTTTGGATGAGGCAGGAGCTGAACTCAAGCCTCAGTAGAATTATTTGCTCTTGTACTTTGGGTTTTGCTTAGTCGGTACGGGAGCATTAATTGACTTGCGCCAATCGTAGAGCATTTTCTTTAATTCTGAAACCTTTTCTGGCATGCTGTTTACCAGATTGTTCGTTTCGCCTTTATCTTTACTAAGGTCATAAAGCTCAAACTTTCCATCTTCGAAGTACTCATGGAGTTTCCACTTGCCAAATCTCATGGCAGAACCAGGTCGAGTTCTAAATAATGGATCTCGAGCTTGGTCTTTCTTACCATTATAGGCTTGAAGGTAAATAGGAAAGTGCCAAAAGAGAGAACGGTTTTTGAGTTTTTTCTTACCAGTTACTAGAGGTAGAAGACTAACACCATCGAGAATTTTACTCTCAGGTTTCTGCATATTTGCAACTTCCAGAAAAGTTGGGAAGAGGTCAATTGTGCAGACTAGCGAATCATTTGTAGTTCCAGGTTTGATTTTATTAGGCCAAGAAATGATAAATGGCTCTCTTATTCCCCCCTCATAGTAAGATCCTTTTCCGGCTCTATAAGGAGTTTGTGGCGATATAGAGCGGATGCCACCATTGTCAGAGGATAAGACTATAAGAGTGTTTTTAACTATACCTTCAGTTTTTAAGGCTTCTAAAACTCTACCAACTTCGGTATCGAAGTTTTCTACCATAGAGGCATAGTCTGCATTTATATCTTTGCCCTTGTAGTTCACCATGTATTTGTCAACTTTTTGGATTGGTGTATGCACGGAGTACGGAGAAAAATGAATGAACATCGGTGAGGATTTATTTTCTTTAATAAATTCGATGGCCTGATCTGCATAAACAACCATTCTATGTGTGTTCTTGGGATACTTGTCAGACCATTTAGCCATAACTTTTTGAGTCCACGGAGAAAAGTATCCTCCACCATTTGGACTACCTGCAGTATCACCACCGATATTCACATCGAATCCTTGAGTTAAGGGATCTTTACCTAAGTGATACTTCCCAAGATGAATAGTCTTATATCCAGCGTCCTTCATGGCTTCAGCCATAGTCCAGACCTTCTCATCCAGATATTGAGTGTTCTTTATAGGAATAAGTTTGCGTTGGTGAGCTTTTCCTCTTTCGGAAGAACCTACTGTATAAACACCATGCCGAGCACTCCATTGACCAGTATGAACACAAGCGCGACTTGGGGCACAGTTGGCTGAAGGAGCATAAGCTTCAGTGAAAATCATACCACTTTGAGCTAGTCGGTTGATGTTGGGTGTTCTAAAGAGTGAGTTATTGTAGCCAACATCCATGACTCCGAGGTCATCTGCATTTATATAAAGAATGTGAGGTTTTTCTTCGGCAAAACTAACTATCGTAAGTAGGAGAAAGCTGTATAGAAGAGTTAGACGCATGTCATACCTGTTTGGATTAAAATCGTTCATTGTTTAGTTATATATACTTATACTTTTTATTGCTCATTTCCTTTCACTTATTTTTTACATAAAGTGAAAAATAAAACTATTACTTCCAAAAAAAATCTTAGGTTTCCCATATTTATATAGTCGTGTACTATAACTATACATTTGGGTAGTATATGTCTCTGAAATTTGCTATTTGAAAATATTAGTTAATATAAGTTTATTTTGTTAAGATTTTAAATATAAGATAGTTATGTATAATATGATCTCTTTGGAGTGAGACTTTCTATGTGATATCCAAGAATAAGGAGAATCAAATGAAAGTAATGGTTGTTGAAGACGGTACGATGGTTAGGCGTTTATTATGTGAATACCTAAGAAAACTTGATGTCGATGAAGTTGTTGAATGCGAAAATGGACAGCAAGCTCTTGACCATATTGCGGAGAATTCGGGAGAAAGGTTATC
This sequence comes from Lentisphaeraceae bacterium, assembly GCA_021232515.1. Classification (GTDB taxonomy): domain Bacteria; phylum Verrucomicrobiota; class Lentisphaeria; order Lentisphaerales; family Lentisphaeraceae; genus JAKVBD01. Next base: position 52,773 of record JAJPOQ010000022.1, read on the forward strand.
GGCTATTTTTCTAGATATAAATATGAATGGGATGAATGGGATGGAATTTTTAAAAGAATTTACCTTTAAGTCAATTTATCAAGATATTCCCATATTTGTCATCACTGGAGATGCCTGTAAAGAAAAGCTTAAAACTTGTTTTAGGTATGAGATATATAGCTATATCGAAAAGCCTTTTGACTTCAAACAAATTCAAGATTGCGTGTCTATTTCAAGAAGAATAGAGTCTGCGGATAGTACTCTAGCCGAAACTTATTATTAACGCTTAAAGTTCATCAAAACCATTTTCTTGAAGCTTCTTAAGTAAGGTTGGAGAGACGCCGGCATCGCGGTCTATTAGTTTCTCAACCTTATTGATAAGTGAATCCGGCTGGAAGGGTTTCACTATGTAGTTACTCGCACCACCTTTTATTGCCTCTGTGACTCTCTCTTTCTCTGCAACAGAAGAGCACATAAGGACGGGGATAGCCTTATAGTTGTCATTTTCTTTTAATTCTTTTAGCGTTTCTATACCATCCATTTTCGGCATGTTCATGTCGAGAAGGATGATGTCAAAGTTGTGATCCTTTTCTAATAGATCCAAGGCTTCTACACCGTTTGAAGCTTGCTCACTAGATATGTCTATATCGTTTAAAATATTGCGCTGAATCTTCTTCATTGTCGAAGAATCATCTATTAGTAGTGCCCTCATAGTTATGCCCGAATAAAGTTCATATGTTGTATTAAGTTAAAACTTTATAAGGTTTAAATCAAGTATATACCTTTTATATCAATGATTTATGTATTTATTTGAGGCAATCTAGTCGACTCCCAAGTCTTAGGTAAAGTTTGTTGTTGACTGGCGTAGGAGTTGCATCTAACCAATCGGCATTTTCTGGTGGGTTTAAGTCTAGAGAGTACTTAAGTTTTAGACTTGGTTTTGTGTCAACAATAAAAAGCTTTCCAAATCTGGACATGATGTAGAGCTGATCTTTGACAAAAACTGGTGAGGAGTAGACGTCCGCTCCTAATTTGATTTGAGCAACTCTGGTTTTTTCTTTAAAGTCATATGAAGTGAGCGCGCCATTATCTTGGATGATATATAAAAGACCTTCCTTTTCGATGAATGATGGAACATACGAACCGATTTTTCGCTTATTCCAAAAGACTTTTGGTTCGGGGTTTGCTTTACTTGGGAGTTCTATTGCGAAGAACTCTTTCCCTTTTTGACTAGCACAGATAAAGTTTTTCCCATCGATTTGAACTTCAAAGTGAGAGTTTACAGTTCTGCTACTGAATGTTTTAGGTAGGTGCCAGTTCTTTTTGCCATTGCTCAAATATATAGAGAGGGTACCAAAAGCAGGAGAGGTGACTATGACTTCTTTTTTACCTGTATAGTCAGTGCGAATTAATGGTGTTGAGTAAGACACGAAACTAGACTCGACTGTATGTTTCCATACCTCTTTCCCAGTCTTTGTATCAAAAGCAGAAATAAAGCTTTTTGCTTTATTGAGTACAGGAATAATAACTAAGTTATCTTCAGTCACAGGGTTCGCAGTAAATCCATGCTGACTTTCAAAGCCACCGAGTTTCTTTTCCCATAGTTTTTTTCCATCGTGAGTAAAAGCAGAGAACATCACTTTATTCTGACCACCATGAAACCAGGGGAGGAATAAAGCGTCTTCGGTTAAACAAAGAGTTGATGCAGCTGAATTATTATACTTGTGAGTGTGGTAGTCGCCAGAGTCCAGTTCTTCACTCCAGAGCTCTTTTCCAGTCTCAGTACTTAAACATATGAGTCTTATATTCCCATTTGTTGTTTTGGCAGTAATGAAAAGCTTCTCTCCCCAAATAACTGGAGATGAACTCCCTTTACCTTTAAGGTCTACAGACCACAAACGGTTTTTATCTATGGAGAGTTTTTCAGGAAGTGAAGTAGAGCTTAAGCCTCGTCCATCTTTACCTCTAAATCGAGTCCAGTTTTCTTGAGCATAAATGGGGAGTAGACTGAGTATTAGCAGGATAGAAAGAAGTTTAAGCATTTGGGTCCCTACAAAGATAAATTATTCAATGCATGTAATAAACCGCTACATAAGAGAAAATTAAAGGCTGCCAGAAAGGGAATCTTTATAAGTCTTTGGTTTTTAGTCTCTGTCGAAAAGAACAGTCCAAACTGTTAAGTCATCGCCATGCATAGTGACATGCCAAAGACCGCATGAAACCGCCCATTTAGCGGAGTCTGAAACCCAGGCAACACTACTATCTCCAAAGAGAACGTTGTAGCCTTCTGGGCCATGAAGGATATTCCCAAACCGATCTCCCCAAAAATCCATATAAAAATCAGCTATAACTGCTTTGCTAGATGTCATGTTCCCAACTTGATAAAAACTTTCATTACTATTTTTACGGTATGAGTAGGCTCCATTTGTATTTTGGTTGGTGTTAAATCTCGGTATGTTGTATTTTGGACCAAATTGGGTGCTATTCCCGGAGTTTATTTCACCCTCAGGCATAGATGGACAGAAGTATGGCTCAGCTCCACTTGTGTAAGTACCATACTTTCCCATCATGATAGGGTTAGATGATCTTAATATTTGATTCGACCAAACATTAGTCTCATTGGCAGCAAGCCATCCACCATTATCATCTGAATACATTTCAACAGCGTAACCTATTTGCTTAAGGTTATTTTTACAGACAGCTGATCTAGTTTTTTCTCGTGCTCCTTGGATAGAAGGTAATAGTATGGATGAGAGGATACTGATGATGCTTATGACCACCAAAAGCTCAATTAATGTAAAGTATTTCTTTTTCATAATCCCGTCCCCAAAACATATAACTCCTTAAACTACATTATTTTTTATCGGCATTGGATGCAAATTTTTAAGGGGTTAAGAGTAATGAAAAGTGAAACTTGGTATTTACTTGAACAAAATGGAGGATAGAAACCCCGTTTTTCATAAGTAGGAGATCTGTAAGTGTGTAAGTATTTTGTATGTATTGTTAGTTTTGTGTTTTCTTTTTATGTGAGTGCTGTAGAAAAGCCAAATGTTCTTTTTATTTCGGTTGATGATTGGAATGCAACGGCCGGCTATTTTGAAAATTCGAATATTAAAACCCCAAATTTAGACAAGCTTTCGAAGCGCGGCGTTTCATTTACGAATGCTCACGTACCCGCAGTGTATTGTGCTCCATCGCGCACTTCTATCATGGTTGGTAAAAATCCACACAACACAGGTTGTTATAGAGACCAGCCAGTATTTGCGAGTTTTCATCGACCAGATTTAAAAGACATCCCAGCTTGGTTTAAGGAGAACGGCTATTTAACGAAAGGCGCCGGTAAACTTTATCATCACATGCCGGGTTTTATCGATTTTCGTGGTTGGAGTGAATTTTATCATTGGAACGAAAATGAAAGAAAATCAGGCTGGAACACTGGCGGTTGGGGTGAGGGAACTCCAAACTTGCAGTCGCCAAATAGTCCTTTGGCAAAAATAGTTTTAGAGCATAAGAAAAAGAAAAACCCAAAAGCAAAGACAAGCTCTTATTATGAGTGGGGTGCTATTCCAAATGAGCAAGAAGAGGCTATGTCAGATACGCGTTATGCGAATTGGGCCGTCAATTTTATTGAAAACTACAAAGGTGATAAACCTTTCTTTCTCGGTCTAGGTTTTTATTCGCCGCACAAACCGAACTATGCACCTCAAAAATACTTTGACCTGTATCCTTTAGATGAAATAAAAATTCCTAAGTATGCAGCCGATGATTTAAACGATCTACCGCCGCTCATTAAGAAGAAGTACATGCCGCGTGCTACAGGAGTTGATACAATCTTGAAAAAGCACAAACTTCGCAAGCAGGCACTTCAAAGTTACTATGCTTCTATTTCCTACTCAGATGCGATGATCGGTAGAGTTTTAGATGCCTTGCAGAAAAGTCCTTATTTTGAAAATACCATAGTCGTTTTATGGAGTGATAACGGCTTTCACATGGGCCAAAAAAATCGTTGGGATAAACATACTCTTTGGCGTGAAACTTCAAATGTACCGTTCATTATGGCTGGCCCGGGCTTGGCCAAGAGTGCAAAAGTTAAAACTACCGTGAGTTTGTTAGACATTTACCCATCTTTAATTGACCTTTGTCATCTTCCGAAGAATGATGAGCTTGAAGGAGTGAGTTTAGCTCCAGTTTTGAAGAATCCAGCTTCGGCTCAAGACAGGACCGTTTTACAGACAGATGAACTTCAGTTTGCGCTAATCAACCAAAATTGGCGTTATGTCAAAACTAAAGGAGATGAGGAGCAACTTTATAACTTAAAAGCAGATCCTTTTGAACATAAGAATTTAGCGACAAACCCTGAATTCAAAAGCATGTTAGAAATGTTTAGAAAGCAACTTCCCAAAAACCCTGTAAAAGCAGGTATAGGTGCGAAGAAGTTTAAAAATAAAAAGATGAAGCTTGTCCTTAAAGGCGATTCATATACATGGGAGTTAATCAAAAAATAGTTATGAAAAGTTTTTTAATTTTAGTTCTGTTCCTACTCTGTTCTTGTGCAACAAAAGTTTCGCATGAAGTCGATGTTATGACTTTTAACATTCGTTATGGAACGGCGAAAGATGGGGAGAACCATTGGCTTAAGAGAAAACAGATGGTTTTTGATCTGTTGAATAAGTACAACCCAGATGCCGTAGGTTTGCAGGAAGCATTAGATTTTCAGATCGCAGAAATACTTGAGAACTGTCCACAATACGCATCTTTTGGTGTCGGGCGTGAACGCAACCTAAAAGGTGAGCACACTTCAGTTCTTTACAAAAAAAATAAATTTTCTATTCATGAAGCTCAAACTTTTTGGTTGTCTGATACTCCAGAAAAACCTTCGACTTCTTGGGGAAATAAACTCCTGAGAACGGCGACTTCTGTACGTCTTCAAAATTTAGAGTCGGGTGAGAGCTTTTATGTGTTCAATACTCACTTCGATCACCGCTCACAAGACTCTCGTTTAAAGTCCGTCGAACTATTGAGTCAGAGAATATCTGAGAGAGAAACGTCAGCTCCGTTTATTCTCATGGGTGACTTTAATTCACTGAGCGAATGGCCACAAATACAGTACTTGATCGGCAAAAACGCAAACGATTGGAATTCAAAGGTTCCAATGATGGATGTTTATACTACGGCAAATCCTGAAAACCCAAATGCAGGCACCTTTAGTCGTTTTGAGTTCGGTAAATTTGGTCATAAGATTGATTATATATTTGCAGAAAAGAGCAAGTCCGACGTTCTGTCTGCGATAGTAGTTCGCGATTCAGCAAATAAGCGTTATCCGTCGGACCATTTTCCCGTATATGCTAAGTTGATTTTTAAGTAAGTTTATTGAATCTTATTTATGAATTCACTTAGTTGCTGAGCCCATATTTCATAGCCATCAGAATTTAAGTGGAGCTGGTCAGTTGAGTAGAGACTCAGCTTCATCGTTTTATCCGCATTTTTAAAGTGTTTTGCTAAATCGAAGTAGTATATGTTTGCGTCTTTGTTCGCAAGCTTTTGACTGCTCAGGTTTACTTCATGGTAGTTGGCCATATTGGGGCTATCGGCATTTTTTCTAGGAATGATGGAAGTTAAGATAATCTTTGCTTGCGGACACCATTTTTGTATCTCTTTAATACAGGCATTTATCCCTTGAGATATTTCACCTTCCTTATTAAACTTTAAATTATTTGTGCCGATTTTAAGAGTTATATATTTAGGGTTTTGACCACTTATAGCTCCGGTTTTTAAACGCCAAAGGACATTCTCTGTACGGTCCCAACCAAAACCCATGTTTATAGTTTTGTATTCTCCAAGGTATTCCTTAAGAGCTTTTGTGCCTCTGTTAGGAAAAGTACTTTCAGTTAAGTCTCCGCCAAAATGATGAGTGATAGAGTCACCAATCATAATTAAGTCGTATTTGTTGTGCGCAACTCGATTAAGAATCTCACTGTGTCTTCTGTGTGTGAAGTAACCTGGAGCATCCCGATTTTGTTCAATAGGAACAATTGAGTCGGGCTTTAGAGATTGTTGTTTAGAGAAAATGTCTATCTCAGCACACTCTGTCGGCTCGGTGAAATGAAGCTTTAAGAACTTGGCATCAACGATAGAAGAAAGTTTATAAAGACGTCTTCTAAAAGTGATTGGTTCGTCGATAAGTTTTGTAGAAAGAGTTTGCCAGTTCACTCCGTCGATACTTGTAGCAAAGCTAACGGAAGGTTGCTTGTGGAGCTTTCTACCTTTGTATCTAACAGTCCAAGAAATAGACTTTAGCTTTTTTGTTTCTTGAAAATCAATGGTGACTTCACTTTTTGATTCGGTCGAAATCCAATTACTGTCGGGATTGTTATCTATAAGGTTTGTGACTGGATACTTTTTATTATTTTTTGAAGTCGTACTTATGCGCCAATTAGTTTTCTGAACTGGGTAAAAGGCATAAAACTGTCGGCTAACTAGTTGCTCTTTTTTATAAGCTGCAGCTCTTATAAAGGTTCCTTTTTCGAGGTCTAGGTCATGAGTGAATGTTGAAGATGATAATGACGGCAATGATCCATCTAAAGTGTATTTGATGATACAGTCTTGAGTTGCGCTGATTTGGATCTTGTATGCTGGTGTCTTCTCAATACTTAAGGCGATTTTTCCAGAAATCTTTTGACTAATTATTTCGGCCATTTTTTTAGCGCCAGAAGCATTTGGGTGAATTTTGTCTGGAAAGAACTCAGGATGCTTTAGAAATGGCGTGTGGAGATCAACTACTTCAAGATGTCTTTCTTTCGCGATTTCTTTCAAAATAGGAATGAGTTCATTCGCTATTATTTCTTGACGAATTCCCCAACGTTCAGGGAAAGCAGGCACAGGTAAACAAACTAGAGTCCTAGTTCTAGGAAAAGATGCTAAAAGGCGCGTGAAGTCTGATTTGAACTCACTTTTATACTGCCAGTTTTGAGGCTTGGTATCGTTAGTTCCAAGCTTTATAACGACTATGTCAGGCTTGAAGTTTTTGGCTTTACTAAAAAGTTTTTCTTTGATCCAAGGAAAGTCACCTTTTGATAAAAGAGTACGACCACTTATGCCGAAGTTTTTCACCTCGTATTCGTAACCAAGAAGCTTTTGTAACTGAGACGGATAGGAGTCGTGCATCCTGTTTAGTATGCCCGCACCGTAAGTAATACTGTCGCCTATACAAGCGACTTTTTTCTGACTAAAGCCAGAAGTGGCCATCAGCATGATGACCATGATTTTTACACAAAACCCAAATTTCATTTTCCACACATCTTATTTTTTAAGAGGCTTAAAGAATAAGATGCGTTTCAAGATAGTTCAATACTGTCAAGAAAAATGGTTTATAACACTTTGTTAGGCATCTACTTGAGAAATGACGTTAACTGTTTTTCTTAAAGCTTCATTGAGAAACTTAGCAGGATCTAACTTGTGATACTTCTTATTGTAGAGTTCTAGAGAGATACACCCTTCGTAGCCAATAGCTTTGAGTGGTTTGAGGTAATCGACTAGTGGAAGTTTACCATCTCCAGGGAGAACTCTTTTACCATCGAGTCCAAACTTGTTGGAAGGCTGAACTTCGTGACCAGCATCGGCAAATTGGAAGATCGCAATAAAGTCTTTATCTAAGTGCCTAAGAGCATTTGCTGGTGAGTTAGCTAGGAACATATGGTAAGTGTCAGGAATGATTTGAGCTCTTTTCTCTCCAGAGATAAGCGCTATGTCAGCAGCGTCATTCATTCTTTCTAAACCTTTGACAAAGTTGAGGAAAATTATCGCTGGAGTGAGGTTGTATTCTTTCGCTAACTTACACACTTGACTGTATGCCCAAGCTGCGTTGTCGTGACTTAACTTTTCTTTGCGGCCAAACTTAGGAATAACTTGGACGTGTTCTGCACCAACATCGGCAACCATAGCCATACGTCTTTTGTGATCATCAATCTCTTTATTAAATGTCTCTTTATCTGGAGCAAGAGCCCCCCAAAGACCGATGACACTAGGAACAAACATACCTAGATCTGTGATTTTTTTATTTAGATCTTTGAGACTTTTTCCAGCCTCAATGTGTTTCTTAAGTTCTTTATCCCAAGGTTCAATTGCATCGAAACCAGCTTTGGCAGCAAGTTCAACTTTTTCTTCCAAAGGAATTTTACCAGAAAGCGTTGCTGTATCTAAACAAATAGGCCAACGACTTTCGCCTTTTTGCCATTTATTTGCAGTAGAAGATGAAGCACAGCTGTTCAGTAAAGCTGCAGACCCGGCAGCGGCGAGAGTTGAGTTTATAAAATCACGACGTTTCATTTTGTTCCTTAAGACATTCACACATTTTATTTATTGCAAAAACAAACAATACTGCAATGAAAGTTTTATAACTACAATGTCTTACAATTTTATTTAGTAGAAGTTTAAATGGTGTTTGGTTGACAGATTTTGTTTCAATTGAGTATATCGACTTTAAATAATTGTTGTTGATTCAGGACTTGAATAAAATGGAGTTTTCTCGCCATTTATTATGAATATTTCGTCAGCGCTGGCTAGTGTCTTTTTTAGTTTTTACCTTTCTTGTTTTTTCTCCTACCAATTCTTGTTCTCGTATCTATAATCACGGCATAGGTTTAACGAAATTTTTTAATTTAGGAAATACGATATGGCGAGCATAGGTACCCCTTTTTCTTCGACAGCTAAAAAAGTTTTGATGTGTGGCTCTGGCGAGCTTGGTAAGGAAGTTGTTATTGAACTTCAGAGATACGGCGTTGAGGTTATCGCCGTGGATCGCTATGAAAATGCTCCGGCGATGCAAGTTGCAGACCGTTCTTACACTATTTCTATGCTGGATGGCGATGCTCTTAGAAAGATCATTGAAACGGAAAAGCCAGACCTTATTGTTCCTGAAATAGAAGCTATAGCGACAGACACTTTAGCAGACCTCGAGTCTGAAGGTTTTACGGTTATACCAACAGCTAAAGCGACTCAGTTAACGATGAACCGCGAAGGTATTCGTCGACTAGCAGCAGAAGACTTAGGCCTTAAGTCATCTCCTTATCGTTTTGCAGCTACTGAAGAAGAGTATGCTCAAGCAGTGAAAGAAATAGGCTTGCCGTTCGTGGTTAAGCCTATCATGAGTTCTTCCGGTAAAGGTCAGTCTACTGTTCGCAATGAAGATGAAGTTCAAAATGCTTGGGACTATGCCCAAGACGGTGGTCGTGCCGGTAAAGGTAAGGTGATCGTTGAAGGTTTTGTTGACTTCGATTATGAGATAACTTTGTTGACTATTAGACACGTTGGCGGCACTAGTTTTTGTGAACCTATTGGTCACCGTCAAGTAAGTGGAGACTATAGAGAATCTTGGCAGCCACAGGCTATGAGTCAGAAAGCTTTAGAAGCAGCTCAGCATATGGGTAAAACTATAACGGATGCTCTTGGTGGTCGCGGTGTATTTGGCGTCGAGTTATTTGTGAAAGACGACGAAGTTATCTTCAGTGAAGTTTCACCTAGACCACATGATACTGGTTTGGTGACACTTATTTCACAGGACCTTTCTGAGTTTGCTTTGCATGCTAGAGCTATTCTTGGTTTACCCATTCCAAATATTCATTCACATGGACCTTCTGCATCATCGGTTATTTTAGTTGAAGGTGATTCCGACAAGGCCAACTTTTCAAACTTAGGGAAAGTTCTTGAGCATCCAAATACTCAACTTCGTTTATTTGGTAAGCCTGAAGTTAAAGGTCAGAGAAGAATGGGCGTTGTTGTCGCACGTGCAGGCTCTGTTGAAGAAGCAAAAGAAATAGCAATCAACGCAAGTAACGCTGTTGAAGTGACGCTGTAAGTGACAACTTCTCAGATCGGTATTTTCAGATCTGAGGAGTTAGACTTATTTATGAAATTGATTGGTTTATTTTGTTGTTGAGCTCTTTTGCAAAACCGACACCAGCTTCTTTGTAAATGTTGAAGGTGTAGTCTATACCTATTGCCTTTAAGGCTTCTTCTTCGTCTTGATACTTCGATGTTGCAGCGATCTTTCCTGTGTAGCCCATCTTTCTTAGTTGAGTTACTGTAGCCATATTTGCATTGTGAGTAGGTAGCGTGAGCAGAACCCATTCTAAACCGTTCAGTAGACCAGGGGATTTAGTCCAGAAATCTGGGTTCGTTGCATCCCCAGGAGCAACATTTTTGTTAGCAAGTTTCAATTCTTTAATTTTGTCAGAGCTAACTTCAATGCCAACAATCTTGTCTTTAAACTGGGGCTCAAATACATCGTAAACAGCGCTTCCCATACGGCCTACACCGAAAATAATAACTTTTATGTGGGATAAGTCGAGATCTTCATCTCCAGCTAAGCGCTTTTTCCTTTCAAATTTCTTTAATTTATCACGATATTTTTGAAACCATGTGTCGCGTACATTTGAAAGTGGAGCAGAGATGATGAATGAAAGCGATACAACTATGGCAAATACAGCTAACCATTCTTTAGGGAGCCAACCAGCTTCAAAAGCAAGAGCACCGACAATAAGACCAAACTCACTGTAATTTGCAAGATTTAAAGATGTTCGCCATGATGTACTAATTCTAAGTCGAAATAAGTTGAAGGTACCGTAGTACATCGCCACTTTAATGGGAAGAATGATGATTATTAAAATCGCGGCGAAGATTTCACCCCAACCTGGCAGAGCAGTCATGCCAATACTTAAGAAAAAGCCAACAAGAAATAGTTCTTTCAAGCTGAGTAGAGACTTAGCTAATTCGTTGGATTTTGGATGATTGGCGAAAAGCATTCCAAAAAATAGGGCACCTGCATCTGCCTTAACTTCTACAAGCTCAAATATTCTTGCCCCACCTAGTGCAACTGTTATACCAAATAAAATAAGCAGTTCACCATGACCAGTTTTTTCAAGAAGCTTAAAGATTAATGGCCTCAAAGGAATACAAAGAAGTAGAGCAAATGCCCAGATTGATGGAACTTTACCAATGGAAGCTGAAATGAATATAACTGCGGCGATGTCTTGAACCACTAGTATTCCTATAGCAAGGGAGCCGTGGTTAGAATTTGATGCACCTAATTCATCTAATATCTTGATAGCAAATACTGTGCTCGAGAATGATAATGCAAAACCAATAAGCAAACATGTCTTGAAATCTAGATTAGAGAATAGTGCTAGGCTTGTCTGTGCAAGAAGAAAAGTAAAAGCTGCAATAAAAATAGTAGTGAGCCCCATATGGAGCGTGGCGACACCCCAAACTTGGGGCTTGGCCAGTTCTTTTATTTTAAGTTTGAGGCCAATGGTAAATAGGAGCAAAGTGATACCTAAATCGGCTGTAGAATTTAAGAAACTGCCACCTTCTGCACCAAGAATATTTAGCAAGAAGCCCGCAGCTAAAAACCCAATTAATGGAGGTAGACTTATAAGTCTAACTAGAAAACCACAAATAAAAGCTATGGCAATCCACAAAGGATCATTGTTGCTTATGGAAATTAACTGTGCGTCCATTTTAAGAAATCTTTGCTATAATAATTTCTTAAATGATAGAGCTCATACACTGTTATATCAAATTCAATGTTGTGAATGAACCAGAGTTAAGTGAAAGAATTGTCACTCTATCAAGATTAAATACGTATAGTACATACTAATCTACATTTTTGCGCTGAAAATAGAAAGCTTTCGTCGTATTGTACGTACTTTAGCTGATGGTTGTAGAGTACCGGTTTGGGCCCCGGGATTTGAGATATAAATTTTAAGGAAAGTTATGAGCTCTGAAACGGTTAATAAATTTACAGAAGAAAATATAAAACTTAAGAAGATTCGAGATGAAGTGTCGAAGGTCGTAGTTGGATTAGACTATCTTGTCGAGCGCTTGCTTATCTCCATGCTTTGTAGTGGTCACGTTCTTATCGAAGGTATTCCAGGTTTAGCAAAAACTCTGACAATCAGTACTTTGGCTCAGGCAATGAATGTCGACTTTAGCCGTATTCAATTCACACCAGACCTTCTTCCAGGAGACCTTATCGGTACTCTTGTTTACAATCAGCAATCAGGTGAATTTACGCCTCATAAAGGACCTGTTTTTGCAAATATGGTTTTAGCAGATGAGATCAACCGTTCTCCAGCTAAAGTTCAATCGGCTTTACTTGAAGCGATGCAAGAGCGACAGGTGACGATCGGTACAGAAACTTACAAACTGGACCAGCCTTTTTTAGTGATGGCAACCCAAAACCCTATTGAGCAAGAAGGGACTTATCCACTTCCAGAGGCTCAACTAGACCGTTTTATCTTCAAGATTGTAGTTGGTTATCCTAGTATGGAAGAAGAGCATGAAGTTATGAAACGCATGTCTGTTTCGACGCCAAAATTAGAAGTTGAAAATGTGATCAACGCTGAAGATATATTAGCAATGCGTAAAACTCTTGACACAGTCCATACGACCGAAGAAATAGAGAAGTATATATTGCGCTTAGTTGATGCAACTCGAAATCCGCAAAACTATAAACTTGAAGAGTTGAAGAAGTATATAAGTCATGGAGTTTCACCTCGAGCCAGTATTTTCCTTATAAAAGCTGCACGAGCTCATGCACTAATCAACGGCAGAGACTATGTGACTCCACATGACGTGAAGAGTATTGCGCTCGATGTTCTACGTCACAGAATTTCTATTACATACAAAGCTGAAGCAGAAGATAAAACCCACGAATCTATTATCCAAACAATTTTGGAGAGTGTCGAAGTTAGCGCCTAGAGAGTTTTATGAATCAAGAAGAGCTGGAAAAGAAAGTTCGCCATATACAGATTCATAGCCGAAAAGCCGTTATAGAAACTTTAGCTGGTGAGTACCGCAGTAGTTTTAAAGGCATGGGCATTGAGTTTGAAGATGTGCGTCAGTACCAACATGGTGACGATGTTCGAACCATTGATTGGAACGTGACTGCGCGTACGGGTAAGCCACATGTGAAGCAGTTTATGGAAGAGCGCGAATTGACGCTTTTCTTTTTGATTGATATCTCTGCCTCAGGAAATTTTACCAGTGTGGAGAAGTCTAAAAAGGACGTAGCTAGCCAGATCTTTGCCTTGTTAGCTTTTGCTGCTTCTCACAACAATGATAATATCGGCCTTATTCTTTTTTCTAATGAAGTAGAGCTCTATATAAAGCCTGGCAAAGGCAAGAATCATGTTTTAAATATGATCGAAAATATCTTGAGCCACGAACCGAAATCGCGTGGGACAGACTTAAACGTTTGTTTGGATTTCCTTCGCAAAGTTCGCCGAAACCGTTGTGTGACATTTTTGTTTTCTGACTTTATGACCGAAGACTTTGAAGATGCTCTTTCTTCTGTGGCAAGAAACTATGACTTAGTCTGTGTTAAACTGAGTGACTTTCGGGAAAAAGAGTTGCCTACTAGAGGAATAATTGAAATAGCTGATTCTGAAACGGGTGAAGTTCGAGCGATAGATTGCACGAATAAAAAGCTGAGAGAGAACATACTACAAAACTTTATTGAGCAAGATAAAAAGTTGCAGGAGTTTTGCTTAGAGATAGATGCTGACTTTTTACATGTTCATACAGAAGAAGACTATCTACATAGACTTATTTCATTTTTTAGAAATAGAAGCTTGAGGAGTGCCGATGCTCTTTAGAATCTCTGTTTTAATATTTTTATTTGTTGGATGTTTGCCCAAAGAAAAAGAGAGCAAATGGGCTTTTTATGAAACTGAGGTGGGGGATGTAACTGTTAGCCTAATGGTCCCAGAATATGCTCTAAGTACAGTGGACTTATTGCGTCTTGAATTAACCGCAGAAGCTCCGCAAGGTAGTGAGTTTCACTTTCCAGATAAGCAGAGTGACTACGGCGACTTTAGCTACTTTGAAAGTCATGAAACTTCACTGAAACTGAATTCTAAGAATAATGTAGTTCAAAATTTTTCTCTTGTCGTTGAACCGGGATTGCCGGGAACTCACAAGTTTCCAGCTTTGACTGTCCTCTATGGAAATAAAGAAGTAAAGACTAAACCATTTTCGATTGATGTGTCTTCTGTTTTAAGTGAAGATGATAAAGAAGTCAAAGACATAGTCGACCTATCTAGTGAAACTTCATTTTCTTCTTTAGTTCTAGCTTTTATCCCAGTCTTTTATTTACTGTTTTTATTCTTGAAAAGAGATAACTTTTTCGATGAAAGAAAAGAGTTTTTTGAGAATCTACTAAAGCGCATGGAAGAAGCTCAATTTGCAGAACTACCTAAAGTTTTCTGTGAATTTCTATCAGAGAATTATTGCGATAAAACCGTATATACGGGAAGTGATGCGATAGAGAATTACCTTAAGTTAGTTCACATCGAAGATGCATTAAAAAAAGAAATAGTTTCAGTGTTTAAAGCTTATGAAGAAAATCGTTTTTCAGCAGCAGAGACCATTACCGATAAGAGTATAAATGGACGCTTTGTTGAGTTAGCCAATAGGCTGAAGGTGACGAAATGACCTTCTTAAATCCTATGGCTTTTTATTTGTTGATTAGTATTCCTTTTATCGTTGTTTGGCAGCGCCGCCGTCGTCAAAGTGAAGCCATAGAGTACTCATCTTTATCTCTTTTTGGTAAGACTAAAAAAACTTGGCGTCAACGTCTTTTGTTCTTGCCCCAGTTTTTGTTTTTATTAGCTTTAGTTTCGCTGATTTTTGCTCTCGCGAGGCCACAAGTTGAAGTCACTAGTGAAAGGCAGGACCGTCAAGGAATAGCTATACAGGTGTTGATTGATGTATCGACATCTATGGATATGTATATTCGTTTTAAAGATGAAAATGTGACTCGTATGGAAGTCGCTAAAAAAGTTGTTGAGGAGTTTGTTGCCGGCGATGGAGAAGAACTCAAAGGGCGATCAAATGACCTGATCGGTATAGTTACTTTTGCTCGTTATGCAGATACGATTTGCCCGATGACTTTAGGTCATGATGCTTTGGTTCAGATGGTTCGCGAATTGACGATCAATGAAAGGCCGAATGAAGATGGTACGGCATACGGGGATGCAACGGCTTTAGCTGCAGCTCGTTTGAGATCTTTGGAAGGTGAAGATAACGATATAAAAAGTAAGATCATTGTGTTACTGACAGATGGTGAAAATAACTGTGGTGAGCATATGCCACTGCAAGCTGCAGGTTTAGCCAAGAAGTGGGGGATTCGCGTTTATACAATCAGCATAAAATCTGGCGAAAGAGTTAGTCTTCAGAAAACCGACGCTGGTGAGTTTTTAGTGCCTCCAGAACCGACAGCGAGTGACAAAGTTCTTGAGCAGATGGCGAAAGAAACTGGTGGTATTTACCGAACTGCTTATGACTTTGATTCATTGAAGTCAGTTTATAAAGAGATTGGCGACTTAGAGAAAACGAAGATGAAAGCGGTGAATTATACGGACTATCAGGAGTCTTATGCAAGCTTTGCCATAGCAGCGCTAATTTTGCTTTTACTTCAGCATATTTGTAGTGCCACTTTTTTGAGGGTTGCACCATGAGTGAGTTTACTTTCTTAAATTTCAAAATGTTGATATTGGCGCCACTTTTACTGGTGTTTGTAGCATTGCATTTTTATCGCGAACGCAAAAGGCGCCAAGATCTCGATGGTTTTACGAAAGGTCACAGTCGCTTAGCTATTTTGCGTTGGCCACAGCTTATATTTATGTGCCTCGCTATATTCTTTCTGGTCTTTGCCCTTATGCAACCAGCATGGAATAAGGCGCCAAAAACTCTTCTTAAAGAAGGTCGAGATCTTATTTTTGTACTAGATGTTTCGAATAGTATGCTGGCAGAAGATGTTATCCCGAATCGACTTGAGCGCGCCAAGATTGCCATCTCAGAGTGTGTGGATACCTTGGTTGATCATAGGGTCGGTTTAGTCGTCTTTGCAGGCTCAGCGACGATTAAGTGTCCACTTACTTTAGACTACGGATTTTTTAATAGCATGTTGAATAAAGTTGGGCCTGAAAGTGCAGCTCAAGGCGGAACCCGTATAGCCGATGCCATTTTGAAAACTTGCGATAAGCTTTTTTCAGATAGCCGAAAAGGCTACAAAGACATAATCCTTATTTCGGATGGTGGAGACCAAGGTGAAGGTTTAGAGAAAGCCGTTGAAACTTTGAATGACCAGAAAATAAAACTCATGGCGATCGGTATAGGTGATGAAAAGCATGGTGCGCGCATTCCTCATAATGATGGTTTTATGACCTACAAGGGAAAGGAAGTTTGGACAAAGCTTGAAAGTGCTCAGCTGCAAAAACTCGTTGAGCAGTGTCGCAAAGGAGCATATCTTTCAGCAGGAATAGCCCAGCTCGATCTTGGACGTATTTATGAGCAGTTGACTGCTAGTGAAGATACTATGGAGATGAGCGAACAAAGCATCATGGTTTATGAGGAGGAGTATCCAACATTTCTATTCATTTCGTTTATCTGTTTGCTGCTTTCACTCTTACCAGATATACAGCTCAAGAAGTCTAAAGTCGCAGCGACGATTCTTATGGTATTTACTGTTTTTGCTCAGGCTGATCTGAAGTCGGATGCTGCTGATGCTATGTCTGAGAAAGACTTTATTCGAGCTACAACGTATTATTTGCAGTTAACGTTTGAAGAGCCATCAATCGAGAATTATCACTTACTAGCTACGGCCCAATTTAAAAATAAATCTTATGAAGAGTCGGCGGCGACCTTTACTCTCATCTTGGACGAAGAGTTGAGTTTACCTCAGCGAGTTAAGACTATCTACAATGTAGCGACATCTCAACTAAAGTTTGCGAATACAACCGATGAGCCCGGTCAAGCTTTAGGAGCTTTGAATGAATGTCTTTTAAACTATCGCAAGGTTTTATTACAGGATAAGATTTTCCGAAATGCAGCGGTGAATTTTGAGCTTGCGAAAAAACTTCGAAAAGAAATACAGGATGCTTTAGAAGAGCAGCGCCAGCAGCAAGAAGAAATGCAGAAAGCTTTGGAAGAGATTCGCCAAGACTTAGAAAAGTTGGTGGAAGACCAAACAAAGAATATAGAAGAGACAAATAAAAGTGATACAACAAATGAGTCTTTGGTCGACGCTGAAAAAAAGATAAACCAAGGGACTCTTTCAGTCCAGTTGAAGATAATGGGCCTTAAAGAGAAGTACTTTAAGGAACTAAATGAAGAGCATTCGCCATTTCGCCCATCCCAAGAAAGTCTGACTAAAGCAATCGTTAGTGAAGGTGAGGCGATAAAGAGTTTAGCACTAGATAAAAAAGCTTCTCTCCCGTTTGAACAAGATGCTTTGTCATCCTTAAAAGATGCCTTGGAGCAATTCCCACAAGATCCGAATCAACAGCAAGATCAAGGGGAATCAGATGACAGTGAGTCAGATGATGAAGGCGACGAGGACTATGAAGAAGAGTCAGAAGAAGAAGGTGAAGGCGAGTACGGCGAGCCTATGGATACCGAGAAAGTCGACCTTGAGTCGCAGAAGATACCACCACCAACTGACAATTATGAAGATATTTTGAAACGAGAACAGCAGATCCAGGACATACGCCAGCAAAATGCATCTGGCAAGAAGCGCCCATCTGTAGAAAAGGACTGGTAATGAACAGGCTTGTATTAATTTTTCTTTTGCTTCCATGGGCTTTGTTTGCTCAAGAAGAAGTGAAAGTTCATGCCGAGACTTCGGTAAAATCTTTCTTCTTGGGAGAGGCATTTACTTTAAATGTCATGGTCTCTGGGACAGAGAATGTGAAAGCTCCGCAAATGAATGTTGTGAATGACTTTGTGGTGAAGAAAGTAAGTGAGTCAGCGGTGTCTTTGAATGATAAGAAAGGTTATATCATTCGCTATAAGTTACTTGCGAAAAAGGATGGCAACTTAGTTATACCCGCTCTTGGAGTTAAGGTGAATGGCGCACTTATGGAGACAGGTGAGATAAAGCTTGAAGTGAAGAAGCCTTTGACTCATAAAGGTCTTCAAGTGAAAGTACATCTGTCGCAGTCAGAAGCTTTTGTCGGTGAACCGATCTTGGCGACTTTCATACTTTCTAGTGAATTACCACTCTATGCCTTTAATGCAGTCGATATAACCTACCCATTTTTAACTCACTACGGTTTTAAGGTTTACGATCCACATAACTCGCCAAAGTCTGGAGATAAAAATAGTATCGGTTTACCAGTTTCAAATACAAGAATCATTGCGCTGCGGGGAAATGAGAAAAGAGGTGATGTGAATCTGGATACAATTACCTTTAAGAAAATACTCATCCCACGTGTTTCTGGCGAATTGATCATAAAACCAGCCACTTTTTTAGCGTCGTATACGCCACCAGAAGTAAAGACAAATGGCAAGCGAAACTGGCAACCACAGTACCCAAGCCACTTTAATAATAACTTTTTTGAAGAAGTAGAAGGCAAGAGTTATGAGAAATACTTTGCATCGTCAAATGAGTTAAAGCTTGTTATAAAAGATCTGCCGACAAAAGGTAAACCTGTAGACTTTCAAGGTTTAGTTGGTAAGTGTGAAGTGTCTGCAACTGCGGAGCCTGCGATAGTTGAAGCAGGGGCTCCGGTGAGTTTGCGCATAGTTGTCGATGGCCATGAGTATCCTGCCATACCTGAATTGCCTCAGTTGGGGCAGCAGTTAGCTTTTAATCGTAACTTTTCTATCCCTTCTCGTCAGTCTCCTGGGAGAGTTGAAAACAAGACAAAACTCTTTTTGAGAACCTTGCGACCTTTGCGAACAGATGTTTCAGAGATTCCTGTTATTCGCATACCATACTTTGACCCGCAAACTGAAACTTATGGCATAGCTCAGACGAAAGCCATAGCTTTGACTGTAACGCCAGCTAAAACAGTGACGGCTTTTGATGCGGACTTAAGCGATGGTAAAATCCTTAAAAATAAGTTAGAGAAAAATAAAGAAGGGATTCACCACAATTCATTGTCTCTTGCTGCTCTAAAACGTCAGCGGTTGGTAAGCCCATTATTGCTTACTGCTGTTTTTGTTCCTCCACTGTTATATCTACTTTTCTTACTCATTACAGCAGAGTCACGCTTACTTTTAAGAGACCCTGTAGCAGCAAGAAGAAAGTTTGCTTATAAAAAGTTTAAGAGTAGGCTTTCTTCAGCAACAGATACAGAAAGTCTTGAAAAAATAGTGCGTTCTTACATCGCAGATTCATTTAACTTAGTAAGTGATGCTCATACCTTTGCAGAAATAGAAAATAAACTTCCAGAGAAAGAAGCTTTGATGAAAATCTATGATGTCTTCGATACCAGACGATTTAGCAAAGTTTCATCGACAGAAGATTTCTCTTCTCTCAAAAAAGAAGCTATTCGGGTTATTTCTTCTCTAAATGGGAGAATGAAAAATGTTTAAGTTCTTTTTATTTTTTACTCTAAGCGTTAGTGCTCTTCTTGCCGATGACTCGGCTCGTCTGGAGAAGGCAAATACTTTGTTCGAAAAAGCGAGTAAGGCTGCGTTAAGTGATCCAGATAAATCGAAGAAGTTTTACAAAGAGGCGATCTTAAATTATCAATTTTTAATTGATGAACAAGGTTATAGTTCTCCTGAATTATTTACGAATACGGGAAATGCTTATTTCTTCTCAGGAGATCTTGGGTTAGCAATCGTTAACTATCAAAAAGCTCTTCGTTTAGAGCCGGGAAATTCGGATGTTTTACACAACTTAAAGTTTGTTCGAGCTCAAGTGATAGATGAGTTGCCAGAGAGCATGACTGAAAAAGTTGTGAGAACGATTTTTTTCTGGCACTCGTGGAGCTTAGAGTGTCGTATAGTTTTCTTTGCATTGTTTAACTTAGTCTTGTGGAGTTTACTTGGCCTAAATCACTTTAAGACTATTCCACGCTTTACACAGTATGTTTTTAGTTCCTTATTCATCTGTTTATTAATGGGAACTTCACTTGGAGTGACTATCTCTGGTTGGGATAATGGTGTGGATGGAGTCATCACTGAAAAAGAAGTTATAGCGCGTCAGGGAAATGGACATATATATGAACCAGCCTTCATGACTCCTCTTCACAGCGGTACGGAGTTTTCCATCTTAGACAGTAGAGAGAATTGGCTTTATGTAGAGTTGTTGGATGGCAGCAAATGCTGGTTGCCGAAACAGAGTCTGACTTTTATAGATTAAGTCAACTGAAGACTGGACAGCTTTTATTTACAGAGCTTGTGTAGAAGCAAGATAATATTGGTGAATAGATCATGAATAATGCGTCAGCTCGTGTAAAACAACTTCAAAATACGATGGCTCCAATTCATCGCTTTTGTGTTGAATCTACTTGGGCTCAAAAAGATCCCACAGCAGACTGTTGTGACTTTACCTTTGGCAATCCCCATGAACTTCCTTTAGACTCTTATGTCGATGCTTTGTCGAAGTCTCTTAAGCCTCAGAATAAGGACTGGTTTGCTTATAAACAAAGCGAAAGTGATGCTCAAGAGACTATTGCCAAATCATTAACTGAGCGCTTTAACCATAAGTTTGATTCTGCTGATGTGGTTTTGACAAATGGAGCGATAGCAGCTTTGAACTTAGTACTAAACCTTATCGTTGAGGCGGGTGATGAAGTTATGTTTATGACTCCACATTGGTTTTTATACGAAGGTTTGATTTTAGAAGCTGGCGGCCAAGCTAGAAAAGTTTCTTTGACTGAAGAAACATTTGAGCTGGATCTTCAAGCGATAGAAGCTGGTATAAATACTAAGACAAAAGCTGTGATCATCAATTCCCCTCATAATCCATCCGGCAAAATTGTGACTAAAACGCAATTAATTGCTTTAAGTGAAATTTTAAAAAGAAAAAGTGATGAGTTTGGTCTAGAGATCTACCTCATTTCTGACGAAGCTTATAGTCAGATTCTTTTTGATGATCAGGAGTTTATCAGCCCAGTTACTTTATATGATAATAGTTTTCTGGTTTATACCTATGGCAAAGTTCATTTGACGCCTGGGCAACGTATTGGTTACATCGCTATGCCTGAAACTCTTAAGGGGCAAGAGGAGTTTCGAGAAGCACTAAATGTTTTGCAGATGTTCAAAGGTTGGGCTTTCCCAAATGCACTGCTTCAGCACTCTATAAATGACTTGGAAAAGATTTCGATAAATTTGGAAGATCTTCAACGTAAGCGAGATGTGTTAGTAAAGAACTTAGTCGACTTTGGCTATGAAGTTTTTGAGCCGGAATCGACCTTTTACTTGTTGGTAAAGTCTCCTATAGACAGTGCGTGGAACTTTGTCGAAAAGTTGGCCAATGAGAAGGTTTATTGTCTGCCGGGAGAGACTTTTGGATTGCCTGGTTATTTTAGAATATCTTTGACTGCAAATCAGAGCATGATTGATAAAGCTTTACCTGTTTTCAGAAGCGCGCTTTAGCCGGTGTTTTCTTTATGAGAAAATGAGTAAGGTAAGAAGTTCATGAGTTCATTGAAAAGCTTACTTTTATCTATTGGCTTATGAATGAAGGAGTCAAAAGACTTTTGAAACTCTTGGCTATTTACATCGACTAAGGAAGCTGAAACGGCAATGATCTTTGGAGCGTCGTCCATATATGTTTTGATTTTGTCGGCGGCTTCAAAGCCATCTAGCTTTGGCATCTTTATATCCATAAGAATAAGTTCAGGTTTCCAAAGCATTGTTTGAGAAACTACATCTACACCATTTTTTGCAGTTTGAACTTTAAGACCTCTATTCTCCAAAACCTTGAGGATGTATTTGAGGTTATCTTCATTGTCATCGGCTATTAATATTTTATTATCTTCAAAGCCGACGTAGTCAAGCATCTCCATATTTAGCATGCTGTTTTCTTGAACTGGGTACTTAACGACTTCTCGATATGGTAGGGAAATAGTGAACTCTGAACCTTCGTGAAGTTTACTTGTAACACTTATATCACCTTCCATGAGATTCGTAATTCTCTGACTTATAGCAAGACCCAAACCAGTTCCTTGGTAAAGCTTATCACCTTGGTTTTTAGCTTGGATAAAGTCGCTGAAAATAAGTTTACAGTCTTCTTCCGTTATGCCGATACCTGTGTCTTTTACTTTGATGACTATATCTGCAAGATTGTGCTCATCATCGGCATAATTGAATTCTGCAGAGACGGTGACAGAACCTCTATCGGTAAATTTTATGGCATTGCCAATGATATTAGTCAAAACTTGCCTGAGACGCATCTCATCGATAATAAGTATACTTGGGAAGCTCTCTGGAATAGACGCTGAAAGTTTGAGGTTTTTATTTTGAGCAACAATTTTTAACATTTCGGTAGTTTCAGTAATAACCGTTTTTACAGATCCCTCAGTAGGGCATAGATGGAAACTACCAGACTCAATTTTCGACATGTCGAGTACATCATTTATGAGCGACATGAGGTTATTACCACTATTGGTGATGGAATTTAAATAATTGACTCTCTCTTTATTAGTTTCGTCACCCTTGAGTATCTCAGAAAAACCTAGTATAGCATTCATCGGCGTACGAATTTCATGACTCATATTTGCTAAGAAGGCGCCTTTTGCTTTGTTGGCAGACTCTGCTTCTTCTTTAGCTTGTTGAAGTTCTTTTGTGCGTTGTTGAACTAGGTCTTCTAAATTTTCTCGGAACTTATTTACTTCGTCAGTCATCTCATTGAAGACTAGTGAAAGTTCGCTTATTTCGTCATTGCCAGAGATAGGAGCTTTTGCGGTGCTATTTCCTTCCTTGAACTCTTTGATCTTTTCGTTAAGTGAATCGATTGGTTTTGTTAAGGATGAAGAGAACTTTAGACCTAAGATAAGACTGAAGATCGTCACTATAGACGAGATGATTATAACACTGAGTTTTATGGCGTTTAGTTCTCTAAGTATTTCTTGCTCATTTTGCGTAATAAGAACGGTATGGTTGGAGTCTGCAAAAAAGTTGCCAATGATTTTTTGATTATTTTTATGAATTATTAAGCTTTTACTTGTTGAGAGCATCTTTCGTGTTTTTGGAGGCAAAATAGTTAAGAGTTTATTGGGATCTCTATGAGAAATATAGCGAGATTTACTATCGATCAATGAAGCAAAACCAGTTTCTCCGACGTTTAGGTGAGAAACGATCTTTTGAACTTTTTCCATATTTAATTGTGCGGCTATAACAGCTTTGACATTTCCTTTAATATCCAGCATAGGAGCGGTAAATGTGGTGATGAAGCGAACAGGATCTGGAATAAAATATGCCGTGGATACTTGTGATTTTTTTGTGCTTAGTGTATCGAGAAAAAAGGGGGCATACTTCCAGCCACTAGAGTAGTTATAGTCTGTTGAAACTATAACGTCGCCATCTGGAGAGAGAACTGTGATGTCGTCATAGGTCCCTAAAAGATTTTTCATTTTTATTAATTCATCTTTTAGCTTTTCTGGATTCTCAAGTGCCGATAAAACTCTGTCATTTTGAGCTATTATAGACGCATTTTGAAATGAACTTATATAGACGTTGTTAACGTTGTGTAAGAGTTCTTTTGCTAAACTTTTTGAGGTTACGTGATACTTGGATAAGGCGGCCTTTTTTATGAAGAATAAAGAAGTAAACGTGATGAGTAAAACAGTGACTGTTGTTAAGGCAAGAAAGTGAAGAAGAATTCTTTTTTTAATCTTATTCTTCATTTTTGATGCCTACTTTAAACTTAGCAAAAAGTTGTTGTGTTAGCGCATTATCTTCTTTACTTTTTAAATAGTAACGAGCTTTATTACGATCTTGCTCTGACATATTTACCAAAGGGTTTTCACGGATTTCTT
Source organism: Lentisphaeraceae bacterium (assembly GCA_021232515.1). GTDB lineage: Bacteria > Verrucomicrobiota > Lentisphaeria > Lentisphaerales > Lentisphaeraceae > JAKVBD01. Next base: position 76,526 of record JAJPOQ010000022.1, read on the forward strand.
TCGTCATGTACTTCTCAGAACCTTGGATGCCATTTGCATAGTAAAATTCATTTGAGAATTCAGCTGCAGCCTTGTGAGTTGAAAGGTAGTTGAGAAGCTTATAAGCATTTGTCTCGTTTGGAGCGTTTGTTGTAAGACAAATACTTTCAGACCATGCGTTAAAGCCATTTTGAGGGATGAGAAACTTGATGTGCGGGTTTTCTTGTTGGTAGCTTGCACAATCACCACTGTAAGTATGAGCTATGGCTATTTTACCACTGACTAAGTCATCTAGGTTTGAAAAAGTTTCGTTTATGCGTGGTTCATTGGCAATAAGTTTGTCTGTAAAGGTGTTAATATTTTTAATTATGTCATCGGTGAATACATTTCGCGCTCGATAATCAAACTTTACAGCAGTCAATGAAGCCAAGAAATAATCAACAGGGTCATCGAGAATGGCCACCTTCCCTTTAAATTGAGGTTCATATAGAAAAGAATAATCGGTATATTCTTTCGTCACCTGTTTGGTGTCGATAGCAAACCCTGTTGCGCCATATGAGTAGGGAACGCCTATCTCTTTAAATTCTTGAAAGTGTTTTGTGTACTTATCTATATTTTTTAGTTTTTGAGTATCTAGCTTTTTTATAAGCTTAATGCCGATAAATTGGTCTTTAGCCATATGACTATCAAAAATTGTTAAGTCACAGAATTCAGGGTTGGCTCTCAAGTTTGCCAATTGCTCTTCGATCGTATCGAATTCTTTGAGGACTACTTTTATGCCAGTTTCCAGCTCAAACTGTTTCAGAACATTTAGAGAAGTGTACTCTTTCCAGCTGTATAAAATGACGGTTTTTGAAGTGTTGATGATTGGCTCATCTGCTTGTTTTGCCTTATTGCAGGAGACTACAAAAAATATAAAGCATATGTTAATGAGTCGCGAGAACATTTTATCCAATCCAAAGTTAGTCATGAGATATAATAATTATCAGGTATATAGACTGCCGAATCAAGGATTACCAAGAATTTATTTTTTAGACTTTAGCAGAGCATTTTATAAAAGAAACTTATTGAGTGTAAAAAGTAATGTCGATTGATCAGTGTTTTTGACAAATATGCAAGGCGAAGTTCAGTAGCAGTTAGTCTGAGGATGTGTTTAGTATTTAATAAAAACACAAAAAAGGCATACTTATGAAAATTGTACTGACTCTCTTTTTTATTTTAAATCTATCTATGTTTGGCGCTGAAAAGCCTAACATAGTTTTTATCTTCGCAGATGATTGGGGTTGGGGTGACTTAAGCTGTCATGGGCACCCATATATCAAAACTCCAAATATAGATCGCTTAGCCCAAGAAGGTACAGACTTTACTCGTTTTACTGTTGCCAGTGGAGTTTGCTCACCAAGCAGAACTTCTGTTATGACGGGGCACTTTCCAGCTCGTTACAGCATTGATGGACATTTCGCTTGGGTACCAAATAATCAAAAAAGAGGTATGCCGGATTGGCTTGATACAAAAGCTCCTTTATTGCCAAGAATGTTGCAGAAGGCGGGATATAGAACAGCTCACTTTGGTAAGTGGCACTTATCAAATAATATGATCCCAGATTCGCCCTTGCCTTCTGAGTATGGCTACGAAACTTATGGAGCCTTTAACTGTGCTGGAGAGCAGATGCCTGTCCATGAGGATGCTATGCATGCCAATAAGTTTATTGAGAAGTCTCATGAAGAAGGTAAGCCTTTCTTCATCAATTTATGGATTCACGAACCACATACTCCTTTTCATACGGTTCCAAAGTATCAGTGGCGCTTTAAGAACTTGAAGGAGGAGGATAACATCTATGCTTCTGTGCTTTCACATGCTGATGATCGTATAGGTGAAGTGTTGGATACACTCGACCGTTTGAAGATAGCAGATAATACAATGGTTATATTTAGTTCTGATAATGGCCCAGCAAGAGCTAAGAGACCAGGTGAACTAAAGCTTTCTTATGATACTGCTACTGGCGCAGGGTGGGGAATAAATGCGGCTAAAGGAGTTACTGGTGGCAGAAAAGGTTATAAAGGCTCATTATTTGAAGGTGGTGTTGGTGTTCCATTTATCGTGCGCTGGCCGGGTAAAGTAAAAGCAGGAGCTGTAAATACTTTGTCTCCTATATCTGCGGTCGATTTACTGCCAACATTTTGTGAGATTGCAGAAGCAGAATTACCAAAGTCGTATACAGCTGATGGGGTATCTCAACTGGACGCTCTCAATGGAGTAAATTTGAAGCCTGAGCGCATCAAACCTTTATTTTGGAGAATGAAGGCCGGTTGGTCAGAGTCTCGCAAAAAAGGTTTTCACTGGGTTGCTTATGCAGTTGCTTTTGATCGTTGGAAACTGCTTTCAAATACAGATGGAAGTTATTTTGAAATGTATGATTTAATTGATGATCCTTTTGAAGAAAAAAATATCGCTACAGAAAAAACTCAAACAGCGAAAGAATTACTAGCGATGATTGAGGCATGGAAGCAAGAGCTGCCTCTTAAACCAATGGGTAATGTCTTTTCAAAAGAGCGTACTAAATAATTATAAATTTACTCAGCTTTGCGTGAGTTTGTGATTTAGTTCATTTGCTGTACTCAGAATTATTCTATAGGCAGTAAGAAAAACGGATTGAATGAATTCAGTTGAAACTAGCTAATGGACTTATTGTTCATTAGCCTTTTTATATCTGTATATTTAAGCACCACTACATCAAATCCAGACATAAAAAAAATCCAGACATAAAAAAAGCCTTAGTTCGTTAGAACTAAGGCTGAAGTGGTGGGGAGAAGATTCGAACTTCTGAAGCTTACGCAGCAGATTTACAGTCTGCCCCCTTTGACCGCTCGGGAACCCCACCAATCATTAAGTGCACATATAGTATTTCGAATCCTTCTTTCCGCAAGCTGAGTTTTGCGCTTTTTTTAACTTTTTTCAGTAGAGATTTTGCTTTTTTGGAATCAAGCGATTCTGAGGCAAGAACTTAGCTGAAAATCCACCCCAAATGACGCCTAAGATGAGGCCTGCAATAGTCCCGAACTTGTTATTCACGAAAAAGAGGTTGAGAAAGCCAGATAAGATTAAGGCTGTAACAAACATGTGAAGTGCTGGTGTGATCTTTCCTGCGTACTTGACGTCTGTAAGTGAGCGCATCCATACAAAGCCATAAAGAGTTGCTGTGATGGCGCTCATGCCACCAAAGTGGGCACTGTTGAACTTGAACTCTATATAGTTAGTTAAGAGCGCAGAAGAGACTGTTAAGGCGATGAGGTAGACTTTGCCGCTTATGTCTTCGATAGTTCGGCAAAAATAAACTAAGAATACACAGGCAAATAAAAAGTGAATTAAGCTTTTATGTAGAAAAATGGGTGTGAGTAGTCGCCAAATTTGGCCACTTTTTATTTCGTCCAAGTTATTATTGTACTGCGCTACTTCAATAAAACGATTTGCTTTGACTGAGCGTATATAGTCTATGTCGGTGTAGAAAAGGAAGTCGGCGTTATCCATATATTTCCCAAAGGAACACAAGAAAAAGACTATAATAGTGAGAGCAAGAAGGGCGAAGGTAACTCGACAGTCAGTAGAAATGAGTTCGTGAGCTAAGCCGATGTTTTTCTTTTTAGGGGTTTTGATGTGCTTATTAACGATGATCTTGGCCACTTCGACCTTATCTGTCAGGACTTGTAGGTCATGCTTATCATTTTGAGAATTGACCTGGGCATTTATATTGTGCTGTTTGAGAATGCCGACAAGTGTGTGAGCGCTTTCGGCTTTTTTGGTCGTCAGTATAGTTTTGTAGTCGCTCATAACATTTCTTTGTCGTAGAAAGATACACTTAAATAGTAAATGCCCCTCTACTCATCCTTTCCGTAAAGTCTATCTGAGTCTTTACGCAAGGTAGATGCCATGGACGAATTAACGAAGAATATTGAAGGCAGCTAGTCCTTCTTTAGCTTTCTTCTGATTGTCTGTAGTATTTGTCAAGCTAACCATGTTTTTGCTGGAGATATAAGCGATGGTTGATCCTTGAGGAAAGCTGACTCCCATGGTTTTAAAAAACTTAATAAGGTCATTCTTAGATAGATTATTTGGTTTTTTATTATTAACAAAACTTTTGAAGCTGTTACCCACTCGGTAGAACTTTGTGGTCAAGGATTTCTTTAGATCCTTAGAAATGAGTACAACTTTACCAGATGGATTCATGTTTAAACCCGCACTTTGACAGATGTAGCCTATAGCATCTTGGATAGGTACATCTGTTAAGTTCAGAGTTATCTCTGTAGTATCCTTAGAGTTGGAATACTGAACGATGATATTTATACCCTTTTTATCTGGATCGACAGCTTTAGCTTGCTTTCGCACTTCACTGATTGCTTCTCTTAGAGTTGCTTTATCTAGTTTAAAACTAGGAATTTTCAGAGAAAGTTTTTGCTGAAGAGTAAGTTCTGCACTAAAAGCAGAGCTGATGATTAGTAAAAAGGGTATAAGAAATTTCATCATTAATAGAAGATACCTTGTACTGGAATACTTATGTGTTTGTTGTCCGAATTTACGATACGGATAGAAAGATCACAGTAATCCTCAGGCTTGTCATTTCCTGCAGGTAAAGTACCTGTTGCAGTAAAAACAAAGTTAGAACCAGGTTCTACTACTTTAGATTTATCGAAAGATGTAACAGCCTTTTTCATACCCTGAATGGCTTTTTTCATGCCTTCAAGTTTCTGCAGTAAGCCAGCTTTATTAGTTAGCTTATCTTCTGGATAGAGTAACTTAGCGTATCTTATAGCTTCATCATCTTTCATTTCTGTAACATTTTTGATTCTATTTGAGATAGTTGTCTCTCTTGCTTTGAGCATTTGCTCTTGAGTGTATTTCTCAATGTGAAGAGGGAAGTCTATTTCTCTAGCTTTAACTAAAAGTGCAGCAGTGATGAAGTTGCTTTGTTTTAGTATGAAGCGGCTTTTACCATTATTAATGAGTTCAACAGTTATGCGAACACGAGTTCCTGTTTTAGCAACAAATTCATGATTTACATCTGGAACTAAGTATGCTTTGACTTTGTAGTCAGCATTGGCAAAAGTTCTCATGGAATCTTCTTGTGCAAAAAGAACAGAACTAAATGTGAGTAGGAGTGTAAGTAAGTATTTCATTATTTATAACTCGAATTTATTAAGACAATTCGGTCCAAGCCGCGGACACCAAGACTAAAGCCTTTGATGGTAGCATTTTTACCTTGGATATTTACCAGTTGCTCTTTTTGTTCTGGAGTATCATCTTTTTCAAGATAGCACTCTATGCGATTGTCAATCACTATTGAGTATTGATACTCGCCTTCCCGAACAAATGATACATTTCCGGAGATTTCCATATTTGTATGTTTGTACTTGGTCATCATCTCGAACAAATCTAAGTTCTCTATGTCTGACTCAACATCGCTAGATGAAACTTTTAAAGTCTTAGCAGCTTCGATTTGATCATCGTAGTCTGTGCTGTCTTCTTCATCGTGGATTGTTGATAGTATAGGTTGGAACCTGTCAGCGCTTATTTCGATACCATCACTGAAACCATATTTGTCTCTCATAGTGGCTGGACCTACAGAAGCAACCTGTGCAGCTTTATACTTTTTCTCTTTGCCGTTCTCTTCTGAAAAAACGACATCGCCATTTGCTTCTTTACTAACGAGGAAGCCATAGACTTTAGATTCATCGTCTAGAGTTAAAACTGAGTTGATCATCCAAAGACTTTCGTTGATTTCGGTCACTTGACCTCCAATGAGAGTGATAGGGATAACTTTGTCTTCACTGCCGTCTAAAGAAGAAATCTTCATCTGGTAAGTTCCTGGGACAAAACCTTTAAGCTCAAGCGGGTCAGAAACTAAGGCTAGTTCTTCTTTCGCTTTTGTGTGATCTAAGAAGTCGCCATTCATAAAGATCTTTACTCCAGGAGGGCGAGTAATGACTTTGATAGCACCAGCTTTATTTGAATGTTTAAGGTTGATGAAACGTCTATTATACTTAGGCGTTATCTCAAACTCTTTAGAAGTCGGCTCATAGCCCTGAGAGCGTAGAGTTACATTTGTATAACCTTCGTGTAGGTTTCGCAGTAGGTAAGGCGTATGACCGCGAATCTGTCCACCAATAGTGACAGCTGAACCGGTAGGCTCTGAAGTAACTAACGCTGAGAATGGTTCTTGTCTCAGTGTGTGGATTTGAATAGGGTTATGAGGATGAGAAAAAGCGTACTCTGTCGCCCAGTAGCCATCTTTGTAGATAGTAAGGACGTGAGCACCAGCTTTGAACTCAAAGAGTTCGAGAGGTGTTTTACCAACAACTTTACCGTCTATTTCAACCGTTGCCCCAGAAGGGTAGGATTGAATATACAGTGGCATAGTTGCAGGAAGTTCAGGACCGCGTTTTCTAGGAGCGTTGTCTTTATAGACAAACTTAGCTTTAGTCGGTTCTTCGCTAGACCCATTTAGTTGGTCTTGCTTCGCCTGTTGGGCATTGTTATAAGCTCGTGTGATTTTTGGATAAACGATCAACCCGACGATGAAAAGGGCAACTAGAACTCCAGCAGTTATCAGGCGTGATTTAAGTTTCGCCATCTTACGTGCTTGTTTTCTCTGCTCTGCCTTTTCTTGCATGAGCTCATCCATCTCTTCAGAGTTTTCAACTTTGAAGGAAGCTGTTTTCTGTGAAGTAGGTTTTAGTGAAGGAGTTTTTTTTGAAGATGTTTTAAGACTAGGTTTCTTGTCCTTTTTATCGGACGAGACTGAGATCTTATTTTCTTTCTTTGGTGCTTCTTGTTTTGCTTTAGGAGCAGGGCTTGCACTTGGAGCGGGCGCTTCTTCTAGTTGGACTTTTAGTTCAACAACACCAATTTTTATTGTTTGAGAGTTTTCTAGAGTAGCTTTTTCAGATATCTTGGAGCCGTCAAGAACGACACCGTTTGTGCTACCTGTATCGTAAATGATCCATTTACCGTCAATTTTCTCAATGAAAGCGTGACGCCCAGAAACACCAGGATCGGCCAGAGTTAGAATGTTTGATTCTTCTCTGCCGATCGTGATTAAAGGCCCTTCAAAAGGAAGGACCTTTCCATCTAAGGATCCGCCAAGGATATGTAATTTCATATATTACTAATTTCCACCAACACGTTTTGTTTTGTTTTAGATCCTTAGATGAGGATCATTAATAAAGTCTCATCTCCGGACTATTCATAAGAGTCCAAACTGATTCAAAAACACCTGAGCTTCTGTAAGACTTAGAAAAGTCAATTTTAGCTTTAAAGAAGGCGATTTCTGGTTTAGTAGGTTCTCTAGTATAAAGCTTCGCGAAAATGTAGTCAAGGAACTCAGTTGTTGTCGTACCACGGAATCTCTCAAAAGAACCTTTCGCTAATTTATCAGCATATGCTAAAAATTTAGAGTCAGTTGAAAGCTTAAGTGCTTGAACAAGAGTACCTTTATAAGCAACTTCAGTGTCATCAATTGAGACAGGGAAGATCTTATCGACTAGCTGTTGTTTATAAACAGCAACTCTATAAAGTTTTTTCAGAGCAGCGTCTGTATTCAGACCTTTAGTGATTTCGTCATAAGGACGATTCAAGCTATTTACAACTTGAGTACCACTTAGGTGACGGATGCGACGAGACTTGAAGAAAGCAAATTTCTCTTCATCACTCTTTATGCTACTTTTCATTCTATATGTAGGAGACATAACGAAAGCACGTACGATAGCGTGAATGTTAAATTTACTACGCATGAAAAGTTGTGCATATCTATCAAGTTGTGAACCATTTGGTCCTTCAACTTTGTAAGTGTCGTAGAATGGCATGATGTAACCACGACCCATGAACCAGTTTGTAACCCAGTTAGCTACAGCACGAGACATATAGAGTGGCTCTTTCCAAGACATCCATTTACTAAGAACGTCACGAGGACGAGCAGTTTCACTTAGTGCTCTATCTCTTTTGAAGTGAGAAGCAGTACTTGTGTACTCCATACCGTCTAGTTCGTAGTCGATCTTAAGAGCTTTGATACTTTTAACACTTTCATTGATGAAAAGCTGAGGAGCTTGAAGAGGAGTGTCTTCGTCATCGAAGTCAATTTCTTCTAAAGCTTCTTCAGTAAGTCCCATTCTGGTACCAGAACGACCCATGTTTTCTAGCTCAGAGAAAGTTGAGTAGATACTTTTCTCATCGTTTTCAAGTTTAACCCACTCAAGAGTCTTAGCAAGATTCTCTTTTCCAAGAGATTTACTGTACTTGTCATCTGCAAGGTTTTTCTCAAGTTTCTTAAGGTCTGCCATAGTTGCAACGATCTTCTTGTCCATACCTTCAAAGAAAGCAGCCATAGACCAGAAATGGTTGACATTTATGTCTGGGTGAATTTTATGATCGTGACACTGAGCACACTTCATAGGTACACCAAGAATAGATGCTGAAAGTCTAGCAGTCATCTTAGCTGAGTCTTCAAAGTTTGAGTAGAAGAGAACCATATTGTTTTGAGCCGCTACACCTTTTGCTGTGAGCAGGTCATTTACAAAATCTCTAATATCACTTTTTGGACCTAAGTAGTTATCACGCACATGTTTTTTGAGTCTTAGGTAAGAAACAAAGTCATGTGTTTTTTCCCCTTTAACAGGAGAATAGTGCTTTATCATCTTACTAGCAAGGTTGTCGAAGTATTCTTCTTTATTCATCAACTCTTTTACAAGTGATGCATACTTGCCAGAAGCAATGATTCCTTTTGCTCTGTGGTATTCTTCCACCGTTGGAGTTCTATCCAACAAATCCAGGTAAATACGTCTACTTAGCTCACTTGGGTTCGCATATTCGACAGCCTGAAGAGATGGAAGAAGAGCCAGTAATAGTATTATTAGCCACTTCTTCATCATTAAATTTCTCCTAAAATTATGCTAGGCCTTCGATACCAGTATCAGAAGGACAGTAACGAAGAGGTCTACCAGAGATATCTTCGAATTGACCACGAGGGTTAATACCCATCATTTTGTAAACACTGTAACTAACAGCACCGAAGTTAACCATGTTGTTAACAGAAGTTCCGTCAGGACCAGAATCACCAACAGCGATACCTTTCTTGAATGCACCACTAATAAGAGCAACTGGAGTGTTACGAGGGTAATGGTCACGACCTTCGTCGTTATTGATTCTTGGAGTACGACCGAAGTCACCAGAGATCATTATCATTGTCTGATCGAAAAGGTCTATAGCTTTAAGTTCTTTAACAAGCTGAGAAACAGCTTGGTCTAGTACAGGAACTCTAGTTGCACATCTTTCGAATACATTTTCGTGCATGTCCCAACCACCAAGTGTTAGGTGAACCGCAGGAACACCAGACATAAGAAGTCTTCTTGCTTTAAGACACTGTTCACCGAAACCACGTCCGTAGGCTTCTTTAGTCTTTTCAGACTCACCAGAGATGTCTAGAGCTTTATTGCTGATACCTAGAGCAAGTCTTGAAGCTCTTGATTCGTGCTTAACTTCTTCGTTGAAGTCGTCATTTTTAGAAAGAGGAGAAACTTTGTAGTACTCATCACGCATGTTGTCGCCTTTGACAACAGCTTTTTTATACATGCCGTTAACAGCAAGTTTAAGATCGCCACCAGCTTGGTAAGGGTCGTAAGCATTTCCTAGGAAACCAGCAGTAAGACCACCACCAAGAGAAACAACTGGAGGTAGGTCATTATTTTCATTGTAAAGTCCCCAACCAACAACTGAGCACATGCCTGGGTGTTTTAGAACTGGGTTAGGACCGAAACCGCCTGATCCAGTGTAGTAGCGTGCAAGTTCATGCTCACCGATACGAGAAGTAGTATGAACAACAGCCATGTTGTTTGAGTATTCAGTCATACCAGGTAGGTACTCAGAGAATTGACGTCCAGCGATTTGAGTCTTAAGGCCTTTGGTAGTACCGCCATTTTTATTACCTGGCTTCGGATCCCAAAGTTCGAACTGAGTAGCACCACCATTCAACTGAATGAATACTAGGTGTTTCATAGTGTTCTTTCTTCTTCTGCCAAGTGCAGTATTTGCCATGAGCATTCCCGAAAGGGTAGCTGCTCCGCCTTTTAGTATGGTACGTCTATTCATGTTTTGTCTCCGGCCTGTGTTTTATAGAATTTATTTTTAAATCTTGCCCATTTCAAATTTTTAAGCATGTTTCACTAATGGATACTGGTTAATACGTCAATTTTGACAAAGTTTTAAAAGAATTTTTTATTTTTTGTTATATGCTCTGAAAATGAGCACAAAAAATAATATTAAAAATTGTCAGTCATTACTAGATAAGGACTTGATTACTAGTGAAGAACTGACTGGTTTGGAAAAGGTTGCGCAAAAATTCTCGGTTTCTATTTCTAAGAGTGTGTTAGAAAATACGAGTTCTCCAGACGTCTTAAAACAGTATGTTCCAGCGATAGAAGAATTGGATGTTAAAGAAGACGAACTAGATGATCCGATTGGAGACTCGATTCATTCACCTGTTAAAGGCATAGTTCATCGTTACCCTGACAGAGTATTGTTTAAGCCGCTTCATGTTTGCGAAGTTTATTGTCGCTTTTGCTTTAGAAGGGAGAATGTTGGTAGAGGCAAAGAGATACTGTCTAATGAAGAAATAGACTCTGCTATCCAATATATCGAGAAAACTCCAGAAATATTTGAAGTTATATTTTCTGGAGGAGATCCATTTGTTCTTGCTCCCGAGAAACTGGCAAAACTTGTTAAGCGCATAAGCGATATAGAACATGTTCAGGTTATTCGCTTCCATACAAGGCTTCCTATAGTGAGCCCAGAAAAAGTATCGGCAGGTTTACTTGAAGCGTTGGAGTCAGAGAAGGCTGTTTTTATCGTTGTCCATTGTAATAGTCACGAAGAAATACATGACGGCGTGAGTTTAGCTCTTAAAAAGCTTCAGAAAGAAGGTATTCCTATACTAAGCCAGAGCGTTTTACTTAAAGGTGTAAATGATTGTTCAGAAAAACTAGAACAACTTTTTCGGACTTTAGTAAAGAATAGAGTGAAACCCTATTACCTGCATCACTTAGATAAAGCTGAGGGGACTTCGCACTTTAGAGTCGATTTAACCAGTGGTCAGGAGTTGATGAAAGAACTTCGAGGTAAAGTTTCAGGACTCTGTCAGGCCAACTATGTTATAGACGTGCCTGGTGGTTTTGGTAAGGTGCCGGTTGGGCACAATTATGTATCGCAAGATGGTAAAGAGTTTTTCATTGAAGACTGGCAAGGTTGTCAGCACAAGTATTTTGATTAGAGAGGAATGACTATGAGTTTTGATTACGATTATTTTGTTATTGGTGCCGGTTCTGGTGGAGTGCGTTCATCTCGTATAGCGGCTCAATTAGGGGCAAAAGTTGCCGTGGCTGAAGAAAGCTTTATGGGTGGAACTTGTGTAAATGTTGGTTGCGTTCCTAAGAAGCTACTAGTTTATGCATCTCACTTTATGGAAGAGTTTCATATGGCTTCAGGCTATGGCTGGAACGTCGATGATATATCTTTGGATTGGAGCAAGTTGATCAAAAATAAAGATCAGGAAATAGCTCGATTAAATAAGATCTATCAGGGTATTCTAGATAGAGCAGGCGTAGAAGTCTTTCCAGAACGAGCTGTTGTGACTGGACCAAACTCAGTTAAGTGTGGCGATAAAGAATTTACGGCGAAGTATATATTAGTAGCTACCGGCGGTCGTCCGACTATTCCGACCTTCTCAGGCTCAGAGCATGTTATCTCTTCAAACGAGATGTTTTATCTTGAAGAGCTGCCTAAGAGATTTTTGGTAGTTGGTGGAGGATACATCGGAGTTGAATTCGCTGGCATAATGAATGGCTTGGGTTCGAAAACTACACTTTCATACAGACGCGATTTATTTCTTCGTGGTTTCGATGACTCGATGAGAACATTTATCCGAGATGAAATGACGAAAAAAGAGATCGATTTAAAGTTTAATAGCAATGTCTCGTCAATCGTGAAAACAGATGATGGCCTAGAAGTTAGTTTCGAAGAAGGTGGTAAGGAAGTCTTTGATCAGGTGCTTTATGCAACTGGTCGTCACCCATATGTTCAAGGTCTTGGACTTGAGACTGCAGGCGTTGAGTTAGATGAAAAAGGTGCGGTAAAAGTTGATGCTAAGTTTAAAACCTCGTGTCCTTCTATTTATGCTGTTGGTGACGTGATTGACAGAGTTCAATTGACTCCCGTTGCGCTTGCTGAAGGTATGTTTGTGGCCCACGATTTATTTGGCAATGGTTTTAGAGAAGTTGACTACGAACTCATTCCAACAGCAATATTTAGTCAACCTGAGATGGCAACAGTTGGATTGACTGAAACTAAAGCCCGCGAGAAGTTTGGTGACGATGTAAAAGTCTATGATGGAAGTTTTAGACCTATGAAACTTGTCCTGACAGATAGTGAAGAAAGAACAATGGTTAAAATGATTGTTCGTAAGTCAACGGATGAAGTTCTTGGAATTCACATGGGTGGTTTATACTCAGGTGAAATTATTCAAGGAATGGCTGTTGCTCTAAAAGCTGGGGCTAAAAAAGAAGATTTTGACCGTACTATCGGGATTCATCCAACCTCTGCAGAAGAGTTTGTCACGATGCGTGACTAAGCTTTATCGTCGAGCTTACCTTTGAGATCTTTTATCTCTTTGGTGAGCTCTTCAATCATGCCTTCTAGTTTGATGTTATTATCCAAAGTCATCTCATCGACAAAGATTGCATTGGCAAGAGACAAACCTAGAAGACCACCAACTCCCACTGAAAGCGTAAAGTAGCTTCTCATTAACCAGATCTTCCATGTTGGGTTGTCTGATTCAGCGATCATGTCTGGTATCTCGTACCAACCTTCAACGGTGAAGACTTTAAACATGGTATACATAGAGTCTATCGGAGTTTGAAAGTACTGTTCAGCGCCTTGCGTATCTCTAAATAAAATGGTTGCTCCTAGAGCAAAAATGACATTTAAAATGAACAGACATAGAACGACTCCGATGGATGCTTTTAGAGCTCGCTTTAAACCAGAGATAAGCATGGTGCTATTTGGGATGAACTTAAGAAGCTTGAGTAGGCGAATCAACCTGAGTAGTCTTAAACTAGCAATAACGTGGATGAACTGATCAGGAGGTAAGAAGGGTTCTATTATTGCCGGTAAGGTGATGATGACGAGTATAAGGTCAAAACGGTCCCATGCTCTTTCCCAAAAACTTTTAAAGCCAATAATTTTTATCTTGATGATGACTTCGAAAAGGAAGTATAAGGCACAAAGCTCATCAATCGCGATAAGAGTGAGCTCCAAGCGTCGATCAAGATTTGGAAATGCGTATATAAATATGGATATAGCATTGATAATAATAACAGTGATAATGAGGCTTTCATTGAACCACCACTCACTGATAAGTTTCTTCTTAGACATGTTTAAACCCTGTCAACTTCACCCTGCCGTTTAAGTATCTCTCTCGAAATTGAGATCTTAGTATAGGGCAAGGTGATAACTCCTACAAGCGTTGGATCGTTCTCAGACCTTAAGACTGGCGCTTCATCTAGATTGACAGTTTGCATAACGCTCAATGCATCTTCGAGAGGCGTGTCTAAATAAAAGGTGTCCTTAACAGGGTCCATGACATCTGCGGTGAGAATCCACATCCATGAACTTTGGTCTGTTAAAAGTTCCTTCATATTATCGAGAGATATGGTGCCGACTATCTCTTTATTTTTATTGACGACAGGTAATGACAAGAAGTCCTCGTTGGAAAATCTCGCCATGACACTTGTTAGTGGCGCAGCTTCATTTACCGCATCTGTATCGTGGAGAACATCTTTTACATTCCACTGAGCGACGACATCTTCTTTGGTTATATTTTTATCAGCTTCACCACTATTCGTTAATGCCTTTTTAAGAAATGGCTGAGACAAGAATTGTAGAATGAGAGTGCTGGATGTTATGCCGTAGACTAAGAGGTCGCCGAGTCTTGCAGCCTCAGGATTCATAGTGCTGATCTGTTGGGCAGCAATGATGGCCATACCGGCAGCTATACCACCTTGTGAAAGTAAACACATGCCGGTGTTATTTTTAATGACATCTTCACATTTTGAAAATTTGCCGGCAAGTCTCGAACCCCATATTTTTCCAAAGCAACGAAAAAACACATAAGTAAATACACCAGCCCATAGCCAGAGTGGCGTCTCATAGAGATTCATTCTGGCGCCGATTAGAATTCCAAAAACGACGTAAATTGGCGATGCAAAAATTTTAAATATCTTAAAAACCTCAACAGAACGGCGAGGAGATTTATTTGTCAGAATAAAACCTAAAAGCATTGTTCCTAAGATAACATCTAAGTTGAAACGACGCGTTATGCCGATGGTCAGAAGTAAAGTTCCCATAGTTAGGACGATACGTTTGTCCCGAGGCATTTTTTCAAATAGCATATTGAGGATGTAGGCGAGTACTAAACCAACACATAAAGTCCCGGCTGTACTTAGGATTATTTTAATGGCGACTGTGTAGGTGCCGACATGTTCAGTTAGAAGTAGCTCACAAAAAGCTAGACTAGTACCAAATAAGGCCATCGCTAGGGCATCGTCTAAGGCAATGATCGACATGACGGTACTGCTGAGAGTTCCACGGGCACGATTCTCCCAGATGATTGCTGAAGTCGAAGCAGGGTCTGTAGCAGATGAGATGGCGCCGAAAATAAGGGCAACTGCTAAGGCATGAGACCAAGAAAACCCTGCTAGTTTGAAGGTGAGTGTCATGCCAATTGTAACAAAGAGAAAACTAA
>JAJPOQ010000112.1 GCA_021232515.1 Lentisphaeraceae bacterium
TTTTGAAGAGACTTTTGATACAGCCCCTATCCCACAGCGAGTCACCGCTGTCGTCTCCCCTCAGTGTATCGCAGTCTCCCCGACTGCACTATGGACACACTGAATACACACACTATAAGGTGTTCCAACTCACACGTTGTAAAACTTTTTTCTTTTGAAAACCGTTACTCAAAACCTTCTCTAGGTCATCGGCGACTTCGTCACCTGTCTTGTAACGTTTCTCTGTTTCTTTCTGAAGCATTTTCTCTAAAATAGACTGAAGGTTCACTGGGAAGTTTTTATCTATCTTTAAAGGCTCAAGCGGATTTTCGGTTTGAACTTTAAATCCGAGAGCTGAAATAGTTTCTGCATCGAACGGACGACTTCCAAGAAGTAACTCATAGGCAACTGTCCCTAGAGAGTATATATCTGCTTGGTTACCAACCTTAGGACTGTTATAGCCCTCTGGAGCGAGATAGTATGGTGTACCAATTATCTTCATCACATTTGTCTGTTCTGAGTCTGGTAATTGAGCTATGCCGAAGTCTGCTAATTTCGCAAAATTATCTTCGGTAATCATGATATTATCAGGCTTTATATCTCGGTGAAAAATAGAATGTTTATGCGCTACGCCTATCGCTCTAGCTATTTGCATAACTATGCGAATCTTATCTTCAAAACTTATATATTTATTATTTTGAATGGCTTTTTTAAGCGTGACTCCTTCGAAGTACTCCATAACGAGGTATGGGATATTCTCTTCTCTAGCGTAACCATGCTCCAGTACTTTGACTATATTTGGATGATCTAACTGACCGGAAGTTTTCGCTTCTTTAAAAAAGCGTTCGACTGCTTCATTTTTTCCTGAGTAAGTATTGTTCTTGATGATCTTCATCGCGAACTTTTTAGAAACTTGATTCACAGTGCGTTCTGCCAAAAAAACGATTCCCATAGAACCTTCACCAAGAGTGCGAACTATAGCATATCCTGCGAGGTACCTTGTTGAGTTATCACTGATAATAGTTGCATCCATACCACCTTCAGCCGCGGTTTTACCATGTTCAATAGCTGCACTGACACGCTCTCTTATCTCGTGAAGTTCAAAGGGTTTACTTACATAGTCAAAAGCCCCTACTTTCATCGCTTGTACAGCAGAATCAACTTTAGGGAAACCAGTCATGATTATAAATTCAGTCCCAGGACGTATCTTTTTAGCTTTAAGTAAAAAGTCTGTACCTGACATACCCGGCATCATTACATCTGAAAGAACACAATTGTAGTAATTTTCTTCAACAAGGGGTAAAGCGGCATCTGCACTCGGAGCTGTTTCAACGTCGTAGCCCTCTGAGCTTAAGACAGCTGCTAGCAAGTTTCTTAATTGATCTTCATCTTCAACAACTAAAACTTTGTCTTTCGCCTCATCCATTTCTTCGCCAGAAGGGTTTTCAAGTATAACTGTTTTGCCAACTAGCTTAGGCGTGGCGTCAAAATCTGGTGTATCAGACATAAAGCTATTTATCTCACAGTTAAAGGGTTTCAAAATTTTAACTGATAAGACACACAGAATTCATGCCAAGGGAATGCAAAAATCTAGCGGTGAAAACTTTTTACTACCATTTGACTTTAAAAAAAATTTAAAAGCTAATTATGGATTTTGAAAGAAAGGGTTTTAAAAGTCGAGTTGTCTAAAAATACTACTAAAGAGTTTATCTTCTCAACACTAAAAGATGAGGCTAACCCAACTCTCTTCTGACATAACATTCATCCCAACATGACTCAGTGAGTTGATTTGTCGACCAAGCTCTTCTGAGATAGTCGAGTCAATCAAAGACATAGCACCTAAGATACAATACTCAGTCTTCTCCGACAGCGTATCACTAACAACACCACCTTTAGAGTGAATAAGTTCTTTAAGCCTTTCTGGAGTTCCTATAATGAACTGACCAAATAAGAAAAACTCTTTCCCTTCAAAATCAACTTCCGGGATAGGCTCCGTATACTCTACAGTAGAAGAAAACTCTGGTAGCTTCTCAAGAGTACCCTTTTTTTTCTTACCTGTACCAGTCAGATCGTAAAGATGCTGAAAGAGCTCTTTCTCTTCAGCTTCATCGATAGTATGGTCTTCCAACATTTCACAAAGTCGGATAAATAAACCTTTAACAGGATAAACTCCAGCAACACGTGGATGACGGCGAAGCCAGTCTCTCAAAAACTCAACTTCAGGTTTAACTAGTTTATTGTCGGCTAATACACCAAGACACAGCCCGATGAATTCATGAGCTTTTTTTGAGTTTTTAAATGCAGCAGCCATAGTCCCTTAAAGTTTCACTTGTGTTCTGAAGATTTTATCATACATTTCAGCTTAAATAATCACCTGCAACTAAACTGTCAAAGGACTCAATCAAGTTTTATGAAGTATTCTGTCAATGTTGGTTCTCTCAACCCCGTAAAAGTAGAGGCTGTCAAAAGCGTCTTACTTGAATACTCCAAAGATCTTTTTGACGTTTCAGGCATAGATGTCGAGTCAGATGTCAATGAACAACCTCAGTCATTTGAAGAAACTCTTCGTGGTGCCAAAAATCGAGCCAAAAAATCTTTAATTAATAACACTTCATTTAGTGTAGGACTCGAAGATGGCATATTTGCCGTCCCAGGTGAAGAGAATCTTTATATGAATATCTGTATCTGCGTTATCTATAATGGTGAAACCTTCCACTACGGAACCTCTTCTGCATTTGAGTACCCTCGTGAAATAACCGACCTCGTAAAAGGCCGTGGTCTCGACATCAGTGAAGCTCTCGGCGCTGCCGGCTACACCAACAATGCAGCTATTGGTAGTTCACAAGGTGCCATAGGTTTACTGAGTGAAGGTCGACTTGTAAGACAAGATTATACCAAACAAGCTATTAATGCAGCTTTCATCCACCTCAAAAACTTTGTGGAGCTTTAAATGAATATCGGCATCATCGGCGGCAGTGGTCTATACGATATAGATGGACTCGAAGCTATAAAAGAACATTCTCTTCAAACTCCATACGGAGATCCATCGGCCAACATCCTTGAAGGTAAAATCAAAGATCAGAAGATATTTTTCTTAACTCGCCACGGTAAAGGACACAAGCTTTTACCACATGAGTTAAACCATAAGGCGAATATCTGGGCGATGAAAAGCCTCGGTGTAGAAGCTATTCTTAGTTTCTCTGCTGTAGGCAGTCTCAAAGAAGAAATAAAACCATGTGACATAGTTCTTGTCGATCAGTACATCGATCATACCAAAAGAACCGATCAAAGCTTCTTTGGAAATGGCGCCGTGGCGCATGTTTCCCTTGCCACTCCAAGCTGTCAGAAACTGTCTTCTCAGATACTTGACGCGGCAAGTGATATTCTCGCTCAAAATCAAACAGTTCATGCCTCTGGGACATATATAAATATCCAAGGCCCACAATTTTCTACAAAGGCAGAATCAAAACTATTCAGACAATGGGATATAGATGTCATAGGCATGACCAACTTCTCTGAAGCAAAGCTTGCTCGTGAGGCCGAGATCTGCTACTTGACAATCGCCATGGTGACGGACTATGACTGTTGGCACCCAGACCATGACGCAGTAACCGTCGATCAAGTCATCCAAAATCTTTTAAAAAATGCCGCTTTTGCCAAAGAACTGATTCTTAAGTCTACTCCCAATTTAGCCATCAACTCCGAGTGTAATTGCCAGACTTCACTTGCGAAAGGTTTATTAACACCTATAGATGCCATTCCGAAAGAGAAAAAAGAAGAACTAGAACCCATTTTAAGGAAGTACCTCTAATGTCCATTTATTTGGAAAATGCCGCATCAACCCCACTACTCCCAGAGGTACTAGAGTTTTATACTCAGCAAATGGCAAAGTTCTATGGTAATCCACATGCAGACAACGACTACAGCCGTGACTGCCGTAAAGTTATCACTAAAGCTGAACAACAAGTTAAAGCTGCTGTAAACGCTCCCAAAGAAACCAATGTTCTTTGGACCAGTGGAGGTACAGAGTGCATCAACACTGTTTTATTTGGCATAGACTGGCAACAAGGTAATGAGATCATTTCAACGTCTCTAGAACATCCTACGACCATGAACCCTTTAAAACAACTTTCTGAACAAGGCGTCATCGTCCATACTCTTTCAGTTGATAAAACTGGTCGATTCTCTTTAGATGAATTAAAAAGTCTTCTAAACGATAAAACAAAACTTGTTTCCATCATGTCTCTGCAAAATGAAATAGGCGTGATAAATGACCTACTCGGCGTTCGCAAAGTTTTAGAAGATGAAAAAAGTTCGGCTTACTTTCATACTGACAACGTCCAAGGCTTTGGTAAACTCAAGCTTGATTGGCAAAAGTGTAAATTTGACTTCATGTCGACTTCCGGCCACAAGTTTCATGCGCCCAACAGTTGTGGTGCTTTAATTTATAACTCGAAGATAAAACTCAAGCCACTTATGTATGGTGGTGGTCAACAAGGCGGCCTGAGACCTGGAACTCAGGATCCTGCTGCTATTTCTGGATATGGTTTTACCGCTGAGTTAAATAGTAAACTCAAAGAAAGTAAAGCCGAGCAAACCCGTAAACTCAACAAAGCTTGTCGTGAAGGCCTAGTTCAATTAACTGATGGACGCGGTAAAGCACTGCAAGTTATCTTTCATTCCGATGAGGAATGTTCGCCATATATACTTTCCTTTTCCATCAAAGGCTACCAAGGCGCAATCATCATGCGTTTTCTCAGTAGCATGGGTATACACGTTGGTGTTGGCAGTGCTTGTTCTGCAGATTCAAAACTTCCGAATAAAACGCTAACGGCGATGGGAGTTCCCAAAGACACGGCATTTGGCGCTTTGAGAATTAGCTTTGGTTGGCAAAACACCTTAGATGAAATCGAAAATTTTCTCGAAAAACTTCAAGAAGTGATAAAGAGTTATTAATGAAAGTTGAAGTATTTACCTTATGCGATGCCGCCACTGACCAAAATGGAAAATTAAATATCCTTGGCTGCTTTGACCTCATCTGCTCGACAGCAGCTCCAGTCAAACACCCGACTTGTGCTATTGCCCTCAGAATTCGTTTTTCTAAATTTGAAGAAGGCCCACACTCTGTCAAAATCAACTTCACAAATGATGACGGAAAATCCATTGTTCCGCCGATGACCGGGAAGTTCCCAATTCATATGGGTCCAGACGCAGTTTCATTTGCCCAAAACCTCGTCTTCAATATGCACGCACTGCAATTCCCAAACTTTGGCGACTACTCCATAAACCTTCATATCGATGATAATCTAGTCGAGAGCATCCCACTTTTCTTGAGACAATTACCTAGTAGCTTCAAAGAAAAGTAACAGACTTACCTTGATGCTATTTACAATCATACATCAAGAAAACTAAAATTTTTATAAGATAGAAAATTGGTTATTTCTAATGATACAAAAATAAGAAATGGTCACATATTATTTGCGACACAAGCGCTAATTCTTTTGTAAAAGTTAACTAGTTTACATTAAAGCTCTAGCCAAATTCAACACTGTATCTTACACTTTTTCAATTCATTCTTTATTCTGGATACAGAAAAGTTCTTTCATGGAGCGATGAAAAATCATCCCATCTGAAAAGCTAATGGAATTCCCGGACCAAGTCTCACCTGCTTCGCCAAGGTCATTTATTGATAAAATGGCCTTTTCATCAAGCTTCTCAACTGTGGTATCTATAACATAGGTTAAACCAACCAAAGAGTTGATGTAGACCTTATCATTTAATACTGTTGGCATCGGCCAAAATCTAGTATTCCCTTTTGACCAACCACTCAAAGCACTTCGCTTGTCTCCAGCAGCAAAGACGCCACGAGAGTTCAACATGTCGTTCTTTATCGGATTTTCCTTCCAAATAAAACTATCTTTAGATTTCTGAACGGGAACTTCGACTAGTTCAATCTTATCCGTTTGAAGATTAATCCTGCCAATAGATTCATTACTATTTACAAACCAATAATAACCCTTATGAAATACACCTGAAAAGCGAACCATATTTAAACTAATCTTAACTAGTTTGCTCACATACTTAGCTGAGGCTTCATCGTAAACAGAATGTTCCATTTCTTGTGTGAGTGGGATCTCCTTCACAAGCTTGCCGTCCAACTTATTTAACAAGTGCATATAGCCCACTTTTTTGGATGGTTTATGCTTCGTTGCTCCTTCCATGATATAGGCATACTCGCCACTAACTTGGTTCACTGTTGCAAAAGACACACTGTTCTCATAGCGCCAAATAGCCCTGCCCGTTTGGGCGTCAATCAAACTAAGCCCATAAGGTTTCTCTGGTGCTTTATATGGACCTCCACGACCGATATATATAGCCGGTCGACCTTGGTGACTCGCAAGGCTTGGAACATTGTGAACGGTTATAGCATCTTCTGCTTTCCAAACATGCTCACCTGTTAATTTATTGCTGGCATGAAGGAAACACCAAAGCTTTTTCTCACCTTTCCGGAGTTCCTTCTCTGGGAGAATGTGATAAATAAAATCACCTGAAATAAATGGCTGAAACATTCTTGTATAAGGGTCTATTGGCCTCGGCGTCCACTCTCTAAACCAAAGCTTTTTTCCACTCACAGTCCAACAACCAAAAGAACCACTGCTGTTATAAAACCAAACATACTTACCGTCTGTAACCG
>JAJPOQ010000144.1 GCA_021232515.1 Lentisphaeraceae bacterium
TTACTGATGAAAAGCAGTGGAAACTATTCTGGAATGAAAAGATGAAAATACAGAATAAGGTGATGATGGGAATTAGAAAGGTTGCTCCATCATCACAGAACTTGGAACATTAATAATAAATTTATACTTAAGACTTTCTGCCAAACTTCTTTCTGTAAACTTTAGGAGTCATTCCGAGATTCTTTGTAAAATGTCGTGTAAATGCGCTGTGATCATAAAAGCCAACTTTCAGAGCTATTTCAGTTACTAGCATATCTGACTTCATTAACATCTCACAGGCCATATTTAATCTCGTTTTTGTAAGGTATTGCTTAGGCGTAACGTGAAAGTGTTCTTTGAATTTTTCTTCAAACTTACGAATTGATAGGCCTGTAAGCTGAGCAAGAGAGGGGATAGTTACTTCTTTATTATAGTTGGCCTTGATGTGCTGAATTGCAGGATAGACGTCATAGTAAGTTTCGGCGTCTCTGCACTCCATGTTATAGTTTTGAGTTATGCCGACTATTCCAGCGATTGACCCATCTTTATAAAATAATGGCTGCTTATTGGTTAGAAAAAAATCAATATTGCCATGGATGTCGAAAGCAAGTTCAGTTAAATCATTTATTGGAACTCTAGATTCCATAACTTTTTTGTCGTCTGCAATAAACTTTTCAGCTTGTGAGACAGGGAAGAAATCATAGTCAGTTTTGCCAATAACTTCTTCTTCTGTTTTTTTGCCACAGCGGTCTATGTGGAGTTGGTTGGCAAGAATGAAGACACCTTTTTCATTTTTAGCGAATAGGTATATACCAGACATGTGGTCAAACAGCTGGATCAGACTTTTATGAAAATGAGGGTTGTTTACTTTTGACCAGAAATCTTCCTGGATTTTTTTATAGTCACTCATTGAGTTTACCTTTGAAATGAAATAAAGAGTTTACTTTTCAATAAGGTAAATTCTAAAAATGGTAATAAAAGTACAAATTGAGTATAATTTAAAATTAACGTAAAAATCTAAAATTCAGTATTTTATGAATTAATTGATATTGGTACTATTTTGTGAGAATGTACAAAAAGTTGAATATTCTTAATATTTATAATTCTGTGTTCTTGGAGTTGACAGGTATACACTGGCAAAATAATTGTGAACTTAGACATTTTTTCAGGATAAAATGAAAGATACAAAACTAGTTTATTACCCAGTCCTACCAGATGAGAAGGACCTTGGTTCAGAAAGAAGCGATCGTGTAAGGCGCTGGCTTGATGAAACCCTATACAAGTCCGGCCTCGCTACTGACGACGAATCCAAAGCAAATGCTTACTTAGTTGCTGCTGGTGATGGTGGTATGACCAAGGCTGCTCGAAATAGGGCATCAAATGGTAAGCTACTTTTTGGTATCAACTGCGGTACTCTTGGTTTCCTTATGAACCAAATCAACAAAGTTGACCTCATCCCTAAAACTATGGCAGATGTTCACTTGGTTGAAGTTGAGTTGATGAAAGGGACTTTTTATCAAAAAGATGGTAAAGAACTCAGTTACCTTGCTTTCAATGACATCTTTTGTGGTGGCAATATTGCCGATTACCTCAGTTTTAATATAGAAGGAACACTAAGCCACTTTCGCGATCGCAAAGTTAAAGGCAATGGTGTTTTTATCTCCACTCCTCAAGGAACTACAGGTTTTGCGTTAAATGCACGAGGAAGTTCAGCCGTACTACCGTTAGATACTAAAACCTGGTACGTCGGTGGTGTTGCAACAGGGCCTTACCCAGACAGTGTTTTTACACCCCAGAAGGTTGAGATAACTGTGAGCTCTCGAAAGCCAGTTTTTGGCTATGCTGATGGTTATGAGCAAGAAGCTCGTGGTGTAGAGCGAATCGTGGTTGAACAGACAAATAAGAAAGTCTGTCTAGGATTTCTTAAAGATGTTGATTTTGAATCTCGAAGACGCGAGTTGGCTCAAAAAACTGAGCTTGGAACTTACTGATTTTTGCCCCGGAAATTCAATGCCCATAATTAGTCGTTTGTCGATTTGCCAATCCTCAATTTAGAGGCTATGTTCTGCTTCATTTTACAAAATTTACTTTCTAAAAAATTCAGGAAAATTACCGATATGCCAGTAACCGTATTGATTGGTGCCCAGTGGGGTGATGAAGGCAAAGGCAAAATCATAGATGTACTCTCTGAGAATGCTGACTTAGTTGCAAGATTTCAGGGTGGTAACAACGCCGGACACACAGTCATTGTAGAAGGCAAGAAATATGTCTTACACCTCATTCCATCAGGTGTTCACAGCGAAAAAACAACTTGTATGATTGGTAACGGCGTCGTTGTCAATCCAGTTCAACTACTAGAAGAGCTAGACGGACTTTTAGATCAGGGAATCGATATAACTAGGCGCTTTCAGATCAGTAACCGCGCTCAACTTGTATTCTCTTACCACTGTGAATTTGATGCCCTAAGTGAAAAGAAGCGTGGTGATAAACTTATCGGTACTACTAAGAAAGGTATTGGCCCGGCTTATTCAGATAAAGTAAACCGCTGTGGTTTGCGTGCTGGCGATATCCTAAGACCTGAAAAGTTTGAATCAAAATTTAGAGAAAACATCGCTCGCTACAATAAACTGTTTGCAGAAGCTGGTGTTGAAGTTTTAGATGTTGAAGAAGAATGGCAAAAAGCGAAAGCTGCTGGCGAAAGACTTAAGCCATTTATCAGCGATACTGTTGTGACAATCAACAAAGCTATTCAAGAAGATAAAGATGTTCTACTAGAAGGTGCTCAGGGCGTTTGGCTTGACATCGACTACGGTACATTCCCATATGTTACAAGCAGTAACACAGGAACAGGCGGTGCTTGTACTGGTGCTGGTGTAGCTCCGATTCACATCAAAAAAGTTATCGGTGTAACTAAAGCTTACACAACTCGAGTTGGTGAAGGACCATTCCCAACTGAGCTTGATTGTGAGTTCGGTGAGCAACTTCGTCAGATGGGCGGAGAGTTCGGTGCAACTACAGGTCGTCCACGTCGTTGTGGCTGGTTTGATGCTGTTGCAACAAACTATGCGATGATGCTGAACGGTGTAACTGACATCGCTATCACAAAGATGGATGTTCTTGACACTCTTACAGAAATTAAGATCTGTACTGGTTACGAAGTTAACGGCGAAGTTACTTCTATCATGCCAGTTGAAGCTGAAGACCTTTACGTTGCAAAACCTGTTTTTGAAACTATGCCTGGTTGGCAGTCTCCAACGACTGAAGCTCGCAGCATGGAAGAACTTCCAGAAGCAGCGAGAAAATACCTTGCTAGAGTTGCTGAACTATGTGGCGCTAAAATTAGCATAGTTTCAGTTGGTCCTGGTCGCGAAGCAACTTTCCAGGTTTAGTTGAATGGCCGCTGGGGCAGCTGATAACTTGAATAAGACTCCTGAGCATGTGGCTATTATCATGGATGGTAATGGTCGCTGGGCTAAAGCTAGAGGACTAAGTCGTCTAGAAGGTCACAAGCAAGGAGTCACTTCAGTTCTCAAAACGATTGAAGCTGCTGCAGCAAAAGGTGTAAAGTTCCTGACCCTTTACACCTTTAGTACCGAAAACTGGAATAGACCACAAGAAGAAGTCGATGGACTCATGCGACTCTTTATTTCTGCTATCTCCATATATACTTCTCAAATGATGGAAAAAGGTGTTCGCTTGAAATTTGTTGGCGATCGACAAGAATTACCAGATGATGTAATTCAATCCATGTCTCAGATAGAAAGTAAAACCGAGAAGAATACTACAATTACAGTTATGCCAGCTATCAACTATGGCGGTCGCCAAGAGATACTGACGGCAGTAAGAACTATTTCAGAAAAAGTTAAGAATGACCAATTGTCTATTGATGACATAAGCATTGACCTTTTTTCAAATCATCTCTACACCGCACAGGTTCCAGATCCAGAGCTACTTATCCGTACAAGCGGAGAGTTTCGTTTGAGCAACTTCCTACTTTGGCAGCTTTCATATGCGGAGTTTCATATAGTAGATAAGTTTTGGCCAGAGTTTGGTGCGGAAGACTTCGATTTAGCGATCGAAGACTATATGAACCGTGGACGTCGTTTTGGTGGAGTACAAAATGTTAAAGTATAGACTTTTTAGTGGATTCACCATTGGTGGAATAATTCTTAGTTCTCTACTCATCGAAGGAACATTAACAGCTTGCTTATTTGCAGTTTTCTGTTTGTTTGTCATGTCGGGTGGTCTTAAAGAATTTTTTGCAATGACCGAAAAGATTGGCCTCAAGGGGTTTACTAAGATGACAATTCTTATCGGCTGCTTAGGAATAGGCTTTATTTCCATACCTCCCTTATTGCAGTTCGAATTTGAAATCCCTTTCTTTGAGCTGCTAACAATCATTTTTATAATTTTTGGATTCCTTAGAGTTTTCAATGAAGACGAGCACAAGGTCGGATTATCGAAACTTTTTGTCTCGATAGCAGGTTTGATTTATATCGGCTGGACACTTTCGTTCATTGCTGAAATTTACTTCTTCAAAGGTACAGACATGCTCGGTCGTTATCTTGTTCTATATCTGGTAGCTGTCACGAAGTTTAGTGATATAGGAGCGTTCTTTACAGGGACTATCTCATCCAAGATATTGCCGGGAGGAAATCACAAGATTGCTCCGAAGCTAAGTCCAGGTAAGAGTTGGGAAGGTTTTTTGGGCGGCATTTGTGCAAGTGTTGCCGTCGCTTTGTTTTTGAGAAGTATCCTTGGAGATAAACTTCACTTAGACGGTCAAGAATTTATCACAGTCAATATTGCCATCACGACAGGTGCTGTTTTTGCAACACTAGGCTTTATCGGTGACGTTGCAGAGTCCGCTTTAAAAAGAGCTTCTGGTATGAAAGACTCTGGCACATTTATTCCAGGCATGGGTGGTGTGTTAGATGTAGTAGATAGCTTAACTCTTGTAAGCCCACTATTTTACTGCTTGCTTACGATGGCGCTAAAATGAAAAAAAAGAACATTGTCATATTAGGCTGTACTGGCTCAATTGGCGATAGTACTTTAAAAGTCGTCCGTCACCTAAGTGATCAATTCAATGTTGTTGGTATTGCCGGTGGTTCTCGTTTTGAAAAAGTGGCAGACATAGCGAATGAATTTGATTGTAAGTACGCCTCGATTCAGCATGAAGAAAATTTTACCCAATTTAAGTCTCTACTAACTACTTCCACTAAAGCATCTCTCGGCGAAGAAGGTATGGTCGAGATGTGTTCTGACCCTAGTGTAGATCTTGTCCTATGTGGAATAGTTGGAACTGCTGGTTTAGTGCCGGTCCTAGAAGCAATTCGTTCAGGTAAAGACATAGGACTAGCAAGTAAAGAGATACTTGTTATGGCTGGCGAGATAGTTATGGCAGAAGTCGCGAAAGCTGGTGTTAAAATGATTCCAGTCGATAGTGAGCACAATGCTATATTTCAATGTTTAGATGGTCAGTCAGATAACTCGTATCGCCGTATCCTATTAACTTGTAGTGGTGGTCCTTTTAGAAATACCCCGAAAGAAGACTTTGAGAGCATAACTCGTAAGACCGCATTGAATCATCCGACATGGGACATGGGGCCAAAAATCACTATAGATTCTGCGACCTTGATGAATAAGTCACTTGAATTGATCGAAGCTGTTTGGTTGTTTGATGCTGACGTAGACCAAGTTGAAGTTGTGATTCATCCACAATCTATAGTTCACTCTATGGTTGAATTTACTGATGGTTCTATCCTATCTCAGATGAGTAATCCAGATATGGTTTTTCCGATTCAGTATGCCCTGACTTATCCTGAAAGGTACAAAAGTAGTATCGCCCCGATGGATTTTACTAAAGGTGTATCTTTAACTTTTGAAGGTCCCGATCATGACCGTTTTCCTTCGATAAACATGGCTAAAGATTGTCTGAGAAGAGGAGGAACGTCACCTGCAGTTTTCAATGCTGCAAACGAAGTCGCTGTTGAGGCATTTTTAGAAGAGTCGATTCCTTTTTTGAAAATTTGGGATGTGATTCGACATACAGAAGAAAAACATTCATTCATAAAGAAACCTAGCTTAGAAGAAATAATTAAAGCGGACTCTGAAGCAAGAGAAATAGCTAAAGATTTCTTAGCGAAAAACTCATGACTAAGTTTTATATATTTACCGTTTCCTTATTAGCCTTTTTGCTTATCGTTTTATACGTGATGAATAAGGTCTGGAAGCGATATAGTCTTGAGGAATTATTGAAACGAAATGATCCTGAATTTTATAAAGTTCTTTGTAGTATAGCTGAAAAGCATTCTTTGACCCCATCAGGATTGACGATCATTCACTATTGTTTAGTTAAAGATTCCGATGATAAGCTTGCTAGTGCGAAAGTGGCTTGTGATAATTTTTTGAATTTCTTTGAAGCACATTATAAAGACCGAAGAAAGGGTGCGATGGAAACATGTGTTCAAAATAGCTTGGATTTCGGTCATATCGTCGATGTTCTACAACAAGAAAATTTAATTGAAAGTAAATTCAAAATAAAAGATTTTAGCAATCTTTTCAATGAAGAAGACTTAGGCTTACCTAGGGCTGTAAGCCAAGAGTAGCATTTAGCTGTAGTTCTTCACCACTTCTAATTAGATTGATGAGTATTTCTTTGCCAATCTTTTTATCTTTTAAGAACTCAACGAGTTCATTTGTATTCAATATTGGCTCGCGGTTGATACTCAGAATAACATCGCCAACTTTGACTCCAGCTCTATCAGCTGATGAATTTTTGACGACTTCTGTAATTTTTATACCAATCCCATTTGATTTTGTGCCGACACCAAGGAATGCTTTTTTCTTAGAGTCACTGATTTTTTTACCATCTAAAAGTTCATCCCAATAAGTTAAAAGTATATCAGCAGGACCGTGTATATTATCTTCATTTGACTCAAAAATACGGCTGTTGATTCCGATGACATTTCCATTTAAGTCAAAAAGTGGTCCACCAGAGTCTCCTCCAAGTAGAGTGCAGTCAGTCCAAATGAGATAACTACGCACGTCTATGACTTTGCCAATTCGTAAAACACTTCCTCTTTCTTGGTCAAAACCATTTGGGTGCCCTAGGACAAAGCACCAATCTCCTTTGTCGATAGTACTAGACTTTACCAGTTTAGAAAAGGGGAGTTTTGGTAAGTTCTTGTTAGATATTTTAATGAGGGCAACATCCGCATCTGAGTGAAGACCAAGAGCAATAGCATCGTAGGTAGTGCCGTTATCTAAATAAACTTTTACGGGAGTTTCTGGTTCTAAACTTATATGTGCAGCAGTTGCAATAATCCCATCTTCAGACACGATAACCCCACTTCCACTTGCTCCTCTCGCACTCAGACCAACAGTGACACTTCTAGCCTTAACTTGTAGGCTTTTAACTTTATTTTGGATCTTTTTAAGTTCATTTAAACTCAATGTATTACTTTCTTGGCTCAAATCGTTTTTAGGAATTGCTATTTTTTTGAGACGAGAAATAGCATTAAAAACTTCCGTATTGTTTAGTGCAAAGTATTCTGCACGGTTGGCTTTAGCTATATTGATGCCCACTAGTTTTCCCTCTATGTTAAAAATAGGGGAGGTAGATTCAGTGTGGCGGATGGGTATGTCGTGTTGTAAGATATTTCTAAAACCATCCACTCTTTTAGAAACCTTACCGCTCATTTCTAGGTTCCGATTAAACATTCCAAAAGTTATATGTCTATCGCCAAGAGTAAGCTTCTTTTGGATTTTTTCCTTTGTACGTTTAATATTAACAAGGACAGTTTTTCCAGGGCCTTTGCCGCTAAGTGCTTTTAAAATGTCTTGGTGAGACTTTGTAGGCAGTCCATCAATTGACTCAATTATATCACCATTACGAATATCAGCCGTATGCGCCGGCCCATCTGTTACAGATTGGTTGACAATAACTCCTTCATTATTTTCATCACCAAGCATCACTCCGATGACTCCAGATATTTTAATAATATCTCTTGGTAGTCCACTTAATACGCCAATTTTACTTTCGCCTTCAGGTAAGGCGGTAATTAAAAAATCGCCTCTTTCGAGTTTAGGATTTTCCTTTGTGAAAACGAGTGGCTTAAGATCTTTAGAATTAATTTTGAGCAGCGCGAGATCTGTTTGAGAATCAGAGCCAACAATGATAGAATCCAATATAGAACCATCATAAGTTTTGATTTTATGAAGTTTCTTAAGTTCGCTAAATTTTGTTAAGACTAAACCATCCGCTGAAATGATAATTCCAGTTGAAATGACTTCATCGTTATTCAGGATTTGCACAACTGTAGGATTTACGTGCGATATGAGCTTTGTTAGCGATTGTTTAACATTCGAACCGTTAAGTCGATCTGGACTTGGCAAGGCATTTTGACCAAAAGTACTTATGGTCAACAGTATGAGGGCATAAAAAATTAGCTTCATAAAAAGAGTTTCTCGTCTAGTTTCAGTTAAACACCATAAATGTTAATATTTTACAGTAAGACATTTACTGATAAATACGAGAAAATGATCAAGTTTTGACAGGCTCGTTTAAATAATGAGCCTATTCTATGCATTAATTCTGATAATGAAGTAAGAATGCACTATCACCAAATTCAATTATATCTCCCGGTAAAACAGATGTTTTGGTAATTGGCTTGAGGTTAACATAAGTTTTATTGTGACTTTGATTATCCTCTAAGAATAAACATTTATCTCTGATAACCATGTAGGCATGTATACGTGAGATAGATGGGTCGTCAGGGATGATGATGTTTGAGTCAGAAGATCGACCAATTGTTAGCTTTTCATTTGTTCTCGGTAAATTGATAGACTTGTTTTTGTGTTCACTGAGCGCACTCAAGGCAAGGTCGGCTTTTGGATTGTAGTTGTGGAAGAGAGTTCGGCAACGTTCTTTTATATCTCCGTAGGCATATAAATAAATTGCCAATTTACCGATATTTATCGTTATGTCGTCTTTGATCGGACGTATGCCAATACAGTTGAGTCCATCAACTTTTATTCCGGGCTTACCGTGAGTCATATCCTCGATGAAGACACCTTGAGGACCATATGAAATCAAGAAATGATAAGGCTGAATGTTATCGCCAGAGATTTTATAATCACAAGAACTATGAGTACCGACAAGTATTGGCGCAGAGTCGCTATACCATTCGCCGAAGTTCGACTTTAAGAGTATTTCAGCTTCTGGAGTAGATGACTGAGGAGTGCTGTTGATGAGAGAACGTTTTAAGACAATTGAATCAGTATCATCGAAGTTTGCGGCATCTATACCTATATACACGACCCAGGTATTACCAATTTTCATGATCATCCGAGTTTCAGCAAGCGAGACTTCTTGTCTCTTAGTCACGCCATTAAATGTAACGCGGTCTTTAGTGCCACAATCCATAAAGTAACAGTACTCACCCATGCGAATAACTGAAACTTGCGTATCTGAGATGGTGTTATCGTCTAGAGTTATGTCGCAATCTTGACCTTTGCCTATTTTAAAAATGCTTTCTTCGTTGTTTATATCAACTTGGCGAACTCTGTTCTTTTCGTAGATAAAGAAAGACGGCTTCATCCTCGGAGTTTCAGGCTCCAGTATTTCTCTGTGAGTTAGTCCATTTTGTGGACCAACAGTGTCTGCAACACCAATATTTTGGTTGGTTGCTTGTGAATATGAGTTTACTGTTTCGTTCATCTCTGTACTCCTATCTGGTTGCCGGGTACCAATTAATTGTCTTGTCGTGTAGTCTTTCTTACAGCACAAACGATTCCAAACAATATTTTGTTATGAACTCTCTGTGCTTGGTTAAGGCGTTTTTGAGCTTAAAAAATATTTTTATATTTTTGATGAATATGTTTATTTTGAAAAATGAATAATTCTCATAGTTGACAATTATAGGTAACTCATGTGTCAATGCTGTCACATTTAGTTAACAGTCGGATGAAATTGTCACAATGACTGGTAGTGATTGAAAAAGCGATTAAGTTCAGCAAAAACTTAAATATGCCGATAATTAAATTATGAAGATTGCCGTTCTACTATCTGGTGGAGTAGACAGCTCAGTTGCACTGAGATTGTTGAAAGATCAAGGACATGACATAACCGCTTTTTATCTTAAAATATGGTTGGAAGATGAACTCGCTTTTCTAGGGGATTGCCCTTGGGAAGAAGATATGCAGTTTGTTCAAGCTATATGTGATGAACACGATGTTCCTCTAAAGATCATACCTTTACAAAAAGAGTATCTCGATCGCGTCGTCAGTTATGTTCTTGCAGAACTCAAAAGAGGCAGAACTCCTAGTCCAGACATTCTTTGTAATGAAAGAATCAAGTTTGGTGCTTTTTTCGACTCTATCGACGACTCCTTTGATAAGGTCGCTTCGGGACACTACGCTCAAGTTGAGCAGGTTGATGATAGATGGTGTTTGAAAAAGGCTCCAGATAAAGTAAAAGATCAAACTTATTTTCTTTCTAGTTTACGCCAAGACCAATTAGCGAGAGCTTTATTTCCGATTGGTCATTTAGAAAAGAAAGAAGTCCGTGAGTTGGCAGAAAAGTATGACTTGGCGACGAAGTCTAGAAAAGATAGTCAAGGCATCTGTTTCCTCGGAAAGATCAAGTATCGCGATTTTGTTAAATTTCATTTAGGTGAAAAAGCCGGCAAGATGATTGAACAAGAAACCGGTAAGATTCTTGGAGATCACCAAGGAGTTTGGTTTTATACAATCGGTCAACGTCAAGGGCTCGGTCTTTCTGGCGGACCTTGGTATGTTACAGATCGAAACTTAGAGACAAATACTCTATTTGTTTCTCTAAAGGAGGATCAGGTCAAGATTGCAGAAGCAAAGAAGAAGTTTTCTGCAAGCAATGTCCACTGGATTTGGCCACGACCGGATCAGACCAAGTTTGAGGTTAAACTTCGCCATGGACCAAATATGAATATAGCTAACATTCAGTACATCTCAGATGATAAGTTGGCTGTAGAATTGGATAAAACAGACCCTGGTATAGCATCCGGACAATCAGTGATTTTTTACGATGGCGACTATTGCTTAGGAAGAGCGGTTATAGATTGATTCATTTAAAGGAAAAACCGTCCTTGTAATCGTGATCGACTCTTTTAATTTAAGAAAAAATTTTTAAAGGCCATATACAATGGGATTATTTGATTTTGAAGATGGAAAAGAAGGCTACTACGGTGAATTCGGTGGTTCTTTCTTACCTGAAATCCTAACTTCAACAGTGAATGAATTGCGTGATTGTTTTTACGATTGTAAAGACGACCCTTCATTTTGGAATGAGTTTGTAGAACTCATGCACAACTACTCTGGTAGACCAACACCAGTTACGCACCTAAAGAACCTTTCTGAAAAACTTGGTGGCGCACAGATTTTTGCAAAGCGCGAAGACCTCAACCATACAGGTTCTCATAAGGTCAATAACGTTATGGGCCAAGGCCTTCTTTGTAAACGTTTAGGTAAGACAAGAGTCATCGCCGAAACAGGTGCTGGTCAGCATGGTTTTGCGACAGCTACTATGTCTGCTCGTATGGGCTTTGACTGTACTATATATATGGGTGCAGTTGACGTGGCGAGACAAAGGCCAAATGTCTTTTGGATGGAAAATCTTGGAGCAACTGTTGTTGCTGTTGAAGATGGTCAGAAAACTTTAAAAGATGCAATCAACGAGTGTTTGCGCGACTGGGTAACTAACATGTCGACGACTCATTATGCACTTGGTACCGCTTGTGGGCCTCACCCATTTCCTGAAATAGTTAGCTATTTCCAAAGAATAATTGGTGTTGAAGCTCGTGATCAATTTAAAGCTTTGACTGGCAAATTACCAGATAAAGTTTTTGCTTGCGTCGGTGGAGGTTCAAATGCGATGGGACTGTTTCAGGGCTTTATAGAGGATGATGGAGTCGAGCTAGTTGCAAGTGAAGCAGGCGGCAGTGGACCAGGCCTAGGTCAACATGCTGCACGTTTAGCTTATGACGATGCGACTATAGGTGTAGCTCAAGGTTATAAAACATACTTTATTCAAAATGATGATGGCAACATGCAAGACACTCACTCTGTAGCGGCGGGTTTAGACTACGTCGGAGTGAGTCCAATTTTGGCTCATCTGAAAAAAACAGGCCGTGTCCGCTTTGAAGCAGCCACAGACAAAGAAGTATCTGAAACTCTAAGACTTGTTATGAGTACAGAGGGACTTATCCCAGCACTTGAAAGTACTCATGGTTTTGTTGCTGCCTGTAGAGAAGCAGCGACTATGGATAAGTCACAGTCAGTATTGGTGAATATGTCTGGCAGAGGCGATAAAGACATCTTTACAGTTGCAGATGCATTGATTGATGAACACTGGAAACAATTTATTCGGAATAAGGCAGATGAGTACGACGCTTGAAAAATATGTAAGAGAAAAACTTGAGAAGAAAGAGATACTTCTCATGACGCACGTCATCTGTGGTTATCCTTCGTTTGAAGACAATTACAAAGAATTGAAGATTATGGCGGAAGCTGGTGTCGATCTTGTGGAGCTTCAATTCCCATTTTCTGAACCTTCTGCAGATGGTCCTTTGTTTGTGAAAGCAAATCAAATAAGCTTAGAGAATGGAACTACTGTTGATCAGTGTTTTGACTTCCTTGAGAAGATCTCTAAAGAGTTTCCTTTTAAGACAATGATGATGGGTTACTACAATACAGCCTACAAACTTGGTGAAGAAAAATATATCGAGAGATTGAAAGCAGCAGGCGCATTTGGTTTTATCTTACCAGACTTACCAATTGAAGAAGCTGGACCATTGCATACTTTCGCAGAAGAAAACGATCAAGCTCCGATTATGCTTATGACTCCGACAAATACGCAAGAGCGTTTAAATTCTATCGGCTCAAATGCTGAAGGATTAGTTTACGCTGTTGCCCGTAAAGGCGTGACAGGTAAAAAGACTGCTATGGATGATGAAGTTGGTGAATTCTTACTTCGTTGCCGCGAAGCGACAGATCTTCCGCTAGGTGTTGGTTTTGGCTTAAGTTGCAAAGACGACCTTGATTACCTCAAAGGAAAAGCTGATATAGCCATTATTGGTACAGCGGCCTTGAGAGCTTGGGAAGAAGGACAAGAAGAGGGACTTAGAACCTTCTTTAAAAACCTCACTGCATAAAACTTTAAAGGCACCGTCTGGTGCCTTTTTTATTTTAGGGAACAGACATGAAGACTTATCCATTTTATCTCGGTGGTAAAGCCGTTCAATCAAAGACTAAACTTGATGTAAAAGAGAAGTACTCAGGAGACGTCTTTGCCCAAGTTTCCTTAGCTTCAGAAAAAGACATAGATCAAGCTATCTCCCTTGCAGAAAAGTCTAGATCTCAGATGCAGGCCTTATCTTCATATGAGCGTCAACAGGTTTTGGAGTATTGTATTGAGCAGTTTGTTGCTCGCCAAGATGAACTGGCTGAAACTCTTTGCTTAGAAGCTGGTAAGCCACTTAAAGATAGTGTCGGTGAAGTGGGTCGTTTAATCGATACTTTTAAAATTGCCGCAGAAGAAGCTGTTCGTATGAATGGCGAGGTTCTGTCTTTAGATAGAAATGAAAATACCCAAAACTATTCTGGTATGGTTAAGAAGTTTCCGGTTGGCGTGTGCTCTTTTATTTCTCCATTCAATTTCCCCCTAAATCTCGTTGCGCATAAAGTAGCACCTGCTATAGCTGCCGGTTGTCCGTTTATTTTAAAGCCAGCATCACTAACTCCACTTGGAGCTTTGATTATCGGTGAAATTCTTTCTGCATCGGGTTTACCAGAAGGAGCCTTTTCAATTCTACCATGTTCTCGCGATAGTGCCGATATGTTTGTCGAGGATGAGAGAATTAAGCTCTTGAGTTTTACCGGTTCACCAGCAGTTGGTTGGGATATGAAGAAAAGAGCAGGTAAGAAGAAGGTTGTTTTAGAACTTGGTGGAAATGCCGCCTGCGTTGTTGACCAAGATGCAGATATAAAAGATGCTGTTAGCCGGATTATAATTGGTGCCTTTTATCAGTCGGGGCAAAGTTGCATTGGTGTTCAGAGAATTTTTGTTCATGACTCTATATATACGGAGTTTGAGGCATTACTTATTTCTGAAACAGCAAAACTGAAGTCAGGTGACCCGAAGGATAAAGAGACTTTTGTTGGGCCTATTATCTCTAGTAAAGAAGCAGATAGAATAGAGTCTTGGGTAAATGCTGCAGTTGACCAAGGAGCTAAAGTCCTTATAGGTGGAGAGCGCTTTGGTAACTTGATTGAGCCAACGCTATTGAAAGCTGTTTCTCACGATGTTGATTTATACAATGAAGAGGTTTTTGGGCCTGTTGCCTTTCTTGAAAAATTTTCAGACTTTGACGAAGTTTTGAAAGAAGTGAATAATAGCCGATTTGGTTTACAGGCTGGTATCTTTACACGTGACCTTTATAAAGCTCATAAGGCTTGGGATGTTCTTGAAGTTGGTGGTGTCGTTATTGGCGATATACCCTCTTGGCGAGTGGATAGCATGCCTTATGGTGGTGTGAAGGATAGTGGCTTTGGGCGCGAAGGTATTCGTTACGCTATAGAAGATATGAGTGAAGATCGATTGATGGTCATTCGAACTACAAATTAATTATACTAGGAAAGTACTTATGAAAACACGATTGATGAATGATTTTAAAGACGCAATGAGAAATAAAGATGCAATCAAGAAGACGGTTGTTGCTGAAATTCGTGCGGCTATAAAGCTCAAAGAAATAAACGAAAGCATTGAGCTTGATGACGCTCAGATCATTACAGTGATTCAAAAAATTCAAAAAGATACAGCAGAGTCTCTAGAAGCTTTCGAGAAAGCTGATAACTCAGAGCAAGTAGCAGAAATGAAAGCTCGTATCGAAATAGCTACTTCTTACCTTCCAAAAGAAATGGATGAGTCAGAGCTTAAAGCGATCATCGAAGGTTTCGTCTCAGAGTTAGAAGAGAAGTCGATGAAAAGCATGGGTAAAACTATCGCAGCAGTCAAAGCTAAAGTTGAGTCAGATGGCTACTTAGTAAATGGCGGCAAGCTTTCAGGTTTTGTTAAAGCAGCTTTATCGTAATCAATTTACTAGCCAAATTCAAAAATCTTGAGTTTGGCTAGTTTTGTTGTAATATCTAAATACCTCTTAAGTCGTTTATTTTCTTCAAGACTAGACGCATTCCATTTTCTTCTCTATAAAACCCATTCTTCTTAAAGTCATAGCACCATTTAAAATAATTAGATTAGCAGTCCTACTCTTTAGTTAGCTTTTTGCAGGACTTGTTATGAAATGTTTTATGTTATGTGGTAACATCTTAGTACAATATTTGTATTTGTTAAATTACGAAAATGTCATCAATATGAATATATTTACAAAATATTGACATGGTGTTAGCTAATGAACTTTATTAATGGTTATTTTATTGAAAACAACGTTAGTATTATCTAATCGGTGTTAAATATTAAAACTTCATTAAATCTACGCTAAAAAGTAAAATAAATGAGGTAAATCTTTTGTTTAGACATTCTAAGTGGATAAGTTCTGGCTTACTCCTTTCACTAAGCTCAACTTTGAGCGCCCAAGATGCAGAGCCAGTAGGAAATGCTTTGGCAAGTTCGTCAGATGCTTTTTTTATACTTATCGGTGCTGTCTTAATACTATCTATGCATGCGGGTTTTGCCTTTCTTGAAGTTGGCTCTGTACGTCAAAAAAACCAAGTTAATGCACTGAATAAAATCATTTGTGAGTGGGGCTTTTCGACTCTTATCTATCTTTTTGTTGGTTATCCACTAGCACGTGGCCTAAATCTTTTTGGTAGTGTTGCAGAAGTTGGCGGTGTAAATGGTATCGAATACATGCGCTTTTTCCTATTTTTAGGTTTTGCAGCCTGTATCCCTGCAATTATTTCCGGTGGTGTTGCTGAACGTGCAAAATTTTGGACAAACTCTCTTGCTGGTATCATTTTTGTCGGTTTGGTTTACCCCCTTATTGAAGGCTTTACTTGGGGGCAATATAGCGATGGTATAGCAACGGCAGATGGTTGGTTAGCGCAGACTTTTGGAGCTCCTTTTCACGACTTCGCTGGATCAGCAATTGTTCATGGTACTGGTGGTTGGCTTGCTCTACCTGCTATAATTCTACTTGGTAAACGCATAAAGCGTTATGAGTCAAACAGCATCAAAGTGAGTAGTATCCCATTTTTAGCTCTTGGTAGCTGGATTCTTATCGTCGGTTGGTTTGGTTTCAACGTTATGAGTGCTGGCGCTCTCGAAGACATCCAAGGTTTAGTAGCGATGAATTCACTTCTTGC
Organism: Lentisphaeraceae bacterium; assembly: GCA_021232515.1. Taxonomy (GTDB): domain Bacteria; phylum Verrucomicrobiota; class Lentisphaeria; order Lentisphaerales; family Lentisphaeraceae; genus JAKVBD01. The sequence goes on from JAJPOQ010000144.1 coordinate 16,342, forward strand.
TATGGTTGGTGGAACTATCGCGGCTATGCTTTTCTCTAAAAACGATGCTGGTTTTGTTCACAATGGTGCACTTGCAGGACTTGTTGCAGTTTGTGCAGGTTCAGACCTTTATCATCCGCTTGGTTCACTTGCAGTTGGTGCTATAGCTGGTGCTCTTTTTGTTTTCATGTTTGAAATAGAAACAGAAAAGTGGAAAATCGACGATGTACTTGGAGTTTGGCCTCTACACGGTCTTTGTGGCCTTTGGGGTGGTATAGCAGCAGGTATTTTTGGTCAAGAGTCACTTGGCGGCAGTGGTGGCGTAAGTTTCATGTCTCAGCTTGTTATTAGTTGCGGTATCGCAGTAGTTGCGGCTTTAGCAGGTTTTATTGTTTATGGTGCGCTTAAAGCTGCATTTGGAATTCGACTAGATGAACAGCAGGAACGAATTGGTAGTGATCTTAGTATCCACCACATTCAATCAAACCCAGAAGATGCACTTTAAGGAGATTTTATTATGAAAATGGTAGTTGCAGTTATTCAGCCAGAAAAACTTGATGAAGTTAAACAAGCTTTATTTGATATTAAAATTCAAAGAATGACCGTCAGCCGCGTTCGTGGTTGTGGTCAGCAGGGTGGCTTTGAAGAAAGTTATAGAGGCCAGGTCCATAAAGTGAATTTGCTTGATAAAGTGCGCATTGAGATCGCAATAAATGATGAATTTGTAGATGATGCTCTCAAAGCAATAATTAGTAGCGCTAAATCCGGAGCAATTGGCGATGGTAAGATTTTCGTTTGGCCTTTAGAGAAGTGTATTCGTATTCGTACTGAAGAAGATGGCCCAGAAGCTATTGGCTAATTATTTATGAGGGCAGTATCACTGTCCTCATTTCCTCTCGAGGGTTTAACTCTTAGACTCATATATCGTAAGTCCAAATAAGAATATTTTTTGAAGAGGCTTGTGCACGTTTTCTATTTTCTCAACAATAGTAGTTACTGATAGAGTTGATTAAATGGATTTTGAATGGACAAAAGTACTGAGATATTTCTTAAGATAACAGAGAATCGTTCTAGGATTATGGCGACTATTGTTGCTATGGTGCGCGACTTCAACGTTTCAGAAGACATCTTTCAAGAAACTGTTTTAGAAGTTGTTAAAAGCTCAGGAAACTTTGACTCTACACGTGACTTTGCACCATGGGCTTGCGCCATAGCAAGAAATGTCGTTCGACGCCATTGGCGAAATCAGGAAAAACAGCCTATTGCCATTGAACAAGATGCCTTGAATTTCCTAGCTGAAATAGCAGTGGAAAATTCAGAGCCAGGATCTTGGCAAGATGACCAGCAAGCTCTTCAATTGTGCTTGAAGAAATTACCTAAACCCATGCAAAACCTCATTACATTAAGATATGGCTATAACTGTAAAGGCCCTGAATTAGCCGAGAAGGCTTCAATTAAGCCAGGAGCTATTCGCACGACTTTACTGAGACTTCGCCAGAAGTTACGCATCTGCATAAAAAGTAAACGAGATCAAGACTTTGAGTACGGAGTACTCGAATGAACGAAAAAGATTTCAAACGTTATTTAACACTTTACCTTGATGGCGAACTAGAAGGCGAAGAGATCGTCAGATTTAAAGAAGCCGTTGAAGAAACACCTGCTTATCGTCATCAGTTTCAAGACGAAGTCAAGTTACACACCTTACTCAGAGAAGTTGTTTCAGAAAAGATTGAAGAGAGAAAAATCTCTAAAACGAACCCAAACGTTTCTCGAGTCAGGCAACCAAGACCGATTCCATTTGCAACTTACATTTTTTCCTCAGTAGCAGCCATTTTGATTGTAGGCTTTTATGTGGGGACTTATTTCATAAACAAGCCAGTTCCTTTTGGTCACTGTGCTCAAGTCCCGGGTGAAGGGGCTCATGTTGTCATGCGAGATACAAAATCCATTCAATTAACTAAAGGACTTAAGCTCTTACCTAGTGATAAAATTATCAGTGAAGGAGCGGGAGGAATACTCATTTCTCTAAATGACGGGTCAACTATTTCTTTAGAAAAAGATACTCAGGTAGTTTTGTTAGATAATGAGGAATCTGACATATCTCTTTTAAAAGGCGAGGTTTTATTGGAAGTGAGCAAGCGTAAAGTAGGGAAGGGGCCATTTAAAGTAAAAACCACAGACTCTGTATTAACTGTTTTAGGGACAGTTTTTTCAGTTAAAGCTAAAGAAGACGGATTTACTAAGTTGGATGTATATGAAGGTCGCGTTGAAGTCAATCGTTTACGAGATTCTAAAAAAGTTCAAGTGACAGCTAACCAGTCAGTTCTTTCAAGTGATGAGAACTTATCTATCTTTTCCATAGGGGAGAACAAGCAATCCAAGGTAATGACTGTTTTGCCAACGGATGATCTATCTGTGGAAAACAAGAGAGTTAAAAATGATCAATATCTCAAAGTCGTTAAATCTTCTCGAGTCATTTATTTAAAGTTTGATGTAAGCGGATTTGGCGCAGTGAAGAAAGCTGTTCTGTACTTAACTCAAAAAGAAGATCCAGGTAGCGGTACACTTTCGTTCTATCTTGGCGATCACACTAACTGGACAGAGAATACAAGAAAATCTCAAGGATTACCTAAACGCTCTCTTTTACTAAATAGACAGACTGGTTCAGTGATGAATAATAAAACTATCGAAGTTGACCTTTCAAAAGGTATAAAAGGCGATGGAGTATATACGGTTATTGTTACTCTCAATAAAAGTGATGCTCACGACATCTGGTTTAGTTCTAAGGAAGGAACACATCCTCCTCGACTTCAGTTAACTAGGTAAGCTTATTCCCTAAAAATCGATAGAATGATTTTACTGGGGTTTCTCCTCAAACCCTCATAAGTTTCAGAACTATTTGTTTTCCCAAAATTGTCTTGATACTTTGTTCTGACTCTCCCCAAATTATACCTGATTTAATTCCAAATTTATTTCAAAAGCTTGTGCACGTTTCGCTATTTTTTGTGAATTGGTTTTACAAAAGACTAAAAAATCATAGGAAATACCCATGCGTTGCTTTATGAAAACTCTGTTATTAATCCTCATATTTACATTGTGCAGTTCCCTGGCTGCTAATACTCCAGCTTGGAAAAAAGAAAAATGGGATAAAGGGCGACAGCTTGTTTGGGCAAAGCCGGGAAAAAGTGGGAAGTTTAACGATGCTAAAAGTTGGTTGGAGAAAGGGAAACCAGCTAAAAAAGGTCCAGACAGAAATACAGATGTATTACTTCCTAAGGCAGCTAAAGAATATAATGTTAGAGGTAGCCGTAGTAACCAAGTACGTCATGTTGTCATTGAAGAAAACGCCGAACTTATGGGTGGACATCGCAACGAGCTTGAAGTCTGGGGGAATGTCGATGTAAAAGCTGGTGGTTGGATCCACTTTATTTCTATTCGTGGAGATAAGGATACTTACTTCAATATAGAGGAATCAAAGTTTCCTGGAAATGGTTTAGTTTATAGACACTGTTCAAAAAAGTTGCCAAAGTCTAAATGCTGCAATAGCCAAATTTCTCATAAATTCCAAATCTGTAAAATCGGTACTAAGTCAGTTGAATTTTTGAGTAATGTCGGTGTATCTGACGAAGTTATGTTGCAGCATGGTAAGTGTATCATAAGTGGTGACTTTAGATTTAGTGGTGCAACAAATAAAGGTGCATTTGAAGTTTATGACGGCGGTATCCTTGAGATTCAGTCCGGTGGACGCATAGGTTCTTTATGTTCGACGAATGCTAAAAAAGTTTACAACATCAACGTTTATCGAAACGGTGTAATTCAGGCGGGTTCTCCAGATAGACCACTGACTTCTGACGCTTACCTTGCACTTGGTTATGCGAACAACAAACAGCCTGGTGTTTCCGGCCTTTACATGGCTCTTGGTTCTTTCATGAGAGTTTATAGTTCAAATCCTAAGAGTGCTCGTTTAGTTGTGACTTCAACAAGTTCAGTTAAAGGTTTTACCGATGGGCAAGGCCGCAACATGTATAAAGCTAGTCAAAAAGCAAAAGGGACAAATGGCATAGCACTTCAACTGGCAGGAGATGTTCAACTCGACGGCGTTATGTTCGATTATGTAATGGCGGGTGGTATAGCTCTGCATGATCCGCGGATGGCTAAAACTTGGAAGAATGTGACTTTTGGAAAAAATAACGCAGGTTCAAAAGCAAAACTTTTTGGCAAGATGAAAGCTAATCCAAACTCTTACTACCATGGTCGTGGCGATCAAGTATCTGAGTATGGTTTAACAGAGAAAGCACTTGCCTCAATGATGAAGCATTTGGATAAATATGATCCATTTCAACTGAAGCTTTCACCAGAAAATGTTGATATCAAGTCTGTGGGTAAAGGCAAGAATGAAATAAAAACTCCGGTGGCGTTAGTTTTCACGAAGCCAATTGACGTAAAGGTTAAGTGTAAAGTTCCTGGCGCCATTATCAAATACACTGTTGATGGAACAGAGCCAACAGCGAAGTCTCCTTCATTTAAAGGAGCGATCAAACTTTCTAAGACTACAAAACTTACCATTAAAGCCTATAAAGCTGGAGTCGGCTACAGCCCTTCAGTTACGACTTCTTATGTTTTTAAATAACTTGAGGCTAGTCAGGCATATGAATTTGAATAGGATATATCTCAACCTAAAATTTTATCTTGTCATGACGCTGATGTTCATCTCGTTTTCAGTGTCTGCGGTGATAAACCCGGCACTCCAGCCAGATGTGTACTATAACTCTTATGATAACATCTTAGTGCTCGAGATCGTCAGCATCGACGCCTCAGCTGGCAAGGTTCAGTCTAAAGTCGTTAAGTCTATTAAAGGTAGTTACTACCCAGTAGAGAGCTCTATCGCTATTAGCTTCACAGGTGAGATGGCGGCAATGGTGGGAGACCGTCAAGAGGATGGTTCTCTCAAAGTCGGTTCTAAGTTTCCTGTTTTTGCTGGTAAGCCTAGCCGTAGAAAGAAAAGCCGTCAATTACGCATGTATATCGACGAGTTTTATGTTGGTGAAATTAAGTCAAAAGATGACTGGCGCATAGGCCTTGCAGATGGCACAGAAAAAGACTCAGAAGGTAAACTTATAAATACCTTGGCGGGTATTTATTGTGGTATGACTAGCGAGCTTATCAAGATGTTGGAAGATACAGCGGCAAATCGCGATTTTTATCCACGTGAAGCTTATGTGAAATTTCAAAAAGACATTCTGATTGATAAGCTTGACCAGTCTGTAGAAGGCATAGCGATGTTTGACCTTAATGGTGATGGTATGGAAGATGTCATTGCTTGTTCTCCAGCAGGTGACCGTGTTTATTTTCAGGTGAAGCCGATGGTCTTTATAGATGCGACTGAGAAAGTGGGTCTTAAGACTTCTAGTGTTAGTTGCTCAGTGGCAGACGTTGATTGTGACGGTCTTTATGACCTTCTCTTAGATGGTAAGATTTATAAAGGCAAATTTTTAGAGAAACAATTTTCATTTGAGGAAACTGATTGGCTCAAGGCAGGCGATGTAAACGGTCTTAAGAGTTCGGCATTTGTTGAATTGAACGGTGACGGAAATCCTGATGTTGTCATGAGCTTCTCAGGTAAAGGTTTAAGAGCTTTTGAACGTTCAAAAGAAATATCAGATTTTACAGAGAAATCCAACGAGTTGGGTTTAACAGCTCTTACCTCTGGTGGCAACGGTTACTTCATGGCTGGAGATTGGAATGGAGATAAGCGCACAGACCTTTTTTATTCGCATGGTAAGGGCCACTTACTAGTTCAAAATGGAAGCAAGTTTTTAGCTATTTCTCACAATATAGACTTCATTTTTAGAACTGGTGCAGATGAGTACGGTAAAACAGGCGCAGGCGTTTTTCTGCCGACACTGAAACCAGACACAATGGATTTAATTGTACCAATTGAAAAGGATTGGTTGGTTGTCGGTAACCAAGACGCTAAGCCGGTAGATATTTCTCGTTGGGGTAACGAGATAAGCGAAGGTTCGGATTATCATTTGGCGACTGTTGCCGAGGATTTAAATCTCGATGGTTATGTCGATATCTATACTATTTCAGATAAGAAAAAAGAAAACCGTTACATCATTAATCGTGGCTATGGTTCATATATGCACGCCAAAGTTCATGTCGATGAAAAACCATTATTTAAAGGACCTGCACACTCTATGGGAGGTCGTTCTGTTGCTGTCGGGGATATAAATGACGATGGCGCTCCAGATATACTGGTCGGTAATGAAAACGGCCAAATATTTTTGATTCTAAATGACACGCTTTCTATGCGTCAAGCAAAAGAGCATATGAAGAAAGATGAAGCTCGTTTGCTGAATGTACGACTTTGTTCAGTCAGAGTTTTGGGCCCTAAAGGTGTCGTGAATGCTAAGGTGAAGATATTCAATAACAAGGGCGTTTTGGTCGGTCGAAGAGACCTTTCAACAAATATAGCAACTGGCTGTCAAAGTCCAGATATGGTAACTCTCGCAGTGAGAGAACCAGGAAAATATAAAGTTAAAGTTGAGTACACAGATGGTGAAGTTGTTGAGATCGATGCAGACCTAACAACTGAGAAGAGAATCAGTGTTGTAGCTCAGCGAAATGATGGAGGTTTTGGCGATGGATTTTAATATATTTCTTCCTGGAGTAGGAGAGCCACTTGGCGTCGTGCCCATTTTAACAAATGCAGGAGCAGCATTATTTCCAGCAATAGTTGCAAGCTTCGGGACCTTTTTTATGCTCCTACTGAAGCCTAAAGAGCTTATAAAGTTTTGTAAGGAAAAGCCTGGTGTACCAATTACTCTTGGCATCGTTGGTTTTGGTCTCTATGCCATGATTATGTGGATGCCTATGCCGGGAGCAGGTGGCGCCGGCTCAGAAGCTGGGCCGCGTGGTAAGCGTGCGGTAAATAGCACAGGGGCATCAAGCGGAGTTTATGTAGATTGGACTCAAATAGCTTTGGCTCGAATCAAGTCTAAAAAACAAGGCTCAATTCAGAAGACTACTGAAGCTCCAACATCGCTTAGCAGTAGCATTACTAAAACAGAGATTCCAGTGATTTTCCGTGGCGGCCCCAAGCGTTTAGGTGCTATTGGAAATGGCCCAGAAGGTAAACTTGAAATGGCTTGGGACTATTATCCAAGTTGGATAGATGACGACGGAACTGTCGAAGTCGAAGATGGCTCAATGATTTTATCTAGTCCGATTATTCATGGCGATCGCGTTATTGCGGCCTCTTGTGTTCTCGATCCACCAGATAGTTATGGAATTGTTTTTTGTGTAGATTCCAAAACTGGAAAAACCATTTGGTCAGTAGATCAGGTTGAGGGGGAAGAACTCAAAGGTTTCTTTAGTTCACCAGCTGTGACTGCCGACGGTAAATATGTTATTATTGGACAAGGTTTGCATCCAGATACTAACTGTAGACTTATCTGTATAGATACAGAGAAAGGGACAGTTCATTGGACTGTTTTAACTGAACTTCACCTTGAGAGTTCGCCAGCAATAGCTGATGGAGTCGTTTATATCGGCGCAGGGGCGATTGAAGATCCCATCACTAAAAAAGCAAAAGGTCATACAGGTTATGTCATGGCTGTGAATATTGCCGATGGTAAAGAACTGTGGAAGCATGATGTTATTGATCCTGAAAGTTCACCAATTATTGAAGACGGTATCCTTTATATAGGTAGTGGTTTCAATGGTAAAGCTGTCGTTGCTCTAAGAACTGGAACAGATGAAGAGCTTAAGAAAGCTGGAGAGCAGCGTGTTTTATGGAAGATGGAAGCGCCATATCCAGTGACTGGTGCAGTTACTTTTGTTGATGGGAATATAGTCGTTGGTGGCGGCAATGGAGACTTTGTTTTTCGCGATCCAGACCCAGCTGGTGTTGTTATGTCGATTGATGCCAAAACAGGAGAGCTAGCATGGCAGATGAAGATGCCAGATGCAGTACTTGGAGCTGTCGCAGCAGGTAAATACTTAATATGCCCAGTAGCAGCCGGGAAAGTTATAGCTTTAGACCCTAAATCAGGCAAAAAGGTCTGGGAAACGGTCATAAGTGGCAAAGCACCAGTCCTTGCCGGTGTAGCGGTTGCTAGCAACTCAGTTTATGCAGTTAGCCACGATGGTTATATGGCTAAGTTAGAGTTGGATACAGGTAAGCTTATAAATAAAACGTACATAAACGCGGCGAATGCTCCGGGAGAACAGGGCTTATCTATCAGTTCACCGATGGTAGCGAATGGCAAGATTTATGTAGGTAGTGAGACTGGAGGGTTGCGCTGTTACGTAGGTGTGGCTGAATGAGTAATTCATACATAGTTCCTTTAAGGGAGGCGTTTGATGTCGATTTAGTCGGCGGCAAGGCGATAAATTTAGCTAAGCTGATGCAAGCAAATCTTCCAGTTCCAGATGGTTTCGTTGTAACGACAGAAGCTTTCAAAGCTAGTAATGGCAGTCTTTGTGATGACCTAAAGTCTCAGGTTACAGAAGCCTTCAACAAGCTTGGTGCCGGTTTAGTTGCAGTTCGTTCTTCAGCAACTGCAGAAGATATGGCTGGAGCGTCTATGGCTGGCCAATACGAAACATACCTAAGTTTAAGCACGCCGGAAGAGGTTGTCGATGGCATTGAGAAGTGTTGGAAGAGTATCCGTTCAGAGCGCACAACGGCTTATTTGAAAGAGTATGAAATCGATCAAGATGATGTCGCTATGGCGGTTGTTGTCCAAAAACTTATTTCAGCAGACGTTGCGGGGGTCTTGTTTACAGTTGACCCGAAAACAGGATCGCGAGAGAACATGCTCATTGAAGCTTCTTGGGGACTTGGTGAAGCCTTAGTTTCTGGAGAAGTGCAACCAGATGTTATCAGTGTTCACAGTCGAGAAGAGAAGGTTGAGTACTACCAAGTTGCAGAAAAGAAACAAATGATGCTTCCCGGTAAAAAAGGTTTTCAGCCAGTTGCAGAAAAGTTGCAAAAAAAAGCTTGTTTACCATATGAACAAATTATTCGTCTTCAGGAACTGGGACAATTAGCAGTTGATCATTTTGGTACTCCACAGGATATCGAGTGGGCTGTTGAAAATGGCGAAGTCTACATGTTGCAAACCAGAGCCATAACGACTCTTACGGAAATTGATTGTTACAATGAAATAATCAGCGACACAAAAGCAGAGCTTAGTCAACTTTTAGATTTAGGTCATGGTCCTTGGGTAAGGCATAATATTGGTGAAACCTTACCTCACTCGACACCTTTGACTTGGGAGTTAGTTTCGAACTTCATGTCTGGTGATGGTGGCTTTGGTCAAATGCATAAAGATCTTGGTTTTGTTCCTGGTACAGCGGTACAAGATGGCAATAGCTTTTTGAAAAGAATTGCTGGCGAAGTCTATATGGACTGCTCGATGATGACCGAGATGTTCTCTGAAAACTATCCTTTTAAATACGATGTAGAAGAACTACGAGCGAATCCAGATGCAGCTCAGAACCCGCCATCAATTCCAACTGGATCAGCAAGTGAGATTTCAAAAGCTGCTAAACAGTCGGCAACAGTTACGAAATATATTGAAGAGCTAGCTACGAAGCTTGATGCTGATTTTGATAATAGTTTTATACCTGAGGTCCTCAGTTGGAGTGAAGCTCAAGAAGCAATTGATCTTGCTAAACTTAGTGATGAAAAGCTTATCGAGCTTTGGCAAGCACAAGCAGATCAGGTGATGGATAAGTTTGGAAATACAGCTTTTACCCCGAGTATGGTTGAGGCTTTAGCAGTTGAAAGGTTGCGATTATTTCTTGAAGAACATTCTTGGGATGAAGAACCTGCTGAAATTTTATCGATTCTATCTGTTAGCAAGACTCCAGATTGTACGATGAGTTCAAATATAGAACTGAGCGAAGTCGCAGAGGATGAATCAAAGCTCAAAGCTTGGCTTAAAAAACATGGACATCGTGCCCCAGGAGAGTTTGAGTTAGCAACACCGCGTTGGAGTGAACGACCACAAGATGTAGTTAAGATGGCTAAGCAAATGTCGGGGAATCAAAAGTTATCAACTATCCATGATCATCGAATCCAAGCAGCAGAAGGATGTTTAGCAAAATTTAGATCAAGCTTGAGTGAAAAGCTTTTCACCGAACTTAAGAAGCATGTTGAGCTTGTTCAACGTTATTGTAGATTCCGAGAAGATGGCAAGTACTACTTGATTCGCGCTTATTCTACTCTTAGAAAAACAGCGTTAGAGTTTGGTCGTCGTTTAGACCTAGGGGAAGATATATTCTTTTTAAAGCAAGATGAGATGTTTGACGCATTGAAAACAAGCTTTGTCCCAAAAGATAGAGTCGCGACGCGAAAGTTGAATTATGAAATTGAGAATAAAATTCAATTGCCACATGTCATCGATACAGATGATATTGAGACTTTAGGATCAGCTCCAGTCCGTATAAGTGGCGATTCCCTTGACGCTCATAGTGTTTCAAATGGAACATGTCGTGGTCCCGTGGCCATTGTCCATTCTCCAGAAGAGAGTGTTGATCTTTTACCCGGAGCTATACTGGTCTGTCCATCTACAGACCCTTCTTGGACACCACTTTTTGTAAATGCCTCTGGCCTCATTTTAGAGAGAGGAGGTTCTCTTTCACATGGAGCCGTGGTGGCTCGTGAAATGGGCTTGCCTGCCGTGGTTTTAGATGGAGCCACTGAGATACTGAAAGATGGTGAAGAGATAACAATAGATGCAAACTCTGGTCGGGTTTACCGTGCGGGTTCGAAAAAGGAAATTGCTAATGCAGATGATGTTACCGTTGAGAAGTCTTCAACTCCACCTCCGATTAGTAGCTGGGAAGGTAAAGCAAATCAGATTGGTTTACTTGTTGCCCTCATATGGTCAGTTATTTTAGGCGTCATTTACTTACTGCCACCAGAGGCACTTCTTAATCCAATCATGTCTATAATTGATGCTTCGATGTGGCCGCTCATTCGCAGTTTTGGTATGGCAGCTGCAGTTTCTATTGTAGCGATAATATTTGCATTACTTCCATTAATCTTACAAAAGTATTTTACTGACAATACTCGATTATTTGAAGCCAAAAAGAGATCGGCTTTGCTACAAAAAGAAGCAAAGGCTTTGCCAGTGGATAGTCCTCGACGCAATCGATTCGAAGAGTTGGCTGCGCCTTCTACTATGCGAGTATTAAAAGCTTCTATGGTTCCACTCGCTTTTATTCTTGGACCGATGATGATGATCTTCATGTGGTTTCCTGAAAGAGTCGATCCACTTTCCTGGTCATCAAACCCAGGTAGAATGGTGAGCATAGTTGTGGAGACTGATGGAGAAATGACAGACTCTGTTAGTCTGGAAGTCCCAAAACCTCTTAGCGTAAATGGCACGCAGTCAGAAAAAAAGTCTTTACCACCAATTCGTCAAGAACTTGAAGAGTTGCGTTTAGAGTGGCGAACTGCTAGTGAGATGAAAGACCTGCCATGGGAAGTTCAATCAGCAGGAGATCACACACGTAATTTAATGATGGCAAGTTTAAATTCTTTCTTAAGAGAAGGTGTTCCGCCACAGAAGTTGACTTGGTTAGTAAGTGTTCCAGAGTCTGCAGAAGGTGCGCATTATCTGAAGCTTAAAGCAGGAGAGGGTGAGGTCACAGAATTTAAAATGGTTTTTGGTAAAAAAGATGCCCCATTAAGAGGTATGATTAAACCGACTGATGACAGAATTTTATCAGTGACCGTAAATTACCCAAGAGCTCTTAAGCAAGAAGTCTTTTGGACTCCACTTGCTATGGCTGGTGGTCCTAAGTGGGACTTTGGTTGGCTAGGAGTTTACTTGTTAGTCTATTTACCGTTAATGTTTCTCGCGAAGATAATTCTTCGCATACCATAGGTTTAGGAATTAGCATTTAGAACTTGATGAGCATCGACTAGAGTCGATGCTTTTTTGATTCTCTAAACTAAGACTCATACTCTCGAATTGTATAAATATTTATTGAGCTAGTAGCTCGTATTGCTTCTTGGTCATCCAGTTTAACTCAGACCACCACTTTCGGTCATTTTCTTGAATTGCTCCAGGAGTTGTTCGGCCTTTAGCAATGACTTTATTCAATTCTTTCGTTAGAAATTGGACTCTTTCTGGGTGCTGGTCGGCGATATTTTTAGTTTCAGCAGAGTCTTTTGAGAGATCGTATAGTTCAAAGCTATGTTTCTTATAGGGCATGACGAGCTTCCACTTTCCCGAAGTAACAGCGAAGCGAGGCATAGGGTTATTCCCATGCATGACGAGTGGTAGTCTATCATATTTTGTATTTGGATCGAGAAGTACAGAAGCAAAACTTTGGCTGTCTTCACCAGCGTTATCAGCTAATTTTACTTTGAGTAGTTCAGCAAAGGTTGCTAGTAAGTCAACTTGACCGACAGCTTTGTGCCAACTGCGACCAGGATTCTTTATTCCAGAAGGCCAGCGAACTAGAAATGGTACGCGGTGTCCTCCTTCATAAACAGAGCGCTTGCCATTTCGGAAAGTACCTCGGCTATCATGATCAAAGTCTTTTATACGAGCAGGCCAAGTATTTTCAGGACCATTATCACTTGAGAATACGATTAAAGTATTTTTATCGAGTCCTGACTTTTCTAGAAAATCGAGAATTTGGCCAATGCGAAAGTCTGTTTCTATAAGGAACTCACCGTAAGCTCCAGCTTTACCTTGTCCATGAAACTCAGGGAGTGGACAGACCGGATGGTGTGGTGTTGGATAGGGTAGGTAGAGAAAGAAAGGCTTGCCATTTTTAGCATCATTTTTCTTGGAACTCATCCACTGGATAGCTTTGTTTGTGAAGCGAGATAAGCATTGGTTATCTATATAATCAGGAGCAACATGAAAGCTCGGAGTGAGTTTTCGACCTAAACCATAACCAACTTCTTCAAGATGTTGGTCCGCTTCAGCGGAAGTTTTTTGGTAGGGAGGTGCGATGCGATAATCAGAGTGCCTAGAGTTCTTTTTCATATTGGTAAATAAAGTCGGCGGAGTAGCGATGAAGCGCCCTTCAATCCATGCAAGATTTCCGTGGTTCATAGACGCCGGTATGCCATAGTAGTAGTCAAAACCTTTATCTAGAGGCATATCTAAAATGGGTTTGGACCAGTCTCGATTTTCTGGAGTTCCCGGAAAGTCCATGCCAAGGTGCCACTTACCAACCATGGCAGTGTTGTAGCCACTTTGCTTAAAAAGGCTTGCTAGTGTTAGTCGATCATCGGTGATCATGCAGCCAGAATCAGCGTAGCCTTTCTTCTTAGCACTAAAAGAGGAACGCCAAGCATAACGTCCTGTCAATAAACCGTAGCGAGACGGGCGGCAGACTGTATCTGCGCTATGTCCGTGAGTGAAGATTATGCCTTCATTGGCCAATCGGTCCATATTAGGAGTTTTGAATTTCGCTTCAGGATTGAGTGCACTGACATCCCCGTAACCTTGGTCGTCAGTATAGATGACGATTACATTGGGGCGTTCAGCCGCATAGATGTTTATATGGGCTAAAATTAATAGGAATAAACCTAGTCGGGCAATGATTTTCATACTTTTACACTCACTTAAGTTTTACTTATTTCGTAAAATGGGACGCTCTTTATTAGGATATATGCGGATGTGCATTTTCTTCCCTTACATATATTTTGACAAGGCCGTGTAGATATGACTTATTGCTTACTAAGTTCTCTTTCTTTAGCAATTTTCTGATTGATATACTTTCGAATATTTGCAGAATAGTGCTCATCTAGCTCTGTATGATTCGCGATGTCACTTATGTAACAACTGCGCTTTAAAACTTCAAAAGGAAGATCCGTTGGTATAGCATTTAATTTATATGCATAATAATCAGAGACGCCGTTTAGGAGAACTTTGCTGGTGAGTGGAATGTTAAAATCCTCAATATTATTTAAGTGGTCAATCAGTGTAGTGGTGCAGTTTTGACCGATAGAGTGATAAAATCGAGGTTTATCGTGAAGCTTATTTGCAGCCTTTAATATATCCAGAAGGAAAAGCTTAGAGTGGGCGACTGTTAGATTCATCGGGTAGAGGAAGGTTTCTTCATGACGAACCTTTGTTCTTAATGGAATAAGGTCTCTTTCATCGCCAATGATATAAATAAGTTCATACTGCTTAAACATGCCTTTAGTTGGGCTGTATTCTTCACCGATTTCTTTTCTTACCTCTAAAGATACGGCGATATTTTGTCCATCTTTAAAACGAAAGCAAACCATGGTATGGCCAATCGACCGAAAGTCATCCCAGTAAGAAAGCACCATGTCGGTACCAACGAGTTCGTTGAGTTTAAACTGCTTTTGAATAAAGTGCTCTTCTGCTTTTCCATTCTCATACTTAAAGAATCTAAAGTCATCTATGGTGATGAGCTCATTATTAGTATGTATTTTGGGGAGCTTTGAAGCATCTGCTACCCAGTTTCGGTCATTTGATGCAGGTATGAAAATAAACCAAAGAACGATGACTAATGATACAGCTGAAAATATTTGAACAGCTTTCTCAATTTTTTGATGAATGAGCAGAAGAGCTATAGATCCGAAAACATATAAAAGGATGCAGAGAGTATTTATGTGATCATTGAAGGTGTAGTGAATTACCAGTGTGCACCAAATAAGGATCAGCGGGACGAAGAGGCCAAAAATACCAAAGAGTAGGAGTCTGGCACTAGCTCTTCGAAGAAGGGATTTAAGTTGATTTGTCATGTAGATTATTTTACGAATGGATAACTCATTTGCAATCTTCAAAGACTCTAGATGAGAGGAAAAATTTAGACCTCAGAGCCAACTTGTGACTTAATTCAAATTTGAACATTTGGTATCACTCTGTATAGTCGCAGAAAATTTTAAGGTTCATACATGTCAGCGACAGAAACAAAGCTTCGAAAATTAATGGTTCAAGCTATTAGTGAATACTCCATGTTAGAAGATGGGGATAGAGTGATGGTTTGCGTTTCTGGAGGAAAGGATTCGACGATTCTTTTTTATATGCTGAATGAGATTCGCAAGAAGAGCAAGATCAATTTTACGGTCGATGGCGTTATGCTTGACCAGAAACAACCTGGGTTTGATGCAAGTAAGTACTGTGAATGGATGGCTTTGAAAGGGTTAAACCTGAAGGTCATTGCTGAGGATACTTACAGTATTGTCAAAGATAAGCTTCCGGAAGGTAAAACTTACTGCAGTTTATGTTCACGTTTACGACGTGGAGTTCTTTATAACTACGCTCATGATAACGGTTATACCAAGATGGCACTTGGTCACCATCGGGATGACTTGAATCAAACTTTGATGATGAACCTTTTCTTCTCAGGGAAGATTTCAGGGATGCCACCAAAGCTTTTGTCAGATGATAAAAGAAACGTTGTCATTCGCCCTTTGAGCTATGTTCCGGAAGAGCTGATTGTCGAATTCCAAAATGAACTGACTATACCTGTTATTCCTTGTAACCTTTGTGGATCTCAAGATGGCCTCCAGCGCCAGAAAATCAAAGATATGTTAACTAATCTTGAAAAAGAGAATCCAAACTTAGCAAACACTATGCTAAATGCTCAGAAAAATATCCGTCAGTCCCAGTTACTCGATAAGTCTTTGTGGGACTTTGAAGCACTTTCAAACTAGATGCTTTTTTAAGCTAACCCTTAAAAGACCTATCTGTGAAGTGAAAGAGAAAAGGTAATTTTTTTATTATTCTTTCGATAAATCTGTCTCGAATTTTACAATTAAAAGTAATAGCGAAATTTTTTTTTATAAACTTTGAGTATAAATCTTGAATTCACTATTGTTACATTGTTTGTTCTACTGTGTTAAATTTGTGATAAAATTAAAAAATAGGAAAACTATGAAAGCTCTTAAAACTTTGTTTGCTCTAGCAGCAGCTTCATTTATAGCAACATCTACTAATGGTGCTGAAAAAGGTAAATACCCAGGTTACTTAGACACTCCAGTTATAACAGGTCAGAAGTGGCGTGTTCACGATGCAAACAGACCACAGCCTCCAGTTATTACTCCAGCTACAGTGAGTACACAGGAAAAAGCAGGTAATGTCTTGGTTCATCTAAAAGTACGCAACTAAGAAATATTATTATGCGCTTTTGATTCCTAGATTATAGCTACTTTCTTTGTCTTTCTTGTTGAGATTATCTTTTCTTCTTTGAATTTTAGCCTCTTTAAGCTTTTGGTCT
>JAJPOQ010000100.1 GCA_021232515.1 Lentisphaeraceae bacterium
GAAGCTGACCGAGGCTATTTGGCACACTATTATTATATGGATACAATATTTTAAGACGAGAAAGTTAAAGCGAATTGATGAGATTGGATAAGTGATTTATAAAGGTTTAAAACACTGAATAAATTATTCAGCAAGTCTTAGATAAGAACACAATCATCGTTTATAGTTCTGACCAAGGTTTCTACAATGGTGAGCACGGTTGGTACGACAAGCGCTGGATGTATGAAGAGTCTCTTAGAGCTCCATTGATCATCAAGTGGCCTGGTGTTACAAAAGCTGGTACTCGTTTCAAAGAGCTTGTTCAGAACATTGACTTCGCACCAACACTTCTAGACTGTGCTAAAATCGACATTCCTAAAGATGTTCAAGGTCGTTCTTTCAAGGCTCTTCTTGAAGGTAAAGAGCTTAAAGAGTGGCGTAAAAACATTCTCTACACTTACTATGGTCGCGGTGCTCACAATGTTGCATCTCACTATGGTATCCGCGATGAACGTTATAAAATCATTCACTTCCAGAAAACAAATGAATGGGAACTTTACGACCTTAAAAATGATCCTGATGAAATGAAGAACCAGTATTCAAACCCTGAATTTAGCTCAATCATCACAAAGATGAAAAAAGAGTTAAAAGATAAAGTTACTGAATTCAACGTTAAAGTTGATTAGTTCTTTCGACAATTAAGCTTTTGGACTAAGCCGAGTGAAACTTTCACTCGGCTTTTTTTATTCCTCAATAATTAATTTTATTTATGCTAAACTCTCCTGACTCTTAAGACTGGTTTTACTGCTGAATTGCACTACTATTAAGCAAAAATATTTTCAACCTTTTTCAAGAGTAATACTATGTCTGAAAGTCGATATATAATTGGTATAGACCTAGGTACGACAAACTCCACCGTCGCCTATGTTGATACTCAAGATGAAACACCGCTTAGCCAAAGTTTTAAAATTCCTCAAATCATTGCACCTGGCGAAGTCGAAGCTTCTCACTCTTTACCATCATTTTTATTTTTACCTGAACAAAGCACTCTTGCTCCCGGTAGCCTAAACCTGCCATGGAGTGTCGATGAAGTTGACGCCACATCTGGTCAATATGCCAAAAAACTAAGTTCTACTCAGCCTGGTAGAGTTGTTTCTTCCGCTAAATCTTGGCTTTGTTCTGAAAATGTCGACCGCATGGCCGCTATACTTCCTGCAGGAACTCAGGACTCACGCAAAGCTTCTCCCGTTGAAGCTTGTGCTGCTTATATGCAACACATCGCTGCCGCTTGGAATTATAAAATGGCTCAAGACGATGAAAGTCTAAAAATCAGCGAACAACAAGTTATACTAACTGTTCCGGCTTCTTTCGATGCCGTCGCGAGGGAACTGACAGTTCTAGCAGCTGAAGAAGCTGGCTTAAACGTCACTCTACTTGAAGAACCACAGGCAGCCTTCTACAACTGGCTGCATGAGCATGAAGACTCTTGGCGTGAAAAAGTAAATGCTGGCGAGTCTATTCTTGTCTGTGACATAGGTGGTGGTACGACTGACTTCTCTCTTATCGGTGTAGAAGATGAAGGCGGTGACCTGAACCTCAAGCGTATTGCAGTTGGTAACCACATACTTCTTGGTGGTGACAATATGGACATCACTCTAGCTTATGCGATTCAGCAAAAACTTAAGACGCGTCTCAACCCTAAGCAAATGGCTGGTTTGATTCACTCATGTCGTCAAGCGAAAGAAAAGCTGTGTAGTAATCCTGAAGCTGAAGTTGAGAAAATCACTATTCTAGGTTCCGGATCAAGCCTTATCGGCGGAACTCTTAGCAGTGAATTAACCAGAGAAGAAATAAATACTCTACTTCTACAAGGTTTCACTCCTGATTGCGAGTTTGGCTCCGAGACTAACAAAGACGTCAGATCTGGTCTGCGAACTTTTGGTTTGAGTTATGCAACAGACACAGCACTCACTCGCCATCTCTCCGAATTCCTAGCTAAACACGCACCAAAAAATGAAAGTGGCGAAACCGTCCTTCCATCTGCTATTCTTTTCAATGGCGGTGTCTCTAAAGCTGATTTACTAAGAGACCAAATCTATAGCGTTTTAAATAGTTGGTCTGAGCGCGAAACTGAAATAATTACCGGAATAGACCCTGACCTTGCAGTTGCACGCGGTGCCGCCTGGTACGGATTTGTCCGTCGTGGCAACTCTATTCGCATAAAGTCTGGATCGGCTCACTCCTACTACATCGGCATTGAAAGTTCTATGCCGGCTGTTCCTGGCTTCCCACCACCGATGGATGCATTATGCGTTATCCCATTTGGCACTGAAGATGGCTCTTCATTTGAAGTCCCTATGGAAAACTTAGGCTTAATCATTGGCGAATCATGCCAATTTAGATTCTTCAGTAGCAATGAACGCAACGAAGATGAGCTCGGTATACTGCTTGATGAGTTTTCTCTAGACAAACTTAACGAAATGCCGGCGATGACTTCAATGCTAACTGACGATAGTGGTGAAACAGGCAACATAGCTTCTGTTAAACTTCAGGCTGAATTTACCGAAATAGGAACCTTAAAACTATGGTTCCATGAGATAGACTCAGACCGTCGTTGGAAACTAGAGTTTAATCTAGGCGAGCAAGAGTCTGGAGCGGCTGAATGACAGTTGGTTTCCGTGACTCAAGATACATAATCGGCATAGACTTAGGGACAACAAACAGCGTTGTTTCCTTTGTTGATCGTTATGCTCAAGAACGCTCGATCGAAAACTTCCCCGTCCTGCAAGTCATAGCTTCTGGCGAACTCGACAAACAGACTTCTCTACCGTCTTTTTGTTACTTGCCACTCGCACATGAACTTGAAAGCGACTCACTTTCTTTACCTTGGAAAAATAAGTCTAAAAAGTCTGTTGGTGTATTTGCACGAAATCACGGTTCTGGTATTCCAGAAAGATTTATTAGTTCTGCAAAATCTTGGTTATCTCACAAAGGCGTCAACCGAACTGCAGGAATTCTCCCTTGGGGCTCTGAAATAGCCACTGAAGATAAACTTTCACCTGTAGAAACTAGCCGACTCATTCTCGAGCACATTCGCTTAGCTTGGAACAATGAGTTTGGCAAGAAGAAAGATAAAGACGGCACAAAGTGTACTCTCGAAGAGTCTCAAGTTGTTGTCACTGTTCCTGCATCTTTCGATGAAACCGCTCGCGAACTTACCGTTAAAGCTGCAAAAGATGCTGGTTATGAGCATCTCATTCTTCTCGAGGAACCTCTTTCGGCATTTTATGCTTGGCTCGATAAAACTGAAAACTGGCAAGAGCTTATCACTGCAGGAGAAAAAATTCTAATTGTCGATATCGGCGGCGGAACAACAGACTTCTCTCTTATTGAATTTACCGAAGATGAAAACCTACGACGAACTGCTGTCGGCAACCACCTTCTTCTCGGTGGTGACAACATCGACATGACTCTCGCTAGAGTAGTGGAAAGCCAGATCAAAAAGAAGCTTTCTCCTCGTGAAAGGAGCATTTTAAACCAGCGATGCCGACTCGCAAAAGAAGAACTCCTTATCCCAAATGGCAAAGAAGAAGTAACTGTTGCTGTGACCACTAGTGGAAGTTCTTTGGTGGGAAACACAGTCACTGGAAAATTGACTAAAGAACAAGTCCTCAAGGTGATCATGGATGGTTTCTATCCTATGATTGAAACTAGCGCTGCTCTTCCTGAGAAAAAAGCTGGTATTCGTGATCTTGGTCTACCGTATGAGAAAGACCCATCAGTTTCTGCACACTTACTCAGCTTCCTTTGCAAAGCTAGTGGGTCTGACCAGCCTGTTATCCCGGATAAGATTTTATTCAATGGCGGCAGCATGATTCCAGATCTACTACGTCAGCGAATTATTGAACTAGTCAACTCATGGTCAGACAACAAAGTAACCGAACTTCCTGCTTGGGATTTAGATAAAGCAGTCAGTACTGGTGCATCTTACTACGGGCTTGTTAAAGCTGGAGAAGGTGTTCGCGTTCAAGGTGGAATTGCCCGTTCTTATTTTCTAGAAATAGAAACTAGTGAAGGCCCAAAACTTGTTTGTGTTATGCCGAGAGATACAAATGAAGGCGACCTTCAAACTCTTTCTTCTATGAGATTTGAGGCTGCTTCAAACGAACCGTTAAAGTTTCCCGTTCATAGTAGTGCTACAAGACTTCATGACAAACTTGGCGACATAGTTGAGGATCGAGAAGAAGTCAGTGAACTACCACCACTGATAACAACTTTAAAGTTTGGTAAGACGAATCAGAAAATTGAAGTTGAGCTCAGTACTTTGCTCAACGAAACTGGAACTTTAGAGATTCATCTAAACTCAGTCAATACCGATCATCGCTGGCCACTTAAGTTTGACATGCGTGCTCTCCACGACCAAAAAGATACAAAGACCACTATTTCTGAACTACTTCCAAGTTCCAATCAAGTAGCTGTTACCGAAGAGCAAATCAACCAAGCCGAAAAAGCTATTGATGATGTTTTTAAGGGCTCCGAAAAGCCAGGCAAGCTACTTAAAAAGCTCGAAGACATCTTTGAAATAAATCGCAATGAATGGTCTCTTCAGCTCATTCGCCAATTGGCTGACTATTTACTAAAAATTAATCCACAAACCTTAAAGTCAGCACCTTTAGAAGCTCGATGGATGAACCTAACTGGCTTTTGCCTCAGACCAGGTTTTGGCGATACTTCTGACGAACTGCGCCAAAAGAAACTTTGGTCTATGTGGTTTGGTGGTCCAAAGTTTAAAACTGACGCTCAAGTAAATGCTGAGTGGTGGGTTCTTTGGAGACGTATTTCTGGTGGTATAAACGCTGGTCGCCAAGAACAAGTTGCTCATACACTTCTAAAAATGCTGGTCCCAAACGATTCTTACAAAAAGAATACTAAGTATGGGGCACAAGAAAAAATGGAATGTTGGCGTTGCCTTGGCAGTTTAGAGAGAACTCCAGTCAAAATCAAAAAACGCATAACTGACATACAGGCTGCCCGAGTCTCAAAACTCGAAGACTTCGAACTTTGGGCAATGGCAAGGCTACTTTCTCGCAAGTTATTTTATGCTCCTGTCGATTTAACCATGAGCACTAAAGATGCTTCATCTTTTATAAAGTTACTCATGATGACTAACAAAGAAAAGCTCGGAGATATGACTACATTCGCCCTTAGTCGCATGGCAACTAAAACAGGCGAAAGTTACTTAGATATAAATGAAAAACTCAGAACTGAGTTAGTTACATTTCTAAAATCGCACGATTGTCCGGAAGGCTTAGTTAAGCATATCGAAGAAGTAATTGAGAGCTCCAGAGAAGAATCTAAACAGATACTAGGAGACTCACTACCTCTAGGTCTGACCTTAAAAGACTAAAGATTCAAGCTCAATTCACAGGTGGAATTGAGCTTTTTTTGCTATAGTAAAAAATTTTATCTTAATTTTTCACTTTACAATTTCCAAATAACACTTAGGTTTAGGTCGCTGGTAAAGACTACAGCCGCTATTTATGCCTAAACAATGTTCTGTGAATATCTCACATCTTGTTCGTTCGTAAGTAATACCTGTTCTTTACATTAATAATATTTGGTGTTTACACCAACGAATAAGAAATATCGGAGATATCCATGTCAGTAAATTCTGGTCGCGTAAAATGGTTCGACGAAACTAAAGGTTTTGGTTTCATCGAGCAAGAAGGTCAAAAAGACGTATTTGTTCACTTCAGAGCTATTCAAAGTCCTGGTTACAAGACTTTAACTGAAGGTCAAGAAGTCGAGTTCGAAGTCGAGCAAGGCCAAAAAGGACCACAAGCTGCAAACGTAATGGTTCTATAACCTAACGTTTTAAAGTTGTTTAGGCTGTCTTTCGCGAGACAGCCTTTTTTTTTGGATTCTTCTCATTTTTCCAAGGAAGGCATCTTTAATCTTTAGAAAGAGAATATGTCTCTGTTCCCATAAGTCATTTGGTTATTGTGCTGCCTTGACGGCTTGGTATGCACTGCGTACAGGACGGAAGTCATCGCTGTTATTTGAAAATTCCAATTCAAATATTGGGCTTAGGACTTGATACAGTGTCTGCTGAATCAGACGATCAACAACTGTTGGAATACCAAGAGGCCCTACTCCTCCATCTGGTTTCTGAGTTTCTACCCGCTAAAGAAGATAAGGTTTGTAAGTACCTGTCAGTAATTTCCCTTTGATCCTGCCTCAGTGCTTTTGAAGGTAACCTTTCAGATAATACACTGAGCGATTGTCTATGCTGGGAAGCTCATTTGTTAGCAAAATACTCGTTCATAGGCAGTAAGGGTGTTGTCTCGATCGACTACCTGCTCAAGCAGACTGTTAGTTGCAGGTAAGAGATTGGCCTGAAACGATGAGCCGTTTGATACACCTGAAGATACCATCACGGATTCTGTCCATATTATCTCATCAGGCATGCTTGCATCTCAGTAAGAGCTTCTGTACCTACTACCAAACTCATGATTAAAGTTCTCCTACTCTATTTAAGGTTCAGGCCTTCACTCCTGTCGCAAGAGAGAAGCTAATATATCCTCGACTGACTTCTCAAGACAAATCTCATGGCATTGCTGCCACAATAGCGAAAAAAGCGCAAAACTTAGATATCCCATGGTAATGCGCATTCAGCTTCATACTTATACCTGACTCATTTACAACAACTATTTCCGTAAATAGTATGGGAATTTAGGGGTAATGGACTACTTACCTGTAGTTACTGCTGGATGAGATTCCTGTTCGTCAGGCCAATGCTTTGCCTTTGGCTTCCTTCTCACAAAACCTCACGATTATGCAGTTGCCGCTTAGCTAACATTTCCCCTTGTCGGACATGTAAGGGACTTTCACCCTCAAGTGAATGCGCCATGCTAGGCGCAGAACAAAAAAAAGCCAGTAACTGATGAAGTTACTGGCTCTAAAAAGTTTTATTAAATTCACTTAAGCATCTTCGCCATATTCGGCTTCAAAAGCTTTAGCGTCAATCTTTTCTTTTAGTTGATCAGCCGACCATTTTTCGAGTTTGCACATTTCACTATAGTAAGTTCTAGCTAAGTCCGAATCAACATTTATCAGGTGACGGATGTGATGGATGTCGACGTGATCGGTGAGTTCAGAGAAAAGGAAAAGGTCCGGGAACTCATCGGCGATCTTGATACACTCGTGAAGTTTTTCTTGAGTGAATTCCACACCATATTTACTTTCTATTTGTTGCTGTAGAAGAGCAAAAGCTTGCTTGCCTTTTTCGTTATCGGATATAACTCCCAGAACACGACGGAGCTTGTCGCCAATCATCCACGCAGTGACTTCAACGGACGAAGAGTCTCGGTCCATCATGATGCTGCTCAATTCTTGAAAAAGCAGTTCATAGATATCCACATCTTCATTTTCGTTGTTTTCATCAGCTGGGATAAAATCGTCAGCGTTAAAATCCTCTTGTTCTTCCATGGTGTTTCCATTATTAAAATTTGGCAGCAAAGATAATACAAAAGAGAGATGAGGCAAGTAAACTCGGTGAAATATTCAGTGTGAGAGGGTGATAACTAACAAATTTTATAAAAAATATTTAAAATAGTGTAACAAATGGATCTGACTGGGAAATAGCAGTAAAAATCAGGAGTTACTATGAAATATAAATGTGTTGTAAGTGTGCTTTTACTCTTTTCACTTTTTGTTAGAGCAGAAGATATAGACTTTAATAGACAGATCCGTCCTATCCTTTCCGATAAGTGTTTCTTTTGTCATGGTCCAGATGAGACCGACATAAAAGGAAAACTGCAGCTTCATACCCTAGAAGCAGCAATGAAAAAACTGGGTAAGAAAAAAAATAGACAGGCTCTTATTCCCGGAGATCTCGACAAAAGTGAGATGTGGCAACGAATCATTACGGATGATGAAGATGACGTCATGCCACCACTTGATTCTCACAAGACATTAACTCAAAAAGAAAAAGATCTACTAAAAGAGTGGATTAAACAAGGTGCTAAGTATGACGATCACTGGTCATATAAACCGATCGAGAAGCAAGCGGTTTCCTCTATCGATACTCAGTTGAAAAGTGTATTATCTAAAAAAGGTCTATCCATTGCGGGTAAAGCCGAGAAGCGAACTCTTATTCGCCGTTTGAGCTTTGACTTGCGTGGGCTTCCACCAACCATTCAAGAAATCGATTCATACCTAAAAGACACATCGGCCAAAGCGACAGAAAAGCTGGTAGATACCTTTTTAGCAGATTCTCACTATGGCGAGCGTATGGCGGCATTTTGGTTGGACCTAGTACGCTTTGCCGATAGTGTCGGTTACCATGGTGACCAAGTTCAAAAGGTTTACCCTTATCGCGATTATGTGATAAATGCTTTTAATAAAAATAAGAAATTTGACGACTTTACTCGTGAGCAATTAGCTGGTGATTTACTACCAAATCGAAAAGACGAGTATCTCGTAGCTTCCTGTTATAATCGTTTGAATATGATGACCCAAGAAGGCGGTGCTCAACCAAAAGAGTACATCGCTAAGTATGGCGCTGACCGAGTACGTACGACCACAAATGCTTGGTTAGGTTCTACAGTAGGCTGTGCAGAGTGTCACGACCACAAGTACGATCCATTTCTCGCTAAAGACTTTTATGCGTTTAAAGCATTTTTTGCAGATGTAAAACAAGTTGGTCGTTATGGCGGAGACTTTCCACCTTTAGCTTATATAAAGGATAAAGAGAACTATCCAAAGTATCAGAAAGTTAAAGCTGAGATAGATGGCATAAAAGTGAAACTTCAAGATGCTGAGAAAACAGTTAGTGATGATGTGTCAGCGAAATGGGCTAAAGAATTCATCTCTGCAAGCAAAGTGAAGACAGCACTTTCTAGAAATGGCTCAGACATGACAGTCAATGAAGATCAATCAATATTTGTTTCTGGAAAGACTCCTGAGAAAGATACTTACGAAGTTACTCTAAGTGTTGATCAACCATCTGATAATATTCTTTTGGAAGTGATGCTAAATGATCAGATCGAGTCGAAGTCATTTGGCCAACAAGCTGCAAACTTTGTTCTTAGTCACGTTGAGGTACTGGCGGCTGGTAAACGAGTCAAAATTAAGCGAGCAAAAGCAGACTTCACGCAGAAGGGTTTTAACATAAAAGACACTTTGAGAAGTAGTAAAGATAAAGGTTGGGCTGTTCATGGTTGGGAGAAGAAAAACCAAGTAAACCGCAATGCACTTTTCCTACTCGGTAAAAAAGTTTCTGGTGAGATAACTATTAAACTTCACTTTAACAGCAAGCATAAGTTTCATCAGTTCGCTTACTTCAGAGTGAGTGCCCAACCGTCAACAGTGAATCAAGTATTTGAAGCTTTGTTTAAAGAGAAGAATACCAAGAAAGCTTATTTAACGATCACCCATAAGGACTATAAAAAACTTCTTGCCAAGAAGGAGTCTCTCGATAATACAGCGAAAAGTCTTGAGTATGGTCGAGCTTATTTCCTCGTTACAGAGTCAGTCAAACCTGCAATAGTTCGCATTCTCCCTAGAGGTAACTGGATGGATGACTCTGGCGAGATAGTTGAACCAGCGATACCAGAGTTCTTGGGTAAACTCAAAACTGAAGGTCGCGCTACACGTTTAGACTTGGCGAACTGGATCGTTTCTAAAGATAACCCACTGACATCTCGAGTTTTTGTAAATCGCATTTGGGCCTTGATGTTTGGTAAAGGTTTAGCACCGATAACTGAAGACGTTGGCTCTCAAGGCGAACCTCCTTATTATCCACAAATTGTCGATAACCTAGCTCATGACTTTAGAGAGAATTGGGACATAAAAAAACTTGTTAAACGCATCGTTATGACTTCGGCTTATCAACAGCGTTCAGATGTATCGGCTAAGATGAAAACTGAGGATCCATTTAATAATCTTCTGACGCATCAAAACTCTAAGCGTTTACAAGCGGAATTTGTTAGAGATAATGCCCTCGCAGCATCGGGTTTACTGAATCCTAAAATCGGTGGACGAAGCGTAAAACCTTATCAGCCTGCAGGTCACTACTCGCAGTTAAACTTTCCGAAGCGTAAGTACCAAGCGGACATGAATGAGAAGCAGTATCGCCGTGGCATCTATATGCATTGGCAAAGAACTTATCTTCATCCGATGTTACAGGCATTTGATGCACCAACTCGTGAAGAAGCTTGTGCTCGCAGGTCCATTTCAAATACACCACTTCAAGCGTTAGTTTTACTGAATGACCCGACTTTCAATGAGGCAGCGATATTCATGGCTGAAAAAGCTTCGACTTTTAAAGGCGATGTTGCCGCCAAGCTAAGTGTTATGTTCGAGAAAACAATAGCTCGTCAGCCATCTCAAGAAGAGCTTTCGACACTTCATTCTTATTATCAAAAAGAGCTTAAAAACTACCAAGATAAGAAAAAAGAAGTGAATGATTTTTTATCAATCGGTATGCACAAGACTCACTATAAGTCTGCAGAAGTAGCGGCCCTGACAACAGTCGCTCGAGTTATTTTGAATTTACATGAAAGTATCACGGTATATTAGGAGATAGTCATGAATAGAAGAAACTTTATAAAAGCGGCAGCAGCTACAGGTGCAACGACTTCTCTAGTAAATAATGTACAGGCAGAAGCAGGCGCCAAATTTCCAAATTTTGGTCCGAAAATCAAACGAGTTATTCACCTCTATATGGCTGGTGGTATGTCTCACCTTGAGACGTTTGATAATAAGCCTGTCCTAGCTAAGATGCATGGTAAAGCTATGCCTGAGTCATTTACCAAAGGACAGCAACTGGCGCAGCTTCAAGGTCAGAAACTAATGTGCTTTGGACCTCGCTTTAAGTTTAAAAAGCATGGCCAGTCGGGATTGGAAGTTTCAGAAGCCTTCCCACATATTGGTAGTGTTGCCGATGATCTGTGTATTATCAAATCTATGAAAAATGAGCAGATAAATCATGATCCGGCTCACACAGTCATGAACACTGGTGGTATTCTCAATGGTCGTCCAAGTATTGGCTCTTGGGTGAACTATGCACTTGGAACTGAAAACGATAGTCTTCCGGGTTATGTCGTTATGAGTTCTGAAGGTGGTGGCCAAGCTCAGCCTATTTCGACAAGACAATGGAATAATGGATTTCTGCCAGGTCGTTTCCAAGGTGTGAAGTTCAATTCAGTTGGCGATGCGGTTTACTACATCAATAATCCAGCCGGTGTTTCTCGTCAGCAACAAGGTGACATGATTGAGACTTTGAATAAGATGAATCGTCTTTTGAAGTCAAATCGTAATGACGCGAGTATAAATACTCGCATGGCTCAGTATGAGTTGGCTTACAGGATGCAAGAGTCAATTCCAGAGTTGAGTGATACAAGTCAAGAGTCGCAAACGACCTTGGACATGTATGGCTGTAAACCTGGAGATGGTTCATTTGCTTCAAACTGTCTACTTGCTCGTCGTATGGCCGAGCGCGGAGTTCGTTACATCCAACTTTATCACCGAGGTTGGGATCACCATGGTGGACTTGAGAAAGGGATAAAAAGTGCGGCAAGTTACACGGATCAAGCAACTGCAGCTTTGATTAAAGATCTTAAGCAACGCGATATGCTGAAAGATACCCTGATTATCTTTGGTACAGAGTTTGGTAGAACCCCTATGTCTCAAGGTTCTGGCGGACGAGATCATCATATGAATTGTTTCTCATCCTTCCTTTGTGGAGGTGGAATAAAAGGCGGTATGAGTTATGGCGAGTCCGACGAGTTCGGTTACGGTTCAGTTAAAGACACCGTTCATGTTCGCGATCTTCATGCAACCATTCTTCATCTTCTAGGAATCGATCATTATAAGCTGACTGTCCGTTTTCAAGGATTAGATGTAAGGCTGACTGGTGTTGAGCATGCTCATGTGATAAAGAAGGTTTTAGCTTAAATTTGTTCTAAATACTTTGGCCGGTTCTTTTGATAGAGCCGGCCTTTGTCATTTATTACGTAAAAAAGTATGTTGTCGCTTTTCAAACTTTGAGTTTCAGCTAAGTTCTTGAAGGGAAATAAATCTAGGACTTAGGGGCGACAGATGTCTTCAATCAAAGCAATACTTTATATATTTATCTCGATTAGCATTAGTGCTCAAGCATTTGATGAAGCTGAACTAATCAGACAGACTCTTGCAGAGTTGGAGCTCTTGAAAGTTCCAGTAAAGGTGGATGAAGCGAAAGTCGATGAGGAAATTAAAAGTGAAGTTGGTCGTAAATTCTCATCGAAAATAGTTGATGAAATAAAGGCAAACTTTATTAAAACTTATCCACTTTATGTTAAGGGGGTAAATATTGAATATAAAACTCGGGCGTTATCTTTTTCTGGGCAATTAACTTCATTCGATACCAAGTATTTTTATGTAGATCGTAAACGTCTACATATCAGTAAACTTCCTCTTTCTATGCAAATTCGTTTTGAGGGCAAATTGCGGGAGTCTGAATTAAAGAAAGAAATTTATAAGAAGTTCAAAAGACCAGCAGCGTTGTTTGAGATGGAGTTGCGTGAGAAGCACTCTAAGTCTTCAAACTATCAAAAATATATTAAACACCTGAATAAAAAGAAGGTGGCTTATTGTGTTAAAGAGTTCGATGCACTCTTTAGTGCTGTGCGAACTAGTGAAGACAAAAAAGCGGTTATACGAGATTTACTAGCATACTACAAAGGCAATAAGAAATACTTAAGTTCTAGAAGTTCACAAGCTTCCAAAGCATATGCTTACTACAGTAAGTTTGATTCAAATAAATTATTGAAAGAATTGGCAGTGGCTTTAAAAAATAAAGAAACGTTTGACGCCGAACCATTGTCTAAACAAAAAGCTATTTCTTCAATAGTTTTAATAGAAGGAGATAAAGGAGTCGGGACTGGCTTTTTTATAAACTTTTATGGATTTAAGTGCGTCATTTCAAATCGCCATGTTTTTATCGGCAATAAGTCTGTGAAAATCACCGATACAAATAATAACAATGTTCCTTTTGAAGAAATGATTGTGGCTAACCCAGGGGAGAACTTAGGGTCAAATGATGTCATGATTTATACTCTTTCAGAAGAAACGAAAGCTCTATACTCTTTTATTCCAGTTAGTGGCCAATTTAAGGTCGATATGAACACGTCAGTGTATGGAAACTCTTTAGGAGACAGAGTTGTACGTTCGTTGCCAGGGAAACTTCGTGGCGTAGGACCTAAAGTGATTGAAGTTGATAATGAATTTGTACCTGGAAATAGTGGTAGTCCTATTATACAAAACGGTTATGTGATTGGCATAGCGACATATGCGAAAGTCGCCCCAAGTGATTGGACTTCAAAAGGGGCTATTTTTTCTAAGGTTCGCCGATTTGGAGTTAAGCTTAGTGCTATGGAGATAGATGACTTTAGTACTTTTAGTTTAAAGAGTTATCAAAAAGATTTAGCGGTATTGAAGCCACTTGAGTTCTGCGTGGATAAGTTTATTGATAGCTATAAAGCTGCTAGTTCTAAAACAGTTCCCATAGATAGTTTTATCTTAGAGAATAAAAAGTGGGTTGCGCTAATTCAGAAATACCTTCCTCGTGCTAGGTCTCATAAGTTTACAAAAGCGATGTTCGCTCAAGCAAAAAGTTCTGTTTGTCTTGGGAATAATATTTTGAAAACGATTGATCAACTAAACCTAACGAGTAAAATGCAGCAAGAACAAAATGAGTTTGCAGAGCAGGCCAGTAAGTATCAGTATTTTTCTGTCAGTGCGGATTACTATCGAAGTACTGCAGCGCGTAAGAATTTCATCAGAATTCAGGTGCGTAATTATGCTGGAAATAAACTCAACTATTTGATTGTGAGCTTGAGCGCTAAAAATAATAGATCTGAAAAGGTTTTACTAAAAGACAAACGCTTTAAGCTTTATTTATCTAGGTCTGGAATTCAATCGGGATCATACCTTGAGTATAAAATTTCGTTACCTTCAACATTCCCTAAAAGTGGCAGAGACGTTACTTTTTACGGAGGCGTTGTCGACGTTGTCTATAAGTAATTATCCGAGTCTTATTGTTCGGATAATTACTTAAGACAGATTATTTTTTATTCTTCTTTTTCTTTTTTGACTTTTTCATTGGCTTCGGGTTGTCGACATCTAAGTTGTCGCCCATTTGAGCCTGAAGAACTTTGAATTCTTTTTTGAGTCCAGCAACGACAGTTTTGTATTCTGGATTGTCGATGACGTCATTCATTTCGTCTGGATCTTTAGCAAGGTTGTACAGGCGCATCTTTTTCTTTGCGTAAGGATACATGATAAGCTTCCAATCATCTTTGATAACCATTCTCTGCCAATCGATGTACTTACCATAAACACTCTTCACATTTGTTTGCTTTTCCCCCCTGATTACTGGCATGAGACTTTGGAACTCTACATGTTCAGGTTTCTTAGCTTCCGCGAGGTCTAGAGAGGTTGCCATTGCATCTTGGAGATAGATCGGTTGATCAATTTTTTGACCTGCTTTTATACCAGGGCCAACGATCATGAAAGGAACTCTCATGCTGTGGTCATACATGTTTTGCTTACCTAGAAGACCATGGTGACCAACACCTAGACCGTGATCCGCAGTGAAGATGATGTATGTGTTATCTTTCTTGCCAGATTTCTCAAGAGCATCGAGTATACGGCCAATTTGGGCATCCATGTGAGTGAGGATCGCGTAGTATTCTTGGCGGTGTACATTGACGGCAAATTCGGTTCGTGGGAATGGAGCTAGCTTTTCATCGCGTAGTGAAGGAGAACAACCGATGTCATCTTTATATGGGTACTCAGCAAGATAGTTTTTAGGAAGTTCCATCTTGTCGAGAGGGTACATGTCAATATACTCTTTCGGTGCTTGGCGAGGGTCGTGTGTTGCATTGAAAGCCAAGTACATGAAGAATGGCTTTTCATCTTGTTTAGCTTGTTCTAAGAACTCGATACTATTGTTAGCTAGAACTTCACTCCAGTGAATTCCACCTTGCCAGAAACCACCTTCGGACTTGTCCCAAGGTTTCCAACCATTTTTATAGTCATCCATATCTTTTGGACGATTATAACCAGAACCTTTAGGCATGCCACCGCGAACATCTTTAACAACATCAAAACGTGGTTTACCAGGAACATGCCACTTACCAGTCATGTAAGTTTTGTAGCCAGCGTCTCTCATCATTTCAGACCAACGAGGTTTTTCGTTGATTGCTTTCTGTGCTCTATTTACGTAGACGCCAGAGTTGAGCATGGCTCGACTTGCTGCACAGACAGCTCCGCCCCATGCACCCATATTATATGAGTTGGTGAAGTGAACACCATTATGAACGAGTTTATCAAGGTTTGGTGTTTTGGCTTGAGTTTTCCCTAAGTAACTGAGTGTTTCGAAACTTAAGTCATCTGCAAAGATAAACATGATGTTTGGTTTTTCTTTGGCTGAAAGACTTATAGTCAGTGCCAAGAAAAGAATAACCGTGTATTTCATATGTATTCCTATTTTTTTGATTTCTTTTTCTTCGTTTTCACTTTTATATCCAGTGGCCCTTGCCAAGTTTGGCCTAGCTTTTCAAATGATTCTTTGCCATACTCTTCTCCCATGAAACTTTCCTTAGTGGAGGCGTACCACAACATGGCTTGTTTCTTCATCTCAGAAACAATTTCAGGGTGTTTGTTAGAGATGTCTGTGGTTTCACTTTTATCGTTGATCATGTCGTAAAGTTTGTAGCTTTTACCGCCGTCATAAGAAATAAGTTTGTACTTGTTACTGCTGAAGCTAAATCTGTTGGAAAACATATGACCAAGTGGCTGAGGACGCTGTGTCATCTTTCCTTCAATCAATGCTAGTAGACTGACGCCGTCTAAGACATACTTTGGGTTGGGGTGAGAGATATTGAGCGCATCTAGGACAGTTGGTAGGTAGTCAGATGTTATACAAGGTACATCAGTTTGACGTGCTTCTTTGATTTTTGCAGGCCACACCATGACTCCAGGAACGCGAACTCCACCTTCGTAAATGTCTCTTTTGCGACCACGAAAGTCAGCTGCAGTCCCATTGTTTGCATTGGCTTTGGATTCAGGGCCATTGTCACTACAAAACCAGATCATGGTATTTTGATCCGCACCGATTTTTTTGAGGTGAGCTCTCAAGCGACCTATTTGTTCATCGAGGGCGGTTACACAACCAGCATAGTTTCTTCTTTCCAGTGGAAAGTCCTTGTACATTTCTTGGTGCTTAGGTCCTGCAACACAAGGAAGGTGAGGTGTGTGAAACCAAATGACAGATAAGAAAGGTTTGTTTTCTGCGGTGGCTTTGTCGATAAATGGTATAGCGCGATCCATAATAACTTTACTATCGTCGCCGTTTAAATTGTCTGTAACTTTATTACCATCGATGTCCCAGTAAGCAGTCCCATATGGTACTTTTTCTTCGCCTTCCTTTATATATGACCAACCAATTTTCAGGCTTTCATTTTTATCGAATTTTTTGGGCTTCCACATAGGATCATAAGTTGGTACTTTAGATTCAGTTACAAAAGCATCATCGTATCCATGCAGTTTTGGAGGGTTTAGTTCTTTTGTATTTCCTGGCTTACCACGGTTGGCGTCTTTTTCCTTATCAGTAAGAGTACCAAGGTGCCATTTGCCAAAGTGACCAGTCGCATAGCCTTGTGACTTTAGGATCTCAGAAAGTGTTATTTCCTCTGGGCGAAGGATACCTTTGTTAGCATGGAAGATACCAGTTCGGTAAGGGTTTCTTCCAGTAAGGCAGCTGGCTCTTGTTGGAGAACAAACTGATGATGCAGAGTAGAAACGGTTCATTTGCAAACCATCTTTCGCCATCTGATCTAGATGAGGCGTTTTAATGATTTTATTGCCGTTGTAACCAGTGTCGCCCCAACCTAAGTCGTCAGCCATAATTAGTATGATGTTTGGTTTATCTTGAGAAAAACCGTTAAAACAAAGTGTTAGAACTAAGAGACTACAGATAAATATTTGATTCATTTGATACCTTATTTAAAGAGGAATTATCGACCTTCATATCACACAACATTCACATATTTCTAAAGCTTAGAGCGTCAGTAAAATGATGGATTGGATGTCTCTTTATAAAAAAGTATAAAATTATTTTGGGGCTAAGTCAGTAAATTCAAAGTTTTCTTTGAGGATGCTTATTTCTTTTGGAGTCATGTAGCGGCTATCACTTACAACTTGAGTAACACCCATTTTTTGTAGAATTTGAAGACGTTGATGATTAAATGTATTTGCATTGCAGCCGGCAATATTTAGCTTTTTTAATCTGAGGTCTCGAATTTGAAAATACTCAAAAAAGCTTGTGTAGCTTAAGTCTAGCTCTGTGAGTGGAAGGGGTGCGAAGATATTTAACTCATAGTCTTTAATAAGGAAAGTCTGGTAAGGCTGTTGAGCTAGTTTAAGAACTCCGTCTTTGTACGTTAGAGCTTGTGTTTGGCGTTCTTTATCCCACATATTATTTAGAGCATTTAGCATAATTGAGGCTATAGAAAGGTAATCCTCAGGAGTGTTGGATTCATCTCGATAGAACTTCACGTGTTTAGCATAAAGAGCTTTCATGATCTCGAGATTACCAAAGTGGTTAATTCTAGATAGAACTTCAGCTATATCTTTATCGGAAGACTTAGTTTGACTCCCCAGATGTTTACTAGCCCAAGTGGCAGCATCATAGATTCTATTATAGGTTTTTACTTTTACGCACTTATCAAAGGTCTCTTTTGCTTCATTCCACTTTTGAATGACGAAGTAAAGAAGTGCCGTTTTGCTCAGCATGGCGTCTTTAACCTTTTGGTTTTTTTCGCGCTTTATGCCTTCTAATAAAAGGTTGATTTTCCTTTGAGCAGAACTTAAGTCTTCACTATTGGTTATTTCTCTCAGAAGTTCACTTGTTTCGTTTCGTAAACTTTCGCTTAATTGTTGTTCCTTAAGCAATAAGTCAAAGTTATTCTCAGCGATTTTCTTTTGTTTTAAAGCTTCATTCTTTGCTCGAACAGCTCCGAATCTTTCATTCTCTATACGTTGAAATGACGTAAAAATAGTGATGCCAATAATTGCTATTATGAGTAAAATGACAGCGATAGATTTTGTATTTCTAAGTACGAGAAGTTGTAGCTGAGTTAGGAATCCTGCATTCTCAGCTTCAGTAGCAAAGCCACTGGTGAATTTTTCGAGATCTCTTTTGATTTCATGAACGTTTTGGTAACGTTCATCGGGGTTTTTAGAAAGGCTTTTACCAATAATTGCTTGGATACTTTTGGGTATATTGGGGAAGTCACTAATCGGGGTGATTTTTGCTTCTTTAGTTTTTTCTAAAAGTGTATCAATTGTTTCCCCTTGTATAGGAGACTCTCCAGTGAAGATCGTATATAAAATAGCGCCGAGAGCATAAGTGTCAGTTCGCTTATCTTTGTTGCCATAAGCAACGGCTTGCTCAGGAGCCATATAACCTGGACTACCTTTTATACGGCCATTTATAGTTGCGTGGTTAAGAATGTTTGGGTCGAGGTCTTCGTCGATTTGTAGTTCATCTTCATCAGTTATTATTTTAGCCAATCCCCAGTCACAAAGGTGAACTTCACCAAACTCTCCAACTTGGATGTTATCTGGTTTAAGGTCTAAGTGAATTATTTGACGTG
The DNA here is from genome assembly GCA_021232515.1 of Lentisphaeraceae bacterium. GTDB lineage: Bacteria > Verrucomicrobiota > Lentisphaeria > Lentisphaerales > Lentisphaeraceae > JAKVBD01. Next base: position 18,684 of record JAJPOQ010000100.1, read on the forward strand.
AATGAGCATAAGAAACCGCATCACATATCTTATTAAAGATATCGATTAACTGACTTTTTGAGAGTGTATTATTTTTAATTATCTGATGAAGGTTTTTACCACTAAGAAGCTCCATGGTGAAGTAAGGCGATTCGTTTTCATCAAAGCCTAAATCATAAATGGAGATGATGTTTGGGTGCTGAAGACAAGCAGTGAGCCGAGCTTCTCTCAAGAAACTTTCGACGGATTCGCGGCCAGCTTCCTTTTTGAGCTTTGCCATAGCGACAGTATTATCCGCTTTGAGATCTCGAACTTTATAGATCTCTTTTATACCTCCAGAACCAATTAGCTTTGCATCCTTATATCTTAGAAAGAGTTGTTTTAACTCTGTTTGTATCGGGTAAGCAAGGGTGAGGTCCTCTTCGCCTATATCACTAAGTGATAAATCGTAGAAACTTTGCATCGAGCTCTGCATGTTAGTGTAGAACGATTCGTGGTTTGTTGGTGTCTCTTCGTGTGGCATTCAGCTGTAGGATATTTACTTTTTTTGTTTGATACGATACTATACAGTAGCTTTGAAACTAAAAACAATGGTAATCAAGAATATCCTATGAATCCAACCTACTCAACGCGCTACACGCTACTCGAAAGAGCGAAAAGTCAGAGTGACTCTGCTGCGTGGGAAGAATTGATTAGTTTCTATCGCCGTTATATCTATGTTATCATTCGTTCGATGGGTGTGAATAACTCGGACACAGAAGATGTTCTCCAGCAGGTCCTAATTGAACTATGGAAGTATCTGCCGGACTATAAGTACGACCCTGAAAAGTCAAAGTTTCGTTCTTGGGTTTCAGTTGTAACTCGCAATCAAGTTATAAGTTTTGTGCGTCGAGCTCAGTCTCATTTGAAAAAGCTAGACAGAGCTCAGCAACAAGCTCAGGAGTCTTACTTGTCGACAATCAAAACTCCAGAAGTAGATGAAATCTTCCAAAAAGAATGGGAACTTTTTTTGTCGAATACAGCTTTTGAAAATATAGCCAACCACTTTTCTCCTAAAGCTCTAGAGGCGTTTCAGCTTTTTGCCGGCGGCATGAAAGTTAACGAAATAAGTACAAAGTTAGATGTCAAAGCAGACTCTATTTATAAGTATATTAGCCGTATAAAAGTAAAATTGGTTGAAGAAGTTCAGAGTTTGAAAAGTGAGTTAGATTTCTAAAGTTGCCAGATTGGTAGTTTTTAATTTATAATACTTTAGACAACTTGGGAATTTATCATGGTTTTATTTGTTGATGACGACATCTGTTACTTAAGAGTTATCTCTCATATGCTTAAGATGCATAATCTAGAGCTCACAACTCAAAAGCATATAGCTGACGCTGAAGCATGGCTGGAAAGTTCGGATGACTGCCAAGTTGCTCTGATCAATTTACATATGAGAGGTGGTACGGGCCACGATCTACTTCAGTGGATTGAACAACATAAGCCAGACTTACCAGTTATTATCCTAAGTAATCCTCATCGAGATAATTTTTCAGAATTTACTTTTGATCACGATTATCCTATCCTCGAAATACCTTTCAATGGCGAAGATCTTCTCACTATCCTTAAAGAAAATATTCAGTAGTTAACCTTATTTGATTCGTTAAAACCTCGTCAAGGCTTTAAAAGGTTGAGACTACAAAATATGGCTGTACCTTAGGCAGGTGTAATTGGGTGTGTTAATTGTTGAATTAATGAAAAAGGGAATGCCATGAAAGCATTGTTCATAAGCCTGTTATTTTTAGGGAATTTGTTGTCTGCAGAACAAATTCCAGATTTTGGATCATCTGTAACCTTTATCAAAGGTGACGCTAAGTTTTCCTTTGACGATACTCGTGGCAAGTCTGTTTTTGTCTTATTTTTCCAAAGCTGGTGTCCTATCTGTAACAAGTGGGCCCCAGATGCAATCAAACAACTTCAGGAAGCTCATTCGAAAAATGAAGGTTTAGTTCTCGTCGCGTTGAAAGCGGATGGCGGTTCTCCTGAAAGTGCAAAGTCATTTTTAGAAGCTAAAGGATTAGACGCTAATCGTTGGTTGATTGGTGTGGATAAGAACGCCACGTATTACAAAAAAGTCTGTGGTAAAGACTCATTGTGGGGAACACTTTTAGTCGGCCCTAAAGGAGAGAAAGTTTACCAAAGTGGAATGGGTAGTTATTTTCCAAAGGGTAATAAGAAAGAGTACGTTGTTGGTACTAAAAGAATCTACGGTGGTGTTACGGGTATCTCTTCAAGTATAAAAATACCTGAGACTCCAGATCTAAAGAAAGCAGCTGTTTTAGCTAATGTTGGACAGTACGAGGAAGCTTTAAAAATCTGTAGTAAGTCTCGAACAAAGTCAGATGAAAAAACAGTACTTACAAAGCAGATCTCGAGTATCCTAATAAAAACTATTGAGAAAGATAAGCAAACTCTTTCATCAGAAGCTGCATCGGCATGGGAAAAGTTTAGTGCTATTCGCAGTCTTGAAGGCATGAAGTTTATGAGAAGTAATGAGCTTCGAGAAGCTTTACTTTTGGTTAACAAGGCAAAGACCGATAAAGCAGTTTCTTTGGAAATGAGAGCAGCTAAAGAATATGAGAAAATCATGGCTAAGTATAAACCAACTAGCAAGCGCTCGGTTGAATCAACTCAGCGTTACTTAAAGAATCTTTCTAAGAATTATGCGGATACCCACTACGGCAAATTGGCTGCTAAGGGTTTGAAATGATTTGTTTTGGTAATTTGACATCAAGAATTCGTTTTGAAGAATATATCATAAGTTATCTTGGATTAAATACTTAAAGAAACATTCTAATTACTCTAAACGCTGTTAGTATATTGTGTATGTATGTTTCTTAATCGATGAACACAAAGAGGAATATAATGAACAAAATCATGAAACTAACAATGATGTTATTTCTATCTTTATCATTCTCAGCATTTTCTGTTGAGGAGTATAAAGTCGAGGAGATTATTGGTAAAGAACTTAAAACAGCTCGCGGAACTAAAGCTAAAATCGCTGACTTGAAAGGGAAGACAATACTCCTATACTTCACCGCTAGTTGGTGTGGTCCTTGTCAAAAGTTCACCCCAAGTGTTGTTGATTTCCAGAAAGCTAATGATGATAACGTTGAGGTTGTAGTTGTTAGCTTTGATAGGAACAAAAAAGCAGCAACAGGGTATCTAAAATCTAAGAAGGCTAAAGAGTTCTACATGGTTCTCCCAGGTGACCTTTCAAAGAAAATTAGTTCTGACTTTGGAGTTCGCGGGATACCAGCTGTAGTCGTCATCAACCCGGAGGGTAAAGTCGTTTCTACTAATGGTCGCGGTCCAATTCAATCTTCGACGGATCTGCCTAAAGAGTGGAAGTAGTCTTCTCTCAGTAATTTTTTATATTAGCCCGGTATGATTTTGTATCGGGCTTTTTTGTGGTTAATTCTTTTGAGCGATAAAGAGAATGCTGTCTCTTTCGGCTTCAGGTCGATTGTGAAATTCTCGATCGTGCCACTCTAGCACAGTAAAACCACAAGAGTCGAGTTCGTCTTCTAGTTCTTCTTTATACCATGTTTGGAGATCCCATTTTTCAGAGATCTTAGCACTGTCATGCTCAAACCATTTATCTTGCATGCGGTAAAGTCCAAAACCAATGGGATCGGCTTTGGAAAGTCTTGTCCAGCCACTGTCTTCATCTTGACCGGATAAAAAGAAACCTTTTGGAATGTGTCCGGACTCTTCTAAGTAAGCGCGATTGTCGACGTCACCGATGAAAAGTCCACCTTCAGGTAGTGTTCTTGAGAAATTTTTAACTGCTTGGTGAAATTGATCTTTGTTGAGATGACCAAGTGCATTATAAAGTGTAATAACTGCGTCTGGCTTGAGAACATCATAACTAATAGTCATGTCACCTTGGAAGAAATCTATTCTTAGTTTCTCTGCTTTTTGTTTGGCAAGGTTGAGCATGTGTGGGCTTATGTCAGAAGCATGTACTTTGAAGCCAGCTTTTGCTAAAGGTATAGCTTGCGCACCAGTTCCACAGGCTGCGTCCCAAACAGAGCCGCATTCTTTTTCTTTGAGAACTGCAGAGACTTTTTCAGTCATCTGTCTATTTGTGTCGTCAGATATTTCAAAGCTGTCGTATATGTCGACGATTTTGTCGTAGTTGAATCTAAGCATCTTTAAGTTGATTTCCGCATTTTAACAGTCAGATTGTAAGCAATCTCAACGCAGGAAATAAACCATGTCTAAATATTTAGAGAAACTTGATGAACTTCTTCGACAGCGAGTTGATGAATTGTCGGAGCAAATAAGAGGTGGACATAACCCACAAGCCAAGGTTCCGCCAATGGCTATGTTACTACAAGCAGCTTTGAAAAATGAGTGGGAAACAGCACTTTTAACTAGTGAATGGGTAACGAATGAAGTTGATGCTGATCTGCGTGTTGAACTATGTCGTTTAGCTGGTGATGAAGCCAAGCATTTTCAATTGATTGAAGCTCGCTTAAATCAGTTAGGTGGAGAAAAAAATACGACAGTTTTAGATGAAAGAACACCTCTTTATCATTTTCTTGTAAAGCAGAAGTCCACTTTTGATCGCGTGGTTTCAGGACCTTATACGAGAGAAGCTTTGGCAGTGACGCGAAATGTCGTATTTCTGGAGCATTGTAAGTCTATAGATGACTTTGAGACGATTGCTTTGTATGATGAGATTCAGAATGATGAAGGTTTTCATCATCGAGTCGGCCGCAAGTATTTAGAAAAACTTATTCAATCAGATGCTGATTTTGATAGAGCCGTTGAGAAGATGTACGAAACTTTACAAGTCATTGATGATATACAAGAAATGATCGTCATGAATAAAGGCTTGTGTCGCATTCCTGGATGCTGAAAATAATTTTAAACTAAGAGAGTTACATGTCTAAAAAATTATCGAATAATGAAATACTAAGAAAGATTACTATTGCTCAAAATCTTCGTCGTGGAGATGTTCTGCAAATTTTTGAACTAGCTGGTCATATGCTCAGTTTCAATCAGGTTGGAGCTTATCTTGTGAGCTCAGATAATAGAAAGTTCATGCCACTAAGTCACGAGCTCTTATCAGACTTTTTGGATAAGCTCATTATTTATTCACGTGGAACAAAAGAGCAGCCACATATACCGCCAAAGGCAATTCAAAATGTCATCATTGATTTAGCTGAGCGCGATAACTTGGTAGGTTTAGAGAATATTGTGACTTGCATAGAAACTGCGAAAGAAGCAGTTGAACAGGCAAGACAGGAAGAATCTGGAGAGTAGTTATTTTGAAATTTTTGTATCTCATACCAGCTCGTGGGGGATCTAAAGGAATACCAGGAAAGAATACTAAACTTCTCGCCGGTAAGCCTTTGCTTCACTATAGTATCGAGTTGGCTCGTGAGCTTACAGAAGATGAGCATATCTGTGTATCAACGGATGATAAAGACATTGTTGATTGCGCCAAGGAAATAAGTCTCAAAGTGCCTTTTATGAGGCCTGACGAATTGGCAACAGATACTGCGGGTACATATGGCGTGCTGCTGCATGCTATAGAACATTTTGAAAAGCAGGGTTGTTCATATGACGCTGTGGTTTTACTTCAACCAACGAGTCCATTGCGAACTGTAGATCACTTAGCTGATATGTTGAAAATGTATACTTCAGAGATGGATATGTTGGTGTCTGTTGTTCAGCCTGAGCATAATCCAGTTTGTGTTAGTTTTGTTGAGGATAAAGATAAAAGTCTCAAGCGATTATTTTCAGAAGAGTCGACACTTCGTCAAGAAGTTCCAGAAGTCTATAACTACAATGGGGCGATTTATATCATGAATATTTCGAGCCTGAAAAAGGGTAGTTATAATGATTTTAAAAAGATCTATAAATATGAGATGGACGCTCAAAGTTCATTGGACTTAGATACACCTTTTGATTGGGAGTTTATGGAGTTTGTTCTTAATCGTCGTTAAGAAAGCTTCAATGAAAGTAACTCTCTTGCTTTTTCCCACTTGTTGCCGTACTCCTTTGCTCATATAATATCTGTTTATTTAATTTTGGGTTGTGGCAATTGCGGCTAGATTACTACTTAAATGTTATCCATAGAGGCTCTGTTCACCAGAAGAGGTCGTTGACTCATTATCTTGTTCGAATGATTGTTGGTATGTCGTGTATTCTGCCATTTGCTCTGATTGACAATTTTGGTGGTGTCCTTCTTAGTAATAGTCGCTTTATCTCTATCTTTTTTGACTTTCAGATTATCCTTATGACTTGTGTATGTATGGGAGAGTTTTGTCCTCTTTTGATTCATGAGCGCGAGACAAATCTAGATCTTTTACGTTTGAGTAACATGCCTTTCGTTTCACTTGTTAACGGTATGTGGACGAGTCGTATGGCGGTGATTTTTGAAATGCTGCTCATTCAGTTTCCATTGATGTTTATTTTGGTGGCTCTTGGCAGTATCGAGTACATGCAGATTTTTAAGATTTTTCTTTTTTTAGGAAGTTGGTTGTGCTTTGCTGGAGCGGTAGCGATACTCTGCAGTGCTTCTTATAAAAAGATCTCTGATTCGGCGATTCTTACTTGTGCCATAATGATGATCGTAAATTCCTTTTTCTGGGCGTTACCTGGAGTACAGGATCCAATAAATGGCATACAGGACATAATCGAATTTCGAAGTGCACCGTGGTTGAGCTGCTTCCTCTACCTCGGAGCGACTCCTTTTTTACTTAAAGCTGCAGCCCATCGACTAAAGAAGCCACCGCTGGGCTTACTTTCTCTACTACGGAAAAAGAATACATTGAGCGAGGATGAACTTCTTGAAGATGAAAAGGTCGCTTTACCTCGTTTTAAGAATGATGCATTTAGCGAGCGTGAAACCTACTGCTACAGACCATGGACAATGAGCAGTAGTGACTCAGAAGTTTATAGGCACCCATACCGATGGGGGGCAATAATTATTGGTCTTATACCTATTGCGATAAGTGTTTTACCATCAAACTTATTAGTGATTCTAAACTTCCTTCCCGCAGCGCTGACTCTTCTTGTGGGTTACTTTTACTTAACAGGGCCAGTTATCCGTAGTTTTACAGATGATTATCATGAAGGAACTATGCCTCTATTGTTCATGTTGCCGATGGAGCCAAATGAGTTGCTAAAGAAAAAGCTTTATGCTCTTTGTGGGCTGGCAGCTCATTTGATCATGTCTATTGGTGTAACAGGACTCTGGTTAAATGTCTTTTTCTTTTTTGCGTTTCCAGAAGCAGTTATCTACGCGAAAGCAACTTTTGGACTAAGTGCACTTATGGTGATTTACGTTTTAAACTCTGCTTCAGTAGCGATGACGATCCAAGATCAGCCTTATGTATTTTCACTGCTTCTAAATGTGATGATGACTTTGCTCTATGCACTACTGCTGCAATTTAATATTTTTGTAGGAGTTGCGTTGATCTGGATCAGTTGGAAGGTTTGTATTCATAGGTACCGGCAGATTGCAGCTCACTGATCAAATTTGGGTATAAAAGGTTCTTCACATTTTCCCGGAGGAACACATTTTTAGAAAAAAAAGAGGCCCTACAGGATATTCAGTGGGATTTTGATCTTTTTCATTTGAACGATTATGTTTCTTTCTAAAAGGCCTTATGGATTCTAGCGTACTTTATAGTCAAATTCTTGGGATCAACTCACCATGGGTTGTTGATGATGTAAA
>JAJPOQ010000148.1 GCA_021232515.1 Lentisphaeraceae bacterium
TAAATGGCTGAAACATTCTTGTATAAGGGTCTATTGGCCTCGGCGTCCACTCTCTAAACCAAAGCTTTTTTCCACTCACAGTCCAACAACCAAAAGAACCACTGCTGTTATAAAACCAAACATACTTACCGTCTGTAACCGGTGTCGCAGTCGTTGAGTCTCCGTATGGGCAAGTTGGCTTCATTTTTTTTGAACCCGGTAGATCGCACTTCCAAAGTAGTTTCCCATTGCGTTTAGAGTAACAATGGCCTTCAATATTCTTCGATTCTTTCAAGCCATCACCAGCTGGTAGCTCTTTATAGACAGTCAGGAAGATTTTATCACCGCTTATCGCTAAACCACTTTGACCCGTCTCTGGAAGTGACACCTTCCATTTTATATTTTCGCCACGAATACCGCTCCACTTAACAGGAACAGTTTTCTCTGAAGAATATATACCATCCCCCTCTGGTCCGGCAAAACTTGGCCAGTCATCAGCCCCTAAAGAAATAGTAACAAAGAATATAAAGAAAGCTTTTAACATATAAACATCTCGCATGATTCATCCATTTAGAAAAATCGCTATAAACTCAAACAAAAACAATAGTCAAGGGCTTAAATATTTTGTCAAAACCGCTTCAATAGTATGTCAATATCATGCTCACACCTATTTCACTTAAATCATCTCTAAATATTTTGACTAAAAACTCTAAAATTTCATTTTCAGAAAAGTCTATTTTTGGTAACAACAGGATTATCATTAATAACTTTTCTTAAATTCAGACTAGAACCTACAAATAACAACGCACTCTTTTAATTGCATACAACTACCTTTATTTTTCTTAAAAATTTGTTTATACTTTAGAGAAAGATTAAATTAAAAAACACATGCATTCACTGTAGTTTTGAGGTTTGAAAAATGAAAAAAAAATTTACTCTAATTGAACTTTTGGTCGTCGTGGCGATCATCGGCATTCTTGCTTCGATGCTCTTGCCAAGTCTACATAAAGCTAGAGAAAAGGCCAAGTTTGCAGTCTGTATCTCAAACAGAGACCAAAACTATAAATTGATGATGATGGCCATAGACGACAACACTGAAGTCTTGCCTTTCTTCCTCGCAAACACTGCGGCAAACCCAGTAAACCCAACTATCGGTGCTCATGATTGGGCTGGTGCGACTCAAGCAAATGGCGAAATAGAAAACCCTGTTGCTGAAACTTATATGAGTAGTTTCAGAGGAATTATGAGATGCCCTACCCTACCCAAAGGGACTAAGCGTTCTGGCGTAGGTAGTAACGGTTCTTTTGATTATTCTTTTTTAGAAGCAATTGGCGGTTTAAAGCTGCATCTACTCGGGCTAAATGCCAACTGGAATGGAGTGGATATGTATACGCCACTTATCATGGAAGAAGATCCTATGCAAAATATCAATGAAAGTAACATGACAACAGGAAACGGAAATTCTGACCTTATGTCAAGCATTCATGATTTTGGTAAAAAAGGTGGTTATACTGCTGTCGACGGTCACAGTGCGATCTTTTACTCAAAAGGAATAAAGTACCAAACTTTGGATCTTGAAGTTCTCTACGATGGAAACAAAGTCAAAGCTGCAGCGAAAGGTTCTCTAGAAGACTGGCCTAGATTTTATTAATCTGTAATAGATTTTAGAATAGCTTGGTTCAAACCTGCATTTTTACGAATTTCTTCATACATATCTATATGCTCGTTACTTCCTAAAAGTGAGCCTATCACTTTCTTCATCTGTTGAGTCTTGCTCTCAACAACGTCTACATTTTTTTCAATCATAATAAATCCATTCTGTTTATAATTAGAACAATACGAAAAACCAAAACCTGACAGTAGTTTGCAAGTTTCCTCTAAAAAAAACCTAAAAAACTCAAGCTTTGTTCACTATATAAAACCAAAGTAGGAACCAATTCTTAACAGCGCTTTCGATGTTTTACACTGTTTAAATAGATTGATTACTCAAATCCCATGACGGATCGATCAACCATCTACATATAAAAAGAACTATGGCTTACTCTGTGCTGGCAATATCAATTCCTCACCTGCATATATTATGTTCGATTTAGAGATATGATTCAGTTCGCGAAGTCTAGATATAGGAAGCTTATAAAACTTTGAAATGCTAAATAAAGTTTCTTCTTTTTTAACTTTATGGTAAAGGTACTTTGGTAAAATCACTTCTCGGTTTTTGTGAGTGAAAGCCTCAAACTTAGACTTTAGCTCTTCACTAACTCCCATACTTAGCAATTGTAAAAAAATCATCTGAATTGATTGCTTCGATAAGTGAATAAGGAGTTTAGGCAGTTGTTCTTTATATAAAATGGACTTAGCTATGAGCTCTGCCTCCGCTTCACTTGGAAGCCAATATTTCAATAGGTTTTGTTGAGACCACTCACTTGCTTCCACAACAGATCTCTTTTCTATTCTATAGAACCCATGTGACCTAATCCACGAGTTTCTATTTAGGTGTATTTTTGTTTTGATACCATTCCTCAAAACATCAAACCGACCAAAATAGTTTGAGCTTTCCAGCTGACCTATCTCCTGCCACTTATTACCGATACAAAGCATGTAGTGAATTGAAGAAACAAAACCAAACTCATCAGTATTTTGCCAATCCATGAATATTAAGAGATTTGTGCTCCGCTCAAAGGTAAATGATTTATGAGCAAAACCGGCATCCGCTAATTCATACTTTTTTGTTTTAGGATTAAAAATCATAAATATAAACTCATCACCTCTAGACTGATGAGAAAAATGCAAAGCATAATCTTTATATCCATCCGAGTTATAATCGTGATGCAACGGAAATTCGTCGTGAGTTAAATAATAAGAATCAATAAATTCCGGAATATCATGCAGTTTATGAATCCCTTTAGAATTACCAAGACTATCATAATAACTGATTAATAACCCTTGCTCACGAAAGAGTATGTTAAATGACTCTATATCTCCCGAAGACAGCTTCATCTCTATCTGAGATGGGCTAGTTTGGCTTTTCCTTGACCCTTCTCGAACAATAAATTGCGAGATACCTTCATTTACTTGAGAAAAAGCAGACAAGGTGAGTAAAAACAATAAAAAATAAAACTTCATGCTTAGAGGCCAATATATTAAGAATTATGATGTAGCTCTTATAGCAACCGTTCTCAGATAGTTGACTGTAACTCTCTTAAAAAATCAGTAGTACACTCTTAACAAATGAAGGTTTCCTGTTTAGATTTGTACATCACCAAAGTTTATACAATACAAAAACAGAGAGCTTTCATGAAACTAAAACTCGTCATCCTTTCATTACTTTCAATGCTCATGTCACTCAAAGCTGAAACGCCAAACATAATACTCATGATAACCGACGATCAAGGTTATGGAGACTTTGGTGTCACTGGCAACCACATCATCAAAACACCTCATATAGATGCCATGGCTGGCCGCTCATTTGAGATGACTCGCTTTTACGTAAATGCTGTTTGCTCACCTACTAGAGCAAGCCTTATGACCGGCCGTAGTAGTTACCGCACCGGGATAACCGATACTTTTAAAGGTCGCTCAATCATGAGAACTGAAGAGTTCACCATGGCTGAGATGCTCAAAGAAAAAGGCTATGCAACTGGTTTATTTGGTAAGTGGCACTTAGGAGACAACTATCCTTACAGACCAATGGATCAAGGCTTTGATGAATCCCTATACCATCTTGGTGGTGGTCTTGGCCAGCCATCTGAGCCTCTCGAAAATGGTCGCCGCTACACAGATCCAATCCTCTTTAAAAATGGTGTCCAACAATCATATTCTGGATACTGCTGTGACGTTTACTATGAAGAAGCTATAAAGTGGTTTTCAGGTCAAAAGAAAAATGACAAGCCTTTCTTTGCTTACATAGCAACAAACACTCCTCACAGTCCTTTTCATGATGTGCCTGAGAAGTGGTACGAGTATTATAAAAAAATGGACCTTGGAAAAGATAACTTCAAACAAGACAAGGGTCATAAAATTACCGGCAAGGATGACAATGACCGCACAGCTAGAATATATGCCATGGTCTCGAATATTGATGAAAATGTCGGCAAGATATTCACTGCTCTTGATAAGCTTGATATAACCCGAGAAACTATAGTTATATACATGAGTGACAACGGACCACACGGAGACCGTTACGTTGGTGGATTTAAAGGTAGAAAAAGTCAAAGTACCGAAGGCGGCCTACGCTCACCTATCTGGTTTCACTGGCCTGAAAAGTTTAAAGCTGGAGGTAAGTCTGACTTAATTGCAGCACATTTCGATCTTATGCCTACATTTGCTGAGCTTATTGGTGCTAAGTTGTCGACAGACAGAGTGATAGACGGTAAGTCAATCCTTCCTTCCCTTAAAGGTCAAAATCAAAGATGGAATGACCGTAAAATCATTTTACAGAATCACCGTGGCACAAAAGCTGAAAGGTTGATAAATGCCGCGGTTATCTCTCAAAACTGGAAACTCATGACAGACTTAAAAGGCAAGACTGAACTCTTCAATATGGCCAAAGACCCATATGCCATGAACAACATCATCAATGAAAACCCAGAAGTCCGGAAGCAATATGAAGACTTTTATGATGATTGGTTGAAGAGTTTAGATAATGAGTACCCAAAAATGTGGGAACCTCTTCGTATAAAAGTAGGAACCTCTCATGAAACTGAGACCTTCTTATCTCGCCAAGAAATGAGACTTAATGAAGGAGATAAAATCACTGATGGCATATGGTACCTAGACGTGACTAAAACAAGTACTTACGGTATAAGCTTCAAACTTCAAAAAACTACTCAGAAGGTTAAAGCTGAACTTTTCCTAAATGGTAAACTATCTCAAACTAAAAACTTCTCGAATCTAGAAACCATGGCTTTCGACAAGCTAGAAATACAAAATGGCAAAGTAGAGTTACAAATAGTCCTGACTGTAGATAAAAAGAAAACTACTCCGTGGCACGTTTACATTAAAAAATAAATCTAGACTTAAGGCATGTGAATTTTAAGAAAGTTTAAAGATGTGCGAAACGATTCATCAAACCAGCTTTGGTACTGTGGAAAAGGGTGTGGTGCCTTATAGATCATTCGATAGTTTGAGGGAATACCGAGCGAAGTCATCTTTGCTCGAAACTTTTCCGCTCGTGTATCTGTATTATCCTTTTCTCCACTTATAAAAAGCATCGGTGGGTCACTCTTATCTAGGTAAGTTATCGGAGAAGCCTTTACATACATTTCTGAATGTGTTGAGAACGGACCTCCAAGCAGCTTTGGATAAAGCATTTTTCCTTCCGTCTCTTCAGATATAGATATTATACGAGGAGACAAGAAGTTCGTTTGTGCGGCTATAGGAATAGCGGCTTGAACGGCACTACTAAACTGTTCATTCCCACCATTGCCTTCTAAAGCTTCAACTCCGGCTGAACTGGCGAGTAACGCTGCTAAGTGTCCTCCTGCAGAGGTTCCTGTTGCGGCAATACGATCTGGATCAATGTTGTACTTATCTGCATTCGCACGCAACCAACGAACCGCTGCTTTACAGTCTTGGATATTTGCTGGAAACTTCGCTTCTGCGACCAATCGGTAATTAATGGAAATTGCAACATACCCATTGGCTGCATACTCTGCTGCCATACGACCAATATTTATCTTACTTCCTACACGCCAACCACCGCCATGAATACAGAGCATCGCTGAACGCTTTTCTTTAGTCGCAATATTAGGCAAGTATATATCCAGCAGTAACTCCTTATCGCCATTTTTTGCATAAGGAATATCTTTGTATTGTATCGCTTTTTTAAGATATTGTTTTAGAGGCAGTGTCTTCTTTTTTAAGTCAATCGTCTTAGTATCACTTTTACCCGCTGGCCGCGCATCTTCACGCATCTCATTTTGAAACATGATCGCCATACCTCTAAGTTTTTTAAGTATACCTTTCGATCTAGCAAACTTTGTTTCACCAGGATCTTTCTCAAGATCATAGAGCTTCAACGTTGGGTTCAAATATAGCTTATACTTTCCTGAACGAACTGCTGCTAAAGCGCCATGACTTCCATGGTAGAAAAAAGCATTTTGATACTCTTCTTTGTTAAATAATGGCTGCCACTCTAGTGGTTGATCCCAGCTTCTTAATTCTGTAAGATCTGAATTCAAAGTCTTATGCTTTTTAAGATCAGAAACTTGCTTACATTTACCTTGCCAAATTGGCGCCATATCGCGGCCATCAAGAGCATTATCTCTCGGTACTTTAATGTTTGCCAAAGTCGCTAAAGTAGGAAGTAAATCCATCGCATGAGTGATCTCACTAGAGGTTTGTGCGGCAATACCTAAACCTGGTCCCCAAACGATACAAGGCACGCGAATGCCGCCTTCATAGGTACTAAGTTTTCTACCTTGAATCGGCTGCTGCTTGTTTCTACCTGGCCCACGGCCGTTATCTGAGGCGTAAACTACAACTGTATTTTGATCTATTTCTTCAGCTTTTAAGCAATCCATTATACGGCCAACATTGTGATCCATTTCTAAGATAGCATCGCCATACTCACCCCACTTTGACTTACCTTTAAACTGCTCACTTGCTCCAAGTGGATTGTGTAGCATGGTATGGGGCAGATATATAAAGAAAGGTTCTTCTTTGTTTTTCTTTATGAAGTCGATCGCTTCATCTGTGTATAGCTTTGTTAACTCTGCTGGATCAGCTGGACGTTTTACGACTTCATTATTACGAATAATAGGAACGCCGCCTTCCTTTTCATAATAGACAACTTCTACAGGGTCTAAGTTATGCATCAAGCCAAAGTAGTGATCAAAACCCTGCTGCAATGGTCGAAATGATTCATAATCGCCAAGGTGCCATTTTCCTATACACGCAGTCTTATAACCATAAGAGTGAAATAATTCCGCCATTGTTCTTTCATCTCTATGTAAGCCAATTTTCGAGTCCGCTCGCTGAACCCACGTTTCTAAGCCAACACGTCGTGGATAAGAGCCTGTAAGAAGGCCAGCTCTTGCGGGACTACAAATTGGCGCTGCAGAGTAATAGTCTGTAAACCGAATCCCGCCGGCTGCCATCCTATCTATATTCTCAGTCTTAACTTCTGTGGCGCCATAACAGCTTAAGTCATAGTAACCCTGATCATCTACTAATATGACTATCACATTGGGTCGATCGCCCAATAACCCTTGAGTCAATAGAAAAAACAATAATAAAACTCTCATACATACAACCTTTTCCTTTCATTCATTATATGATCTACTAGCAACGACCGATAAACGTGACCATATAATTAAACTTTATAGCCACATATAATATAAATAGAGTTTTCAAACACTTCTAAAACCATCTAAATTAACCGTAATTTAAATATATAAACAAAATTAAACGCCCAACCTTAACAGATGACATAATAATTAAACTTCATAAGCCAAAAACTACAATACTCACATGAAAATGAGTAAGCCAAGCCTCAGCACATCACTCTAACACTTGTGCCTTTTCAAAATTATGGTACTTTCTTACAACTCAATGGGCACTCGAGGGCAGTCACAGCTATTCCCCGTTATAAAATCGTAGTTTTTGGGAGGAAACAAGTATGATAGAAGCATTCAAAAAAATATGGTACATCGGAGCTATCACATTCGCAGAAATGGTAGGCTGCAGTATATACTTCATAGTCTCGTTCATGCCACTTTATGCACTCCAAGCGATCGTCGACATGTTCGTAGTACACGACCAAATCAATGCTGCTATCTACCTAGCACTACTTGCAACTGTAGGGCCTTTTTGCTTAGGCACCGCGATTCAATGGTCTGGCATTGTCGGAAAGATAAAAAATCACCTCACTGAAACAGATACTTTGGTGACTGACTAGTAACTATAAAGAATATCAACAGAAGAACTTAGATGAAAGAAGACACCCTCAACATATCGAGTAAAACATTTGGAATATTATTTATAATATTAAATATCTACCTTCTATCAATAATACTACGCTTAAACTCATGGATAACTAAACAGAAATACTTAGTTTCAAACCTCTTGGATGGAGAGCCTATACCGCATTTCAATGAGTTCCTGTACAGCACATACCAATATTACTATATTCTACCTGTTATCAGCTTAAGTTTATCTATTGCTGTTATTACTTCTAAGGCAAATAAAAACCTCTATGCACTTCTTGCTGTCATCACGACTTTTGCATTTACATTTTGGTTAATTGGAATTAAACAAGAAAGTATCTTTGCGCCCAATACACATTTGCTTAAGCAGCTCAGTCAATAAACCGCTTACTTCTTACTGTACCGTAAACTCTTCGGCTGACTGAGAAGTCTTTTACTTTCCTTGAGCAGGAATTTTGTATCAGTAAAAGGATCATAACTTATATCTAGCCAACGGATATCGCCTTCACCATCGATAAGAAATGTGCCGTGTAAAGCAGTCTTTTCGAAATCGTCATAGCAACGGTATTTCTTAAAAACTGTTAGAGCCTTATCTGAAACAATTGGGAATGGAAATTTGCCATCATCTGAATACTTTGAAACCGACTTCATAAGGTCCATTTTACCTTCTAGACTCACAGCTAAAAGTTTTACGCCGGCATCTTCAAACTCTTTCTTCTTAGGTGCAAAGGCATTTAACTGTTCAACACAGTGCAGGCAGTCTGCGCCAAGGTAAAACATAACAATATAAGCTTAGCCGCGATTCAATTTACTAAAGTCAACTAAGTCTCCATAAGAGTTCGGCAAAACCCAAGAGTCTGCTTTAACTGGCTGCCAGCGAAATGGCCCAAGACTATTCACTTTTGGACGACGGCCGAGATCGGTTGATTCCTTCATAGGTAAGCGCCAATCTTGGGGATAAGAAAAGGCTTTAGCTATAACTGCTAAATCTGTAAATGGTTTTACTGAAAGCTTGGTAAACTCAGACACTTTCCGTAGCTCGGCAAAGACCTTCTTCGCTTCATCTTTTTTCGCTAAAGTGTTTAAAGTTAAAATGTGACGAGCCATAAATACGACTTCATTCTTATTGTCTTTATATGCTTTCTCTGAAAGCTTTAGAGCTTTATCATTCTCTTTAAGAGCTAGATGTACTTGAGTCTGTAGCCACTTATCTATTCCTGAAAGATCCTTAAAGCTCTTTAACTTTTCGCTACTACCTTCGGTTCCAAGTAACTTGACTATGGCCATTTCTTTTAAGGCATCGGCAGTTTCTTCTTCTAGCTTTGTATTTTTTCGCTTTTCCTCTTTCTTGGACTTCTCATCTTTTTTCTTAACTTCGGCGACTTCTTCTTTAGCTTTTTCAGGCTTAGCATCCTTAGCTCTCTCGCCTTTCTTTTTGGCTTCGGCTAACTCTTTTTGACGCTTTCCTTCCTTCTCTTTCAGTTTCTTTTCATGAGCATTAACAGCTTCTTTGATTATTATTTTTTGCAGGTTTTTTAGTTCCTCGGCGATAGTATCGCCCTCCTTAAACTTCTTAAGAGAATAGTAAGCTCGACCGAGTAGACGAAGTCTTTTCACTTGTTCTTTTCTGACATCTGTTGCTTCCAAGTACGGTGTATCTTTTATAGAAATGGCCGTCTCCCATAACTCAAAAGTATTTAATAACTGGAAAAGTCTTTGACGACCATAGTTAGACGAACCTTTCTTGAGTGAGTTATACTTCGGATGCCGTGGAAGTTCATACATGTTCCTAGCTAAAGAATAAGCTCGGTCGACATCGCCTAGGTTAATCAAGTTCCTGATCAACCACTCATTATTGTGAGAAAAGTTATGAATTTGATCTGGAAGAACTAAGTCGCGCATCATGTGACGATGATCGGTTCTAGCAGATGCCTCTTGCTGCCAAACAGCATCGGCAAATCGATGTAAACGAGAATAAATATGTCCGGGCATATGCCACATATGTGCAATCGATGGCGATCCTTGACCTCCTAATGCAGCAGAATTCAGAGCTTGATCTGGCTTCTTTTTATCCCATAGGTGTATTCTATAGTGATGCACTGGATGAAGTGGTTGTTTGGCTAAAACTTCGTTCGCAAGTGAATCTACGGCGACATGACTGTTAATTGGGTGTCCTTGACGAGCATTTGCCCACAGGTTCATCACCAAAAGAGCCTTAGCTTCTATGTCTTCCGGATACTTTAGAATTATTTTTTCAAGACCTTTAACATAAGCCCCGCAACGACTCTTCTTATCTTTCTTAGGCTTAAAACTTAATTTTTCTGTACGGAACTTAGCTAATTCTTTTTCTTCAGTTGGCAGACCAACTCGAGCAGCAAAACTGTCTAAGTACATCTTCTCTCTTTCTGATATACCACCTTTAAATTCATAGGCTTTCGAAAGAAAATCACGAGCTCGTTTTTCATTTCCTATATTTGCGACAGCCATTCCCCAGTACGACATAGCAAACTCGTCATCTGTTAGAGCTGCCTGACGAAAAGAGCGTTCTGCTTCAAAGTACCAAAAACCGTGAAGCTGACCTAGGCCTTGCAAAAAAAACTGTCGTGAGGTTTCTGACTTTGTAGTAACATCAAACTCGACTATACCAGTTCCACCTAAAAGTCTTGCGGCTTGTCGAGGGCCTTCATTAAAGGCTCCACCGTGATAAGAGTGACCAGCGGCAGGATCTTTCAACTCTTGGGCACTTAAAGAAAACACTAAAGATAAAAAGACTAAAACTCTGAACATTTTGTAACCACGCAACTTAACAACAAATTTATTTAAATAGTCGACTCTGCTAGCAATAAACTGCTAACAGAGAATTTTTGCGAAGGTATAAAAGGAAAAACTACTTATTCTCTTCGGCATCAATTAATTTGCGTATTTTTGCAAGTGAATAAGGCTCACCGATAATGATCATTCGATCATTCTCTTCAAGCATAGTCGTTCCTTTTGGAATGATAACTCGGCCTTTTCGCTGAACCATAGCAACAAGACTGTCTTCCGGCAGCTTTAAATCCTTTATTTCTTTATCAAGGAAGATGTTTGTACCTTCATCTCTCTTAATTGTCAGACTCATATAACGACCATCATTTAAGAGTAGCTGCTTTAAGTGCGCGCCATTTGAAGCTTCATTCCAATTTGTGAGGAAGTCATCTTGGTCAATTTTATTGGCAAGTTCAGCTAGCATACGTAAATGCTGACCTGGATTCGCTTCTGGACTAACGAGTAAAAAGATAGCGTGGGTATTTTGCTTCATTTCATCACCCAGTACATCGATCACTTCGATATTTATACCTTTAACAGATCTCGCAATGACCATTTCAGGAGCATCTATACCCAACAAGTGCATGTGTGGTAAAGCTGCACCATGAGAAACTGGCGTGGCTCCTGTTCGCGTTCCATCTAAAAAGCTTTTCTCTAGTTTCTCTGCAGTAACTTCCAAACGTGTCGCTAATTTTACAGAAGCTATAGAAATAATTTCCTCAAAAGTTTGACCTTCCTCTATTTCAATAAAGTGAGCTCGAGCCACGACTTCATTAAATGGGTCTTCTTCTCGAAGCCCTTTTTCTTTCAATATCCCTCTAAACTCTTGATCTAGCCCTTCATCTGTCCCCTCACCTAAACGCTGGAAAACATGACCGATAGCGCCATCGCGACTAACTCTTTTTCTCGCATATTTAAGGTACCAAAGAAGACACAGCATGATCACACCCATAGTGAATAAAATCGCCAACCAGCCCATACTGATAATCAAAACCATTGAAATAAATATGCCGGCAACCTGCATCCATGGGTAAAATGGCGACTTGTAGCCTGGATCGTAAGACTTGATCTTACTTTCGCGCATGATGATCACGGCGCAGTTAACTAAAATAAATATGAAAAGTTGAAACGCACTGGCCAGTTTAGCTATGCCTTCTGCATCGAGTGCTACGATAAAGAAGATCATAAAAGCACCAGTCATAAGAATGGCTGCAGTTGGTGTACCGTAACGACCTAGCTTAGATAAATTTGTCGGGAGTAAGTTGTCTCTTGCCATCGCTAACGGATAACGTGATGAAGCCATAACACCGGCATTTCCTGTCGATGCAAAAGCGGCTAAAGCGGAAACACTTATAAGGCCAACAATAAAACCTTGTGGCAGCCAAGCAGTAAACTCTCCTGCTGTACTAGCAACTGGTGTTAAGTCATCATGTAGAGCTGCAGGTTCCATCAATGCGACGATAACAAAAACACCAACCACATAAATAACTGTCGTTGATACTAGTGACAACATCATTCCCAGTGGAAGGTTTCGATCTGGATTCTTTACCTCTTCAGCCACACTCGCAACCTTAGTTAAGCCAGCATAAGAAACAAAAACAAAACCGATAGTTGCGATAAAACCTTCAATACCATCCGGCATAAAATCATCAAATCGTTCACGAGTCTGTTCACGTGGTTGCGAGAAAGACACTTCATAAAGTCCTTGAACAATAAAAAATACTAAAATTGCGACAAGAATGACAACTAAAAACCTCTGGAGCCCGGCGGTTTCCTTTGCTCCCATTATGTTTATACAGACAAATGCAACGGTAAGTGCTATGGCTACGGGTTTGATGGGCAAGTCGACAAATATGGCCAGATAAGCGCCTATACCAATAAGAGCGAAGGACGTTTTTAAGGCAAGTGCTAGAAAGGTACCTAAGCCGCCAATAGTACCAAACATGGGACCCATAGAGCGGTCTAGGAAAAAGTAAGCTCCACCTGCTCTTGGCAAAGCTGTACTCAACTCAGCCATACTGAACATTGCCGGTAGTATCAAAAAGCCTGCACAAAGATATGCTAAAAATACCGATGGTCCTGCTTTAGCCGCAGCCAAGCCAGGCAATAAAAAGAAACCAGAAGAAAACATCGCTCCGGTCGATATGGCATATACATCAAATAGTCCCAACTCTTTCTTGAGGCGACTACCTTTATCTAATTCGCTCATAACCCGTCCTTATATAATGCAAAATACAAAATCTAATAAAATTTGAGACGCATCAATTAAGCCAATTTTTGGCTTACATCATATACTATTCAATAAACATGAGCTTTAGCAATAGTCTGAAGTGGATTATTATGTTTAATATTAAAAAGGCAGTGGGAGGACCCACTGCCAATTTAGGTGTGTATGTATGCAATGTAGGAAATATCGTTCTTACAGATAATTAACCAAAAGAATTCCTCCCCGTTACAGACTTTCGATAAATAGTTAGCTTTGCCAAAATATTCTCTCATCTAACTGCCAACCTTACTGAAGCGCATTCAGTATTTTTTATGTATCCTAAAAGAAACAAACTCAAATTAAGAACTTATGAAAATATCTACTCTACTCTTTATATTTCTGAGCCTAACAACACTTGCAGATGAAGTGACTTTAGATTCTAACAAGTGGCAACTTATTTGGTCTGATGAATTTAATGGCAAGGAAATAGATAAAACAAAGTGGTCGCATGTCACCAAAGATACTATCGGCGGTGGATATGGTAATAATGAGCTACAGTTCTACACCGATCGCGCTCAAAACAGTTACCTGAACGACGGTAAGCTTGTCATCCAGGCCAATAGAGAGAAGTATCAAAAGTATCACTACACTTCGGCCAAGTTAGAATCTATTGGCAAAGCAGATTTCACCTACGGCAAATTCTCCTTTCGAGCCAAACTACCCAAAGGGAAAAGTGTATGGCCTGCTATATGGATGCTACCTACAGATCTTAAAAAATACGGCACCTGGCCAGCTTGTGGTGAAATAGATATAGTCGAACTTGTTGGCCATGAACCTAGTCGAGTTCATGGCACACTTCACTACGGAACTCCACACAAGTATACCGGAAAGTTTTTTGATCTTCCTAAAGGTGACTTCAGCGAAGACTTCCACCTCTTTGAGCTCATTTGGCAACCTGGGAAAATCCGTTGGTTTGTCGATGGCAAACATTATCAAACACAAACAGACTGGTTCACTAGTGCATCGCCAAACTACCCGGCTCCTTATGATCGAGAGTTTTATCTTATTTTAAATCTCGCCATAGGTGGTCGTTGGCCAGGCTCTCCAAACGCTCAAACAGTATTCCCGGCACATTTCGAAATAGACTTTGCTAGAGTTTATAAATACGATGGAGAGTACCCTGTATTCGAAGCTCCAAAAGAACTAGTTGGTAAACCAACCCAAGTTCCCTACTACGTTTATAAAGAAGGCTCTGAAAAGTCTATTTATTCACCAACAGGACTTATGGGTAACTACCAAGCATTAGCTATAGACTCCAATTATTCAAAGGATGTAAAAAATGGTAACTCATGCACAAAAATCCACTACTCACGCCCAGACAATTGGGCTGGCGCTCTTTACCTAAATCCGGCAAATGATTGGGGCAATAAACCAGGCGGACTTGATCTCTCAAAAGCAAAAAAATTAAGCTTTTGGGCCAAAGGGAAAGATGGAGGAGAAAAGATAAAGTTTGGCATGGGCCTTCTCGGCAAAGATAAGAAGTTTTACGATACTTTTAAGATCGAAAAGGAATTCACTTTATCGAAAGAGTGGCAAGAGTTCAGCCTTGAACTCGACTCTTCCAAGCTCACTCATATAAAAACTGGCTTCTTCTTTTCGTTTGCCGGACAGAAAAAGCCACTGACATTTTTTCTCGATGACATATGCTACAGAAAGTGAACACTGAAGACGATAATCATTTCAAACGGGCTTTATCCAAAGCCACAAAAGTAATCTTTTCACGGTAAATTTTTTCTCCACATTCATAGATACAAAGAATCGTTCCATCGGCGAGCTTAGCTAAATCACTATACCCAGAAAAACTTTTGTTAATCACTGTCGAGAACGGCCAACTTTTGCCATCGTCCTTACTCATCCTCAAGACTAAGTTTCTACGAGCATTCTTCACTATTCCTGTCTTACTATGAGCCGGTGCATGAACTGCCGGATTTGTAAAAAGAATCTCATTTTCAGAATACTTGAGAAGACTACCTTGGCAAACGGGATCTGGCAGTTGCTTATCCTCATAAGGTTTAGTCCAAGATAACCCGCCATCTTTACTAAATGAGACGCAGCGATAACCCGCTGTTCTCGCCCGCATATTGATCATTAACTCTCCATTTGAAAGTTCTACAACTGTTGCTTCATGTAGACGGTCTATGTCTGCAGGAACAAGTCCTCCTGCCTTCCAAGTCTTACCAAGGTCATCACTATAAATAACTCCTGCACGAATTCTACTTTTAACATTTCCCTTATAACGCTCTTCTCGAGAACGATCACTCATCCAAATCGGAGCAACAAGTCGACCATTTTTCATCTGAATACCATGACAAGGTCCACTGGCGATAAGAACTCGCTGGTAATTAAAGCCATCTAAAATTGAAGTGAAGTCTACCGGCACCGTCCAGTTCAAACCGTCATCCATACTTTTCATATAGAGAAATTTACCGTAATCCTGGGTCAGCAGTAAATGAACTGTGCCATCGCTATCAACAATTGGTACAGGATTACCAATGGTAATGGGTTTATCACCGCCAACTTCATAGATAAGCTGTTGCCTTGACCAAGTTTTGCCGCCATCTACACTGCGCTTCATAACCATGTCTATATCGCCTGTATCACTCTTACCAAGTTTACGAGCTTCACAGAACGCTAAGATAGAGTTTTTCTTAGTCACCACCAAAGCTGGTATGCGATAAGCCGCATAACCATTTTTGCCTCGGACAAACAGGTCTTTCTTGATCAAGAAACTTTCCGCAGACAAACTGCAAATCATAAAAAATATAGATAAAAACTTAAACACTTTCATTCGTTACTTCTCTCCTAGAGACTGTTTCTTAAAGTAGTAAAGGTGAGCCGGTTTGTTAACTTCAATCATTCTGCGCTCATCTCCTCCGAGAACTATCTCTAGCTCTCCATCGCCATCCCAATCAAAAGCCTTTATTCCGGCATTATGAGTATACATTTCAGTCAATTTCACCCTTGGTTTGAAACGATTATTACCATCATTCAAATGAACAAACACGCCAAGATGAAAATTGCTGGTGAGTATATCTTTAAAGCCGTCGCCATCCCAATCCGCAAAATCCAAACTAGTGCGTCCACCTCTCTGGACTCCCCAGCGACCTTCAATCACTAATGGTTTACCATCTGTAAATTTTAACTTGCGAGTTCTCTTTATACTTGAGTTACCTTCGCCAAAGAAAACTGTCACGACATTGCCTTTATCCAGACCTATAACATCGACCTGTTTATCACCATCCCAGTCCGTCAGAGCCACTTGTGTTCTTTGAGTATGATACATCTTTTTAGAACCTGACTTAAAAAACTTTGCTTTATGAAAGCGTAATTCACCGTCAACCTTTTCTCCTTTTAACCAATATAAGCATTCACTCATACTTCCTGAAATAACATCCAAGACGCCATCGCCATCCCAATCAACAGCTCGAGGAGTCGAACGACCATTATACCAACCAAGTGGTCCCCACATAGAACCCTGGCCCATTTCTATTGAATAAAACTCCACTGCGCTGCCATCCAACCACTTTAGCCCTACAGCGGCTTCAAATTTACGTTCTTTTTCCGTACCTGAATTTATGGCGATAGTTGGGACTCCAGGCTCACCGCCTAAAAGTAAATCCGTGTCGCCATCGCCGTCCCAATCAACAAGATCAACTGTTGAAATACCGATGCCATGGACTGGTGTATTCTTCTTCGCCAAAATAGATAATGCGCCCCGATTCTGCCAACAGCTTTGTTGATCCTTAGAACCAGTATTCTGCCAAAGGACATATCGAGAATTATTGCCAAAATACGAAGACGATATAAGATCGATTTTGCCGTCATTATTTAAGTCTCCAGCTGCTGCTCGGAAGGCTAGTGAAGTCTTTATGTCTTTCCCACCAGCGTCTTGTAGCACACCTACTTCTTGCAGCTCATTTATCGAACCTTTCGCACGAGTGTAGAGTTTCATCTCCGGTTTATTCTGACCAATTATCAATTCTGGCTGACCATCGCCATCGAGATCCTCAACTTCAGGGTAAGCATATGCAAAAGCTTTAATTATCTGACCGTTTGACCTCAGTTTAACCGGCTTGTCGAATATGATGTCCTTGCCATCTGAAATGTTTCTTAAGTACCAAAACTCAGCAATCATAGGATTGTAGTCTTCCTTTTTATGAAAACCGCCGAGACGTTTTCCTTTCCCAAGGAATTCATCACGCTTTGAGACACTGATTATAAGATCGTTTTTACCGTCGCCATCCCAATCATAACTATCCATCGCTGGAGTACTCACAACTTGTTCAGGACTTAACCAAGGCGCACCTTTTGAATTGAGAACATCGACTTTTTTAAATGTAGGTTTCTCTCGACTTCCAGTATTTATAAAAGCTTTAAGCCTAACTGGTTTCTTAAACTTCGAAGTCTCTTTATCGACATACTCAAAACAGAAGAAAGTGACTTGATCCTTGGCATTAACAGTGTAAGCAAAACCACGACCAAGATAACGGTCCCTCAGCAAGACTTGGTTTTCATGCAAAGAGCGAAACAAAGGGTTTTCTGCAGTCCCAATATTTTTATAAACAACAAGACCATAACCGCGACGCAAAATGGCAATAAGATCTAACAAACCATCCTTATCCCAGTCCATAAGTTTATAATCATAAGCCAAACCCGGCAAAGGCACTTTTATTTCCTGATTATAACTAATCACTTCATAAGGAGTATCATAACGACTCGTCGGACCTTCGTCATAATGCGGTCCAGTAACTATCTTCACTTCTTCGGCAGGACTGTTAATTAAGAATGTAAATAGAGCAAGTAGTAAAGCTTTCTTCATCGAGTTAGGAGTGACCTTTAAATAAAAATTAATTTTAATATATATAGAACAATATCTATATATTAAAAATATTTAAATAGCCAAAGTGAAGATTCTCCTACTTTTAAGTAAACTTTTATAATGCGAATCTCGAGTGGATAGAATACAATAAAAGTAAAAAGACTTTTTATGCTGACTCGAGAACAACTCCTCAATCTTAAAACAAGAAATGACTTATTAGATGCTGCCCGCGAAAGTCATGTAAAAACTCAAAAGCACCTGCGAAACCTACGCTACGAAGAAGAGCTCCTTGCCTTACAAGCTCAACTCGTGAATTTACAGCGTTGGGTGTCTAAAACGAATAAGCGGGTGGCAATCATTTTTGAAGGTCGGGACGCCGCTGGCAAAGGTGGTAGCATCAAGCGTTTCACTGAACACTTAAGCCCTCGATCCATGCGAGTTGTCGCCCTAACAAAACCAACCGAAGTCGAAAGAGGACAATGGTACTTTAGGCGTTATATAAAAGAACTTCCAAACCCAGGCGAAATAGTATTCTTCGATCGCAGTTGGTATAACCGAGCTGTCGTCGAACCTGTTATGGGCTTCTGCAACAAAGCTCAGTACAAACAATTTATGGTACAGGTCCCCGAGTTTGAGCACATGCTCTATGAAGATGGCGTTCACCTCATCAAGTTTTGGTTTTCGATCAGTCAAGATGAGCAAAAAGAACGCTTTGAGTCACGTCTTGGTAATCCCTTAAAAAAATGGAAGTTCTCTCCTGTAGACTTGCGCGGTCAAGAACTCTGGGACGACTATACTCACTACAAAGAACAAATGTTTTCAAAAACTCATACGCCTTTTAGCCCTTGGACAATTATACGCACAGATGACAAACGAGTTGCTCGCCTTGAAAGCATGCGCCATGTCCTTTCGCTGTTCGATTTCCCAGGTAAAAACAAAGCGAAGACTTCTTTACTGCCAGATCCAAACATAGTCATGCGTTACTATAGAAATGACTTACTGGGAGCAAAGTAAGATGACTAAGCAAAAACCAACACTTACCGATGAAGACGTCAAACTGCTCAATAGTAAGATCGG
>JAJPOQ010000172.1 GCA_021232515.1 Lentisphaeraceae bacterium
GCATTAGCTGAAAATATCAATGGAAAAATACAATTACTAAAAGCAAAAGCTAGAGGGTTTAACGCATTCAAAAACTATCGAAGGAATATTCTCTTTTATTTTGCCGGACTTAAATTATCCCACACACTTTCCTGAAGTGCCGATATTGTATTTCAAAAGATCTACTTTTTATTAAGTCCCCGTCAATCCGCTCTGCTCTTCTTTCTGAAATATCATCCTTAATTACTCGTTTTTGTAGAGTAGGACATTCACATCTACACTCATATGTAAATATAAGACTATTCATAATTAGTGTTTGCAATATTGTTGTTCCAACCCACCTACCAAGAACATTTGTTTTAGTTTGTTGAATGACATACCACTGTATACCATCTTCTTTGATTAAACATCTTTTATTTGCATGAGGATCATCACATGTTTCAGGGCCGTTTTCTGTCACATCTGGAGATCCAAGAATTATTGCTGTGTACAAGGGTAAGAGTAACCTTACGAAAGAACCTCTACCACCAATTCTCGTTCCACTCGGATCCAACTCAAATCTCTGGGCAAAATACGCCCCATACAGCCCATAACCATCAACATACCCTAGAGGATCTCTTGAAATGAACCTACCAAGTTCATTAGAGAAGTATCTTGCTCTAAAATACCAAAGGTTGGTTTCTTGATCGTGATAACGGCCAGTGAACCCATAGTTGGTTTTTAGGTTGTCGGGATTAGTCACTAAAGTACCATTTGCCTTCATCCCAGTTCGCTTGCCGTAAGGAGTGTAAGCATAGAGTTGAACGATCCCGCCACTTTCATTTGTCAAACCTCTGACGTTGAACTGGCGGTCTATATGGTAGTAGTTGATGACCGGTGATCCGCTTGCGGTATTAGGAGTGACTTGTGCAAGTATATCATCTACATAAGTACCGTGAATATAAGAAGTACTCAAAGAGTAGTTTTCAGTAGTCAGATCAAGGGTGTATTCTTCGATGACACGTTGACCGTGACTTACAAAGAGCGTGTTGTCTTTTGAGACTCTGCGTCCAAGAGCATCGTAGGTGAAGTTAGTTATATCACCATCTTTATCGAAAGAAGTAAGATGGTTGTCTAGATCCCATGTTAAGGATGATACAGACAGGCCGCCAGTGTCCCCAGGAAGAGTTTTTAAGTTTCCTTTAGAGTCGTAGGTCAATGCAGACAGGCTGTCTGCGCTCCCGGATATACTTACTAATTCATGAACATCGTTGTGGTCGCGATTTTCAATTACGCCATCTGTTGTAACCGAGCCCCAGTTGCCAATAAGGTCTAAGTTCCAAGCTTGAGAGTGAATGTTCCCCGTGTTTCCTGTACGATTCCAAGTTTCTAGACGATCTGCTTCATCAAATACAGCGTTCCAAGAATAGTCACTTACAGCTCCTTGAACTGTTTCACTCTCGACATTTTTATTTAAGTCGTAAGTATAATTAAAACTAAGAACTTTGCGGTTGTAATTATTCTTTTTTGTCTGAATCTCTTTAAGAGTATTATCTAACTTATAGATTCTCTTGGAGTTGAAGTTATTCGCAAAAGTTCTCTTAAGTTCGCGATTGCCGGAATCGTAAGTGAAATCGACAATTGAACCAGCATTAAAACTTACTGTTTCTAATTGATTTCGATCTGTGTACGTTTTCGCCAAGATGTAGCCATTTGGATACTGACAAGAAGTCACTCGGTTATCGGCATCGTAAAAACACTCTGTAGTGAATGATGCTGCAGGCAGGCTGCCGGCGCTCCCAGTAAGACTCAAAGTTTCTGTCTTCTGGCGACCGATACCATCATAAGTGTAGGTAACTGTATTGCCATAGCGACCTTTCTTGGCAGTCAATGGCCTCGACGCTAAATCGTAGGTAAAGGTATCTGTTGATTCAAGCGAATTATTTTTAAGTTTATACAGGCGCTTTTTCATACGTGAGGCCATGTCATACTGACGAACAACTTTTTCGCCTAATTGATCAGTTGAAACAGACTGACGACGAAGAGGATCATAAGTTTGCTTTGTTATGCCGTAGTCAATGTCACCAGCTTTTGAACCGACGATATGATCTGGGTATGTCGTTGAAGTTTTTTGGTTGCGTTTATCATAAGCATACTTTGTGACTTTCCCTAAAGCATCTTTTACAGTCTTCAGGTTGTTATTTTCATCATAAGTAAAAGTTGTTTCAGCATCGATACGATCAACAGTTTTAACTCTTCTGTTTCTCTCATCATAAGCATAAGTTGTTATTTGGTCTTTTGCATCGTATTCAGCAATGAGGTTATTGTTTAAATCAAAGACTTTTCTGGTGATCGCATCTTCTCTATCTTCACACAGAGTATCTCTGTTAAGATCATCAAAAATACAGTCGATTCCTGTTCCATTTGGATCTGTGAATGAAACTCTATTTGAGTTAGCATCGTAAGCAAATGTCGTTGAGTTTCCTTCAGCATCGATATTTTCTAGAACACGGCCAGCACCATCTGCTTTTGAGGTATTTTCAAAACCCAATGCAGAGACTTGTTTTGTTTCTAAGAGACCATCAGTTGTAATAGTATCGTGAACAACAGAACTCCAAGTAACTAGAGTGTAGGTACCATTTGCGTAATCTGTTTTGTCATAGGCTCCTTGCGCAACTGTACGACCAACACCGTCTTTTATAACAATCGAGGCTTCGCCTTCTGGATTCACGATGATAACAGCACTGCCTTGATCACTAGTGAAGCTAACTCCATCATTTGCCAGTTCAGATACTAGTGGAGTCAGTATAGAATGGTTTAAGTCGTCGTAATAGTAATAGTAAGTCGTCAATCCATCTTGTGGGTTAGTGGCGATAGGAACGTTATTTGCATCTACAGGCCCTAGCTTTTTTAACCAGATTGTTTTCGCTGTAGGTCGGTGGCGACTGTCGAACCTAGTAGTGGTTTCCTGAAGTGTCTTACTATTGTTAAGGTCATGAGCAGATTGTTGTTCGGGTATACCACCAGCTCCGTTATATGCTTTTAAAATACCACTATGAGTGATGTTTCCATAGAAGTCATTTATGATCACATTTGCATGGCCGAGTTGGTCGATTCTTGCTTCGATACGGCCACAGCACTTGTGCCACTCATCGCTTGAAGTATTTCCTCTAAAGTCTGTGTGGGTATGAGTTTTACCATCGACATGATAAGTAAAGCTTTCTGTTGCAGCAGCAGTTGTTTCAGGAGCAACGGTTCTAGAAGCTAGTTTATTTCTATTTCCATAAGTCATGGTGACTATATCATTTATAGACTCAGAGAAATAACGAGGGTTGCGTTGCTCAATCAAGTTGGAGTTAGCATCATAGATGTACTGAGTAGTCTGATTAAGTGAACCTGCAGCATTTACTCTAAATGAAAGGCGACCTTTAGAGTCATAGTCAGTTTCTTGACGGATACCACGAGGATCGACGACTGCGCTTCTTTGTCCTTCAGCATCTAGTTCATACTTTGTGAGTAGGTAAGTTGAGCCATCTCCAGTCATTTCTGCATCGACGTCATCAAAATTATTCAAACTGTATGAAGGTAGCAGACCGCGTATGCTACGTATGAGTCTCGCATCTTCTGGGCGGTAAGAATAAAATGTTTTTCTACCGTAAGGGTCTTCTTCTGAAAAGACTTTGTTATCGATATAAGTCTTTGACGTGATAAGAACACTATCTGCATCAGCATGGCGACGAGTTTCGATAAGACGGTTGCGGTAATCGTAGAAGTACTCAACTAAGTTACCATCGATAGTGCAACTAGCTTTTAAAGTCGTTCCATCGAGGTATGTACATCTTTCAACAGATTGAAGACTGGTAGGGTTTACTGTTTCAGAGTTTCCATTAACTGACATGATTGAGTAAGCACGAGTTGTTGTTTTAGCTCGACCGAGATCGTCGTATTCAAACTTTGTGGTATTGCCATTTCTGTCTTTCTTCTTAATTAAAAGGTTGGCATTTGCTCCTGTGCCATAAAAGAAAAGCTCTGTAGATGTGTCGTTGTAAGCTATCTTAGAAATACGGTCACGAGTATCGTAAGAGAATTCAGTTTTACGGCCCTCGGCATCTGTTGAAGACTTAAGTCTTTTAGCTGTATCGTAAGCGTAGATTACTTTGTTGACTGCCGCGGCAGTTTTACTACCGGTGTCGTCTGGGGTTGTCACTTTTACCAAAAGGTTATCAGCATTGTAGAAGTACTTCGTAACATTTCCATTGGCATCTTTTTCTGTTCTTAAAAGGAACTTATTTCTGTGAGTCGCTGGAAAGTAGGATTTAGTTTCAACTGCGAAGTCATCTGTCTTAACCAATTCGCCATCGATCTCAACCCAGCCAGTTTCTATTTTAGTAAGATTATTTTGAGTATTATAAGACTTGAGGGTTACTCGACCGAGTCGGTCTCTTTCATAGGTTGTAAGCTGAGCGTCATTATATAGAAACTCTTCATAGGTCCCATCAGAATATGTTTTCCGAGTTACATGCTTAAGATCATTGTACTGATAAGAAACAGTAATTCCCTTTCTGCTCCTAAGACTAGAAACTAAGTTCTTTCTCTTTGCAACGTTGTCTGAAAAGGTTCCTTTCCCAAAGATTTTTTCTCGTGACCCTTGAATACCTTTTTCTTCATCTAACTGCCACGTTACATAATATGCTTCATGACCTACATTATTCGTTTTAACTAATCCACCACCTTCATAAATAAAACGTTTTTTGCCGTCTGCACTGAAAATTGTATCATACGTGACTTCTTGAACCTCACCTTTAGTAATCTTACGAACTAGAAGCGATGCTTCATTTTGAAAAGGGATGCCACCTGGAACATTTGTGAAACTAAAATTAGAAGTCATATAAGCATCTTTTTTACGCTCGATGCCTTTTTCTCCTGCTTCAAAGTATGAAATAACTGTTTCACCTTCAGCGATAACAGTTGAAGAAAATGTCGACTGAGTCCCGTCCGGATAATTTACTGACTCAAGGCGACCTGTAACATCAGCTCCGTATGAGTAAGTAATTTCACTCGAATTTGGCAAAGTTATTTTTGAAATAACCCACTTATCATTCTTCTTTTGTTCATTATAATCAACCATTATTTTGCGACCTTGAGGATCTGAAATAATAGCCATTTGATATTTCTCAGTAGGGTCAACTAATTCTGCATTTACTGAATAAGCATAACTTATGTCTAATGAATACCCTTTCAAATCAACAATACTGATCAATCGGCCAGCTCTAGTTCCATCAATAAGAGAAAAAACTTCAAAGATAACTGTGATCTTACTTTTAGTTGTCAAAACGGCAATATGAGCATCTTCAATTGAACTGACTTGATTATCTTCTTGATCAAAAAGCTTAAGATCACTAATGGATGCAAAGGTATTGTCGTAGAAAGTTCCATTTGGATCTAATTCAGAATTATGGCTTAAACGATATGCAAAAGTTTTCTGAGGAGCAAAAAAATCGATGTAGTTTACAGTTTCTCCATTTTCAACCTGAGTAAATAGTTTCAAGCTGACATCCCAATTAGAAAAAATTCCTGGACCAAAGCTTGAATGCTCTGTTACATTCCTCATGCGATGATAACGCATGAAGCCTACAACTGGAACAGAGGATCTAGATGATTTGGCTCCACAAGGAGCACAACCTTCAGTTTTCAACTCGACTTTATAATCAACTCCAAAGTGTATATGGCTCATAGATAGATTGTCTATCAAACTTCCGCCTTTAGATTGCTTTTTATAACCATCTTCTTCATCACAGGTACCATCTGAATTTAACTCTTTAATATCTGATGAATCACACTCATGTACACACTCATATTCTTGTTTTTGATTCCCACACTGGGAACTTGCATAGGTAGTCGATGTTAGACTAACTAACAGCAATGCGATAATTAATGCCTTTATTTTATTCAAGGTTTTTCCCTTATTTACTATTTTTTGAATTTAATTTTTCTGATGAAATCTGTGTATTGATGATGAACTTGATTGAGTTCTTGGACATGGGGCTGGCAACTAGGATGTTGGTATCTTCGATCGTCCCTTCCATGCCGTGAAATGTGAACCTTGCGATTCCCGATGAATCGGCCTCAACAGTTTGAAATGTTAGGTGATTGTCAAACTTACCAAGGTCAAAGGAAGTGATAGAGACTGGGGCACCGGGCACGCCTTGAACGCTCAACTCAACAGTACTCCCTTGTTCAACAGTCTGAAGATATGGACTTATTCTTTTCAGTGGATTCGCCGCTTTTGGGTCTGTGAGAAAAGCTCTACCAGGTTCAACTTCAGTTAAGTAGTCACTTTTGTATTTTGGGTCATTTAAGTAACGATCTTTATTGAAAGGCTTAGGCTCGATTGCGGCCGAAAATCGACTTGCGTTAGCAACAGGATCTTTAGATGCTTCAATTATTGATCGTAGCTGAACGGACTCTTCGGCATTTTTTTGAGTCAGGCGCGGCGAATAGCCGTAATCATTTTTATCGACATAATCCATACTTTTATGCAGTGATTTTGTGGCCTCAGAGAAACCTTTAGAATGTTCCACTTCCTCACGTGTGGTCTCAGGCTTCTCAACTCGTTTGAAATTTGCGTAATCGACCTTTCTTATTTTAGCTAGGTCTAAAGCTGGCAGACTTTTGTTAGGTTCGGAGTGAGCTTTCTCGGAAATAAAAGAAACTTGTTCTTCTTCTGGAATGGTGAGCACTAGATAGAGTGCGACTAGTAGCAGGGTATATAAGATACCTTTGATCAACTTCACTTGTTTTGCCCTTGTATATTAGGAGATTTTTTATAGTTCTAGTGATGAATTCTATGAGCGAAACAGCATTGCTTGGATGTATCTAACAACTTATCTAAGAAAAAATCATTTATTTTGTGAAAAGTTCGAATCTGAGGTTATGAAAATGGGTAAGCGGTAGGTTTTAGCTTAAAAATATCTTATTTAACAAGAATGAGTTTTTGAAAGGAATTTTATACGCGCTGGTTAGTCAACTTTCTTTGTTAGTTCCGCTTATTCTAAAGCTAAAAAACTTGTTTATGTTCTTGCTGATACTATGATTAAAGCAAAAATAATTTGAGGAATATCATGAAAAAAGCTGAAGCCGTTTTACAAACTATTCGCGAACGCCGTACAATTAAACCAAAAGAGTTTTTGCAAGAAACAATTTCAGATGAAGTTATGGCTGAGATACTGGAAAGTGCTAACTGGGCGCCAAACCACGGTAAGACTGAGCCTTGGAGATTAACTGTTTTTACTGGTGAGTCTGGTATCAAGAAATATACCGACATCATTGAAAAGGTTTTTGCTGAAACTCCTGATCATCTTAAGAAGCCAGAAAAACTAGCGAAGTGGACGGGTAATGCTCCATTTGCTTCTCATATAATTGCTTTTGGTGTAAAACGTACTGAGAATTGTGCCCTTCCAA
Organism: Lentisphaeraceae bacterium; assembly: GCA_021232515.1. GTDB lineage: Bacteria > Verrucomicrobiota > Lentisphaeria > Lentisphaerales > Lentisphaeraceae > JAKVBD01. The sequence goes on from JAJPOQ010000172.1 coordinate 7,420, forward strand.
AAGTTGAAGAGGTGTGTGCTGTTTCTTGTGCAGCCCAAAATATGATGCTGGTTGCAACAGCTCATGGAGTCGCTTCTTACTGGTCTTCAGGTATCGCTCATATGCCTACCTCTGCAGCAGCTTTTGGACTAGATGGTGAAGAAGATCAAATGTTAGGTTTCCTACACTTAGGTTTAGTTCATAAAGGCCTAGAGGTTGGTACTCGAAAGTCTGACGTCGAAACTAAAGTGACTTGGGTTAAGTAAGAGTCATTTTGGGCTTGGGGGTTTAGGGAGTGTTTGTATATAGATCAAACGGGAAGCTTGTTATTGAGGCTTTAGAACTAGACCCAGAGACAGACTTCTACCAGAGCGAATTTAAGTTTATTGAACATAGAAGTGACTTAAACCTTTGCTCAATAAATTCAAGGTTAGTGGGCGCTTGGGAAAGAGTGTCCAAGTTCAAGTCTTGGAATGCAGAGGGCTTATTTGATGTATTGCTGGTTTTAGTAGAAACAGAGTTCTACTTGTCACCACAAGATCAAAAGTTGGCATTAATTTGTTTTTCAGAGGAGCCAGTAAAACCAAAAGCCTCAGCAGCTCACCCTAGGGGCTTTAAAGGTACTAAGTTTCAGCCTCCAAAAGCGGCATCTCTTCGAGAAGTCGATCTTCGACCATATTTGTGTGACCGCAAAAGTTTAAATAAAATTCTAGAGTTTTTGTGGTCTTATAAAGACGAAGCTTTTAAGAAATTGAAGTCAGAGTTTTCACTGGAAAATTCTTCAGTTCCCTCATCTCCAGACTATACGACAATTTATACTTGGTTTTATAATTTATTGATACCTTTAGATAACTATCCTGAGCTCTTTATAGAAGCTCTTTTACCTCGTTTAAAGTCATTAGCTCATCTAGCTGAGTATCTCGATTTATATTGGTCGTTATCTTTAGAACAGGATTCTATTTCATTTGATTTTATAAGCTTACTAACGACTAAGGCTTTGAATGAAAATTTACTATTTTGGTTAAGAAAAATAAGTTCTCTGCAAGGTAAGGCCAGACATCAATTTTTAAATATTCTTTATAAATCAGATTTAGTCAAAAAGCCTCCTTGTCAGGATACGATTAATTTGGTTGATGCGATTCTTTCAGAGGTGAATGATGAGTTAACACCTCGTCAGATCAATTTATTTTTAGCAATTGCCAATGGGCATGATACCGGGTACTTACTCACCGGCTTTCAGCTTTCGCAAAAGTTTGCTCCACAGTATCGTTTTGGAGATATCTCCTTTAGTGAACCTATTCAAAACGTTGAAAGATTGTTTTCTTGCACAGAAGATTTTTTTGCTGATCAGGAACGTGACGAAATGTTACTTTGGAAGATTTGTGGGCGTTATTCAGCTTTTGAGAAAATCCTTGAATCGTCAAGACTTTCTCTTTTGCCTAAATACTTAGGTAGAAGTTTTTTAAAGATTTACATATATAACATTGGCTATGATTTAGATAGAAATGAGCAGTTAATTAAAATTGATTATTTGGTAGGTCATCTTGATAGAGTTTTAGATGTAATTGTCACTGCTGAGTTTCAGGATAAAGCGATTGAGTATATTGCAAATTTTATGTGGTATTGGGACAAAATAGCAGACTTAGAAAATTATTTTTTAGACTCTCTGTCTCTGACAGGTCAGCTTTGTCGGAAACCCTTTTTGAAACATAATGAAGCAACCGAAATACTTAGCTTCTTTATCGATTTACTAGAAGGTGAACAGCGATTTTCTTTGATGTCATCTCCAGACAAAAGTTTTAAAATTTTAGAGAAAATGACTCGTTCGAGGAATTATGCAAAATTGATTTGTAATGGTGTTGAAATCTTTCTGAAATTTCAAAAAGATTTTTTTGTATATAACTTTGATCGTGAACCAAAGAAACTCTTTAAAAGTATGCTGGATTTGGGTTGCTTATCAGTTTTTGAACAACATGAGATCGTTAGAGTTTGTTTAAAACAAAATGATCTTTTGAAGCTTCAAGCAGTTATTGAAGACGCACTTCAAAAAAGCTTGAAAAGTGAAACTCCCTTTGATCAACACACTGTCCAAATGTTCAACTTTATGGAGTCGAATAAACGAGCTTGCCGAAAGTTTTTACAAGAGTATCAATCCGGTAATACTAACTATATAAATGATCATCAGCGTTCTCGTGAGTGGATTGAGAAACAGGGAGACGATTTTAATAGTGAGTTATGGCTAAAAGGACTTCATTTTGAGTGTGAAGTTGACAACTCCACCTACACGATCGAGTTAGAGACGAATCCATTTGAGGTTTTAAAAATGGGTACTTACGTAGGTTCTTGTTTTGGCTTGGGCGGCCAATTCGCTCATTCATCTGCAGCAGTTGCTTTGGACATAAATAAGCAGGTTTTATTTATGAAAAACTCAAAAGGGAAAGTTGTAGCACGGCAACTATTGGCTATCGACAAAACTAAACGTTTAGCTTGTTTTGAAGTTTATCCGACAAATGTAAGTACGGCAATTCAGGAAAGGTTTGCAGTGTACGATAGAAGGTTTGCTCAAGCGTTAGATTATCGCATAAATGACTCGGATAAGGATCTCGATATAGAGTTTCTTGTATCCGAAAGTTGGTGGCAGGATTACGCTTGGGATCTAAAACCAAACGAGTATTAGAGTCAAGGCATTTGGGCTGACTTTTAAATTACGAATTTTGGAATTTTTACAAGAATACCTTTCTTCGTGTTCTTCTTTTCTTCGTGGTTTCTTTATAACTCTTTTTTTGGTTTTTTTGAACCACGAAGTTTGGAAGTTAAAGAAGAGTATCAACATTCTATCAATTCTTTTCTTTCTGTTCATCTAGTAAATGCCCCAGGGCATCATCTCTTGCTGCGCAATTCACCTTGTCCTGTCTAATTCATCTCTTTTTCTGCTTATCTGTTAAATTCTATCTATTTCACTAAAGCTTCCCAGATTTTTAAATTGTCGAAGTGAACATATTCATCAAGACCGGCTGCTTGGATTCCGAAGTTAGTTTTTCTTTCTTTCAAACCGGGGTGTTTCCCGCGAACTGTAACGTCACCAATTGTCGCGACAAGTTCATCGTTTACGAGCTCAATGGTGACTGTGTACCATTTATTTTTTTCTGTTGAAAGTGGCTTTTGGTCGAGGAGAATATTTTTCTTTTGCCACTGACCTTCCTCAATAGGCTTACCTTGTTTTTTTGCTTTGGTTGCCATCATCATGCGCTTCTTATATTCATTGAGTTTAGTGATGACTAGTTGATCGGTCTTAATAAGACAATTGGCAATGTGCACGAGGTCATAATTGATCAGTAGTTTTGCGTAGGCTTTTCCTTCAAATTTGACGTCAAACTGGTAGATGACGTCTTGGTGATCGAGGAACATTTTGCGGAAGGCAGTGTGCTTATCTTTCTTGAGTTGCTTGCCCTTTATGTGTTTACCATCGACTATTTGCCACTGGCCCATCCCAACCTTGAGTCTTTTGGTAAGAGCTTCAAAATTTTCTTCGTAGAGCAATTTACCTTTTTTAGAAATAACGAGGTCTTGGGCAGTAAGATTGATACTAAATAAAAGACAGATGAGTATAGCTAGTTTAGACATATGATTTCCTTTGGTTCTAAAACTCATTACGAGTTCAAGGAAAGGGCTATGACGAAATGAATCCGATGGTCAAGATTTCTACGTAAAAGTACAATTTTACAGTTTCGGTCTTGCTTTTAATATGGGTATACACCCACGACATGACCGTGGGTGTATAGATGGTTATTTTAAGCTAGTAAGCCATTTATTTTTCCAGTACCGACACCATTTATGGTTGGAGTATCTATGCCAAATAACTCGAGGAGAGTTAGGTGAAGATTTGGCAGAGGTGTTTTCTTAGGTGAGGCGAGGTGAGTACCTGGCTTGAGTTTTCCACCACCATGACCGGCGAGTAGAAGTGGTAGGTCAGACTTGTTGTGACCGTTGCCATCTTTCATACCACAACCATAGAAGATGACGGAGTTGTCGAGCATAGAGCCGTTGCCGTCGTCGATAGTCTTCATCCTCTCCATGAGGTAAGCAAGTTGACTGGTGTACCAAGCACTGACGATTGTGTACTCATCCATGAGCTCTTTTTTCTTTTTGTGGTGTGACATGCCGTGGTGGTCATTTTTTACGCCATCTAGAAACGGGAAGTTTTGTCGACTAAAACCATGGGCAGTCATGAGTGTACCAACACGAGTTGTATCAGTCCAAAAAGACAGAACCATAAGGTCGATCATAAGTTTTAGATGCTCATCGCGATTTCTTGGAATTCCTGCTGCAGGCCTTATGAACTCTGGTTTCATGGGTGACTGCCAGTCTTTTTGAGGCGGGTTGAGACTTTTGTCAATGCTTTTTTCAACAGCGCGAACACTACTGTAGTACTCGTTTAGTTTTTCTTTATCTTGTTTACTAGCGCGCTTTTGAAGGTCTTTGAGGTCATTCATGGCGAGGTCGAGTACAGAGCGACGTTTTGTGCTTAAAAGCTGGGCTTCTTTGGGATTACTTATGTGTCTAAACATACGGTCAAAAGCAACGCGTGGGTTTATCTCTGGAGAAAGTCTTTGAGAAGAAGAGCGCCATGACACTGTATTTGCCCATGAGATAGGGCCGACACCAGTTTTTCCTTGTCTTGGCGGTTCTGTTCCGAGCTCAAGTGATGGCAAAAATGTATTTTGACCGATTTTATCAGCGATGTGCTGATCGATTGATTTAAATTCACCTTTTTGATTTACTGCTTTACCAGTTAGAAATGAACTCGTCATAGCGACGTGATCGCCAGAGTAAGTATTGTCGATGTTTGAGAGAACTGTGAAGTCATTTTTTAGCGACTTGAGTGGCGACAGTATTTCAGAAAACTTGTAGTCAGCTCCAGTTCCTTCGACGTTCCACTTACCAGGTGTTACCCCGTTTGGGTGAAACATGGAGAGAAAGCGCACAGGAGCTTTCGATTTATTTTCAGCTCCCATTATTTCCAGCATAGGTAAAGCTAAAGCAACTCCACATCCTTTTAAAAAATGTCGGCGATCAATTTTCCAAGATTTTTTCATTTTATATCTCCTAAGATGTCCACTCTGTTGCTTTGATGTGTAAATGGGAAACTCTTAATAACTTCTGTTAGAAGAGTTTTACTGCTAAAGTTATTTTCTTTTGTTGCTTTGATTATTTTTTTGATGGCTGGTTCATCGAAGTACTGAAGCTCGCGACCAAGAGCAAAACTTAAGAGTTTTACCGTGATGTTGCGGAGGAACTGATCACTCTTTTTCTCGAGGATGTACTTTTTAAGTTCGACTATACCGTTGAACTCGTAGCCGTCTGGCATCTTCCCCCTTGAGTCGATATCTACACCATTTTCTTTAGTTCTAAAACGACCGATTGCATTGAAGTTTTCAAGACCAAAACCGAGAGGGTCGATTTTGTTATGACAGTTCGCACAAGCGGCGTTTTCGCGATGCTTCTCAAACTCTTCTCGTAGCGAGATACCTTTTTTCTGGCCGGCGTTGTCTGCAAGTGGTGGCACATTTGCTGGTGGCATGGGCATATGTTGGCCAAGCAGCTTTTCAAAGACCCACATACCGCGGTTAACTGGGTTTGTTCTTGTTGGATTTGAAGTGGCGGCTAGTATGGCACTCATGCTCATCAAACCTCCACGTTGAGGATTGTTAAGAGTTACTTTGCGCAACTCAGGGCCTTTGATGTTTTTTATACCATATAACAGGGCAAGGCCTTCATTTAGGTAGCCATCTTTAGAGTCGATCAAACTGAGAAGTGACTTGTCATTTTTAAAGAGATCTTCAAAAAGTTTATAAACTTCCTCTTTTGAAGCTTTTCTGAGCTCTTCAGTATATTCAGGAAATGTTTTAGAGTCTGGGTTTATGCCTTTTCCGAGGTTTTTGAAGCCGAGCCACTCACTTGTAAAGTTTTTAATGAAGCGCTTGGCTTTTGGGTCTTCGAGAAGTCGATCTACTTGGGCGCTAAAAGCTTTATCGTCTAGAAGCTCTTTTTTGTTTGCTAACTCTAACAGTTCTTTATCTGGCGTGCTCATCCAGAGAAAATGAGAAAGACGAGAGGCGACTTGTAAGTCATCTAACTTAAAAGACGTCTGAGTTGGTTTGAGCTCATCTCTGAAAAGAAACTTTGGCGAAACCAAAATAGCTGTTAGAGGTAGCTTTAGGCTAGCTAGTAGGGATTCGCCATTCTCCCTATTTTTGCTATAAGCCGCATAGTATTTGTCTAGATCACTTTGAGTTGAGTGACCTCGGAAGGCTTTTTGAAGAAAGTCTTGAAGAAATGTCTTAACATCTGCGTCTGAGGAAAGTGGTAGTTGCTGAGTACTCTTTGGTTTTATAGGGCCGGTAACTTCAATCCAATCGAGAGCCACGACACTCATTTTCCCAGGAAGTGGAACTTTTGCAAACTTTGCTAGTATCGCATCTTTTTCTTTAAGCTGTTGCTTGTTATTTTTAAAGAAGTCTTTCGAGAGTTTTGCCTTAGCGGCTTTATCGATAGACTTAACATCTGCTCTCAAAAAGCCATTGGCAGCTTTAAGCCTTTTAATTCTTGGAGCGATGAGGAATCTGTTATCATCTAAGCTAAATAGTTTCAGCTCCTCGGTCAGTATTCTCATTTGAACTAGTTGATTTGGTAGCCTTTTTAATTTTTTCTCACCTTTAGCGATAACTTTGAGCATTTTTGGAGTAAGAGCGATGGGGTCTTTCATTGCTATAGTACGAGCCTTTTTAAGAGCTCTGTTGCTTGGAGAGCTGCCAGCATTTTGTAACATTTTAATACTACTATGGGAAGCTATGTTCCAAGTCATCTGGTGACTACCTTTTGGCAGGGGAACCTGTGTTTTATAGACTTCTGGCTTACTCCCGTTGAGGTCGAGGATATCCATGATTTTGTCATTTACTCTTAAGGAAGTGGCTCCATTGCCTCCACTTGGCACCATGGCTCTAACCTTGAATTCATAGAGTCCATTTACAGGTAGGTTTATTGATTCATAGAGGCTCATTTGGCCTCGGTTTAAGAAATAACCGACAAACTCGCCTCGTTTCCCGGGCTTTTCGCGAGTTTCAGTCATGAACATTTTTTCGGTTTCTAGTTTTACTGTTTGGGCTTGTTCATATAGTGCGAGAATAGAGTCGGCGGCGTGCTCAGCACTTTCAATGTACTTTTCCATCTTGGCTGTTGAAACGAAAAGGCCATCGCGGTCGTTGGTGAAGCCACTGACACCTTCACTGTCTTTTGAAAATTTGCTAAATGATCTGAGGTTTAATCCAGTTATGTCCTCTAGAGAGTTATAGTATTCATCATTTGTCAAAAGCGGTATTGTCACATGGCCAGGCTCTTTGATTTTATCCCAGTCGATGTCATTTACGGCTTTCTCAACCCAGTGAGTCAGCTTTTCGTATTCTTCCTGAGAAGGCAAAGGCTTTTTGGTTGGCATCTCTTGAGTTTCGAGTTGCTCAAGCACTTTTAGCCAGTGTTTGCGGTTGGGCAGTATCTGTTTAGCGTCTTTATAAGTGTCGATTCGAAAGTCGCCTTTTTGAACGTCTTCATCATGACACTTGTAACAGTACTTTTCGAGCAAAGGCACTATTTCATTTTTAAACGATTCTTCGCTATCATTGGCCCACATAGAGTGATTCCACCCAAGTAATAATATAGGCACAAATAGCTTTAAAAGTAAACGAGATTTATTTTGATCCATATCCACACATTCATTATATTTTGACATCAACATGAGCAAACTTATTTCTAAGCAATTTTAAATGAAATAGCAAGTTTTGGCCTTTCAGCGATTTTGACAAGAAATGTCTCTTCAATACTCGGTTTTGCACGAGTATGAGTTCTGAAGTCTTTATTAATATGGCTAGTTACATCACTTTAAACAAATATTTGGCGAGTGCTCTGGAGAACAAAGATTGCAGTAATTGTGACAAAGGTTGACTCATATTTACACTAATTCTTGCTTAACTTATGGTTATCTTATTTGTTCATGAGTATTGCTTTCTAGCTTCAATACTTCGAATTGAATTTTGATATATTTTGCGAGATCTAAAATGAAAAACTATTTATGTTTTGGTGATTCAAATACTTGGGGTTTTATCCCAGCAACAGATTTTGAACGCTACCCTTTTGAGCAGAGAGTTTGTGGACATTTACAAAAGGAGCTTGGGAGTGGTGTTCGCATTATCGAAGAGGCTTTAAATGGTCGTATGACGGGTTGGGATGATCCCTTGAATGTGGATAAGAATGCAGCGAGGCAACTGCCTTTTATTCTTGATTCTCACCGACCTTTAAACTTAGTGTCAGTTATGCTCGGGATAAATGATATGAAACACTACATGAATAAAACTGCGATTGATTCTGCAATGGCCATTTCGCAGTTGATAGAGCAAGTTCGAGCAGCGGATTGCGGAAGAGAAGGCGCTTGTCCAGAGATAATAATTATATCTCCTCCAGTTTATATTGATACCGAGCAGCCGTTTGGACATATTTTTGATGGTGCAGTTGAGAAATCGAGAGGTTTTGCGGAAGCTTACAAAGAAGTTGCAGAAGAAAATGGAGTTCATTTTTTCGATGCAGCGTTGTATGCCACACCACCAATTTCTGGTGATGGTGTTCACATCGATGCAGCGGGAACCAAGGCGATAGGAGAGGCTTTAGCTAAGTATATCCAACTTCAAAACCTTCTTTGAAATAGGAGTTTTCTTCAAACTTCTTAGTGCCTTTAATAATCTTTAGTTCCAAATATTGAGGAATTTGTAATAAAGGTTGACTGAATCATTCGCTAATTAATAGGCAGTTAGCAGTTCATTTATAATACTCGGTAAATTAAGGAACTGGTTATGAGATATTTATTTATATTATTTAGTTTGTGCTTTTCGATACATTCATTTGCTAACGAACTTTTAGTTTATAGTGGCGAAGAAGGTCCAGGTAAGGGGAAGCATATAGTTTTTCTCGCTTCAGACCATGAGTATCGCGGCGAAGAAACAAGTCCTGCCTTAGCGCGCTTACTTGCGAAGCGTTATGGGTTTAAGTGTACTGTCCTTTTTGGCCTAGATGATCAAGGTTTTATTAAGCCGGGTTCTTCAAATATACCGGGCATGTCTTCTCTTAAGACGGCAGATCTGTTATTTGTTAATAGTCGCTTTCTTGCTCCGGTGGATGAAGAAATGAAATACTTCGATGAGTATATCCGTCGTGGTGGACCAGTTGTTGGTTTGAGAACAAGTACTCATGCCTTTAACATGCCGAAAGACTATAAAGGTAAGTATGGTCGCTACCATTTTAGAAATAAAGAGGACTATGTTGGTGGCTTTGGTCGTCAGGTTTTAGGTGAAACTTGGGCGGGGCACTATGGCAAAAACCATGTTTGTAGTACAAGAATCGAAACAGAAGAAGCTCACAAGTCTCATCCAGTTTTAACTGGTGTTGGCCCTATGCATGTTCAGTCTGGTGGATACTCAGCGAATCCTCAAGAGGACTCAACTGTTTTAGCTATGGCAACGGTTTTAGAGACTATGGAAAAAGACGCAAAGCCACTTGCGGGTAAAGTGCCACAACCGGGTATTTGGGTAAGAACTTATAAGGGTGACAATAGTCAAGAAGGCCGAGTTTTTACTTCGACTCATGGAGCTTCTCAGGATATTTTGGATAAGTCATTTAGAAGAGCAATAATCAACGGAGTCTTCTGGACTTTAAAGATGGAAGAGCAGATCAGCGCTTCGATGAATATAAACTTTGTTGGTGAATACAATCCAATAGATTTTAGTTTCCATACTTACCATTTGGGAATAAAGCCCTTGGACATTCAAGGTTGGGAAGCACCGATTTGGCCGACAGATACCAAGAAGAGTAGTGGCAAGAAGACCAAGAAAAAGAATAAAAAATAACAGTTTTAGGTTTTTAGAGGCGTAGAATAAATATGCCTCTAAAACCATTAGCTTCTAATTTAGGTTTTCGAGTTTGTGTTAGTGCCCTAAAAATCTAAACGGGAAGTGGACTTGTGAAGTATTCTATAATCTTATTCTTTCTATCTTTATCTGTTTTGGCGGATAAGAAACCCAATGTTCTTTTCATCTCTGTCGATGACCTTTCAAATGCCTTAGCATGCTATGGCGACCTCTTAGCAAAAACTCCAAATATTGATCGTTTAGCAGGCCAAGGTGTGCTTTTTGATCGAGCTTATAACCAGATCCCATTATGTAATCCTTCTCGCGCTTCAGTCATGACTGGTTTGCGCCCAGATCAAATAAAAATCTATGACTTAGACCGACACTTTCGGGATGAAGTACCAGATGCAGTAACCCTTTCTCAGGCTTTTATGAAAGAGGGATACTTCACGGCGAGAGTCGGTAAGATTTACCACTATAACGTGCCTGCATCTATTGGAACAGATGGACACGACGACGCACCTTCTTGGCAATTGACTGTCAATCCTAAGGGCCGCGATAAAACAGATGAAGCCATGGTCTTCAATGCTGAACCGCATCGAAAAATAAGTGGTGCTCTGAGTTGGTTAAAAGCCGATGGAAAAGATGAAGAACAAACAGATGGTATGATCACGACAGAAGCGATAAAGCTTATGGAGAAAAATAAAGACAAACCTTTCTTTCTAGCAGTTGGTTTCTTTCGCCCTCATACTCCTTATGTAGCTCCTAAAAAATACTTCGATATGTATCCACTAGATAAAATCCGATTGCCTTATGCGCCAGATGGCGATAGGGAAGATGTCCCGGCTGCAGGTTTTGCCCATAATTGCCCGGTTCCAGGTTATAATCTAGATGAACTAACTTTGCGCAAAGCTCTGCAGGCTTATTATGCTTGCGTGTCATTTATCGATGCTCAAGTAGGTCGTCTAACGGACGCTTTAGATAGACTTAAAATTGCTGATAATACCATCGTTGTTTTTTGGTCAGATCACGGTTATCACCTTGGAGAGCACAATGGCGTTTGGCAAAAAAGAACTTTGTTTGAGCAGGGGGCTCGTGCTCCATTAATTATCAAAGCACCGGATCTTAAGAGTGGCGGTCAAGTTAATCGACGTATCGTGGAGTTCATTGACATCTATCCAACAGTTGTTGAATTAGCAGGTATGCAACTCGCTAAAAACCTTCCTGGCCGCAGTATGAAAAAGATAATGGAAGACCCTCAATCGACTTGGGATGATTTCGCCGTGACTCAGGTTTTACGCCCTGCTGATAAAAGGTTTTCTAGCCCAGTGATGGGGCGCAGTATACGCACTGCTCGTTGGCGTTATACAGACTGGAATGAGGGTAAACAAGGGGAAGAGCTTTACGATCATTATGCAGATCCGATGGAGTTTAATAACCTTGCAGTTAATCCAGATAGTGAACTCAAAAAAGTCATCTTGCAATTAAAAGCAAAGATGGCCGACAAAGCTTCTGGCAAGATTCCAACTACGCCATTTAATCAACCAAGGCTATAAGGCTCTTCTTTTAGTTAGTTTTTGTTTTGGAAATAATGTTAATTATTAAACTAAGATTGAATCTCAATTAGTATTGACAGGTGAATATCTATGCTTATGTTAAAAGCAGTAATCAGTTTGATATTGATTCCTAGAGTTCATGTGTAAATGCCGGTAAGGCCGATTTAGATGGGGTTATCTAAGTCGGCCTTTCCTTTTTAAGAGTGCGGCCGATATGACTACTTGCCTTATAATTCCTAATAGGTAAACCCCCGATTTTACCGGGTGGACTTCCTAAGTTTTACTTTTGCTGCAATTCTATGAATTGTATTAAAGTATGTTTATTTCTTGAGTCCTGAATGGACGTTGTAATCGTAGGCCCAGACTTTGAGTCTGGGTTTCATTATGGAAAATATAGAGGCGTGCCGCCAGGTACGTAGTATTAAATGTAGCGTACCTACCA
>JAJPOQ010000006.1 GCA_021232515.1 Lentisphaeraceae bacterium
ACTTCTATGGCTTCATTAAATGAAGTAGAGAAGCTTGTCGAAGGTGGGGGCGCAAGAGTCGACCGATGAAAATTTTACAGTTTGGTACAGGCGTTTTCATACGCGGATATTTTGATTGGATGCTTCAAGAGGTTTTTGAAAAAGGTCTGGCCAAGCCCGAAGTATCAGTCGTGAAGTTGACTCCACGAGGCGACCTTTCGACATTTAAAAATCAAGACGGAAAGTTCCATGTTGTCATCCGTGGCTTGGAGAACGGACAGACTATTGATGAGATCCGCGAAGTAGACAGGCTGAAAGAGTTTTATCATCCTTATCAGGACTGGTACGGTTTTTTGGCATCAGCTCAAGATCCTGATTATAAGCTAATTGTTTCTAACTCAACTGAAGCAGGTTTAGTCTATGAAGTGACGAGTTCTTACAGCGTGTGCCCAAGTTCTTTTCCTGCGAAGTTATATGCTTGGTTGAAGAAGCGTTTTGAGAGTTTAGGGGAGGCAGGAGCTGTTACAATTATGGCTTTTGAGCTTATTCCCGATAACGCAACTAAGCTTAAAGAGATAATTCTTAAATTGGCGTCCGATGATCAAGCCTCGGAAGATCTCCTTTCTTGGTTGGATGGTTCCTGTTCATATGTAAATACCTTGGTCGATCGCATTGTCAGTAAGCTTCCGAAAGAAGATGCTGATAAACTCCAAAATGAGCACAGTGTAAAAGATGAATTGATCCTTTGTGCTGAGCCGTATCATTTATTGGCAATTGATTCTAAAGAGTTAGAAAGTGTTTTGCCTCTGAAAGCATGTGGTTTGAACGTGGAAGTCACGGATGATCTAGATGCGATACGACAAAAGAAAGTCAAGATACTAAATGGCGCTCATATGCTTGTTGTTCCAGCAGGTTTAGCTTTGGGCAAAGAGATAGTTTTAGAAACTTTAGAGGATTCACTTATAGAATCTTTTGCGAATTCTTGCTTACGAGATGAAGTCGCAGCTACAGTAGATAATGAGCAAGTTCAATCTTATGTAGATAGTGTGATTGAGCGGTTTCGAAATCCATTTTTAAATCATCGTTTAGAAAACATCGCTTTAAACTCATCGGCCAAGATCGGTCAACGGCTTTTACCGTCGATTGTCGATCACTATAAACAAAAAGGTATTTTTCCTAAGAAAGTGATGATTGCGGTTGCGGTCTTTTTAGAGTTTTACCAAGGTCGAGAAATCGAAGCTGGAAAATTGGAGACGAACTGGGGCATTTTATCGGATGATTCTGAGTCTATGAAGCTTTTAACGTCTTTACACGGAATTGAACCACAGGCTGCCGCAGAGTTAATAGTGGATAAAGGCTTTTGGTCAGTTCCGGCAAATTTAGAAAATGTATTTATCCAAGCTCTCGCAGAAGCAATTGGCTTTGTTAGAAGTGTTGGAATAAGAAAAAGTTTAGAAGGTTGAAGTTATGGAATTTTTAAAATTTGTAAGATCCTTAGGTCTAGTGCCTGTTTTAGCTGTGCAAGATGCGAGTAAAGCTGAAGGTTTAGGGAAAGCTCTTGTTGAAGGTGGACTTCCTATTGCGGAAGTGACTTTGAGAACTGATTGCGCTTTAGAAGTTATTTCTAAAATGTCCAAGGTCGACGGATTAGTCACGGGTGCCGGAACAGTAACAAATGCCGCAGAAGCAGAAAAGGTTATAGACGCTGGAGCAGAGTTCATTGTTTCACCAGCTTTAGATCAAGGTGTTTCGGATGTTTGTAAGACAAGGAACATTCCTTACATACCAGGAGTAGCGACTCCGCGTGACGTTCAAGACGCTCTGAATATGGGCCACAAAGCTGTGAAGTTTTTCCCTGCAGAGGCATTTGGTGGAGTTAAAACTTTGAAGGCTTTAGCAGCTCCTTATGGTTCTGTTACCTTTATGCCGACTGGTGGAATCAACCCTCAAAATCTTGGTAGTTACCTAGAGCAGCCTTTCGTTGAAGCATGTGGTGGCAGTTGGCTTGTAGATAAAGAAGCTTTGGCAGCTGGTGATTGGGATAAAATTATTAATACGATCAAGGATGGTGTTTCTTTGGTTAAAAAAGTTAGAGGTTAACGTTGAAAACTCTAGTATGCTCAAAACCTGGTGTGTGGAACTGGAGAACTGAAGAGAAGCCAACTTTGGCAGCTGATGAAGTTTTAGTCAAAATAAAGAGAATTGGTGTATGTGGGACTGACCTTCATGCGTTCCAAGGCAACCAAGCATTTTTTGAGTATCCGAGAGTTTTAGGACATGAGCTTTCTGGCGTTATCGATGATGCAGGAAATTCAGACTTTGCTGTTGGCCAAGCTGTATTGATCATTCCATACCTACACTGTGGTGATTGTCTGGCTTGTAGAAAAGGTGCAACGAACTGTTGCGCAAATATGCGAGTTATAGGGGTTCATCAAGACGGTGGGATGCGAGAGTATTTAAATGTACCTAAGAGTCATGTTTTAGCTGTTGATGGAGTCGATTTTGACTCTATGGCTTTAGTGGAGTGTTTAGCAATAGGCGCTCATGCAGTTCGTCGTGGTAACGTCCAACAAGGTGATGATGTGGTTATCGTTGGAGCAGGGCCAATAGGTTTGGGGTGTGCTCAGTTTGCCAAGGCGAATGGGGCGAGAGTCATAGTTGTTGATATGAATGATGATAGACTCAAATTTTGCCGGAAAGAGTTTGGTGTCGATGTTGTTAAAGCGGGGGGGGGAGCTGCGTCGGCTATTTCAGAATTAACCAATGGTGACTTGGCTTCAGTGGTTATAGATGCGACTGGTCATGCAGGTGCTATGGTTGGTTCGATAAATTTCTGTGGTCATGCTGCGAACTTGGTTTATGTAGGTTTGACGAAAGGCCAATTGACTTATACCCATACAGATATACACAAAAAAGAATTGACCATTTTTTGTAGTCGAAATGCAACTTTGGAAGACTTCTCAAGAGTGACTGATCTTATGCGAGAAGGCAAAGTTGTGAGCACATGCATGGTTACACACAGAAGTTCTTTTAGTGATATGCCAGATAGGTTTACAGATTGGCTCAAGCCAGAGACAGGTGTTGTGAAAGCTGTTGTTGAGCTGGATTAAAAGTATATTTTTTTGTCGTTTCTGTCACATTTAGTTGTGGATAGAGCTTCTTGAGTTATGTTTGATCTAGATAAAATTTATTTGGTATTTTGGTCTCACTATGCTTAGAGCTTTATTTACAGTTTTACTTACCTGCCTTATTGGGCAATTGACTTCTTGTAAAACAAGGCAAGTGTCTCAAAAAGCTTCGAGCGCCTCTACATCAAACTCAGTAAAGCTTGTATCTCCTACAGCTAAGGCTAAAAAGACAAAGGCAGAGTTAGATAAGCAGTCAAAAACCCACTTTTTGGTTTTAGGTGGAGGCTATAGTGCTAAGGGAAACCAGCTTTCTCTAGAGAAAAATGTTCTTTTTATGGATGAACTCTTAGCTTTTAAAATCCCTCATAAGACTTCCTACAGATTGTTTGCGGATGGTAAGAAGGGCGAAAGGAGTCTGAAGTTTAAAGCAGGCGATACTTACCCGTCAGAATTTCAAAAAATGCTTATTTCTTGTTTTGTTGATGAGTCTACAGTGAATTACAGCTACAGAGCTCACAAAGTGTCGAAAGCTGCAGATAGTTTGACCAGAGTAAATATCGATCGTTACTTTGAATCTCATGGCCAAAAACTAGTTAAAGGAGATCGGCTCATTTGCTACTTCACTGGTCATGGTGCAAAAGGTTTGAAAAGCGATGAGATAAACACTGGCCTTCATATGTGGCAAGATGGCGTTTACCGCATGAAAGACTTTGCGACAAAGGTGCAGAGTCTACCAGCTGGAGTTGAAGTTATATTTGTCATGGTTCAGTGCTACTCAGGCGGTTTCCAGAATGTCGTCTATAAAAATGGCGATCCTAAAAAGGGTTTAGCTGAACAACAAGTGGCTGGCTTTTATTCAACTATTCATAATCGTATTTCTGCAGGCTGCAGCTCAGAAATAAATAAGAAATCATTCCAAGAATACAGCAGTTGGTTTTGGCGAGCATTGACTTCAAGATTTAGTCAGGTTCCGACAATAGATTGTGACTATGATGGAGATGGTGAAGTTTCTTTTGAAGAGGCTCATGCTTATACAATCATGAATCTTGATTCTGTTGATATACCCACGATGACCTCGGAGGTAGTACTTCGTCGTCACTTACCGGCTAAGTCGAAAAGAGTACTCAACATTACTAAAAATAGTCAGCTTAGTGAATACTTGAAAATTGCTTCAATTTTACAAAAAAGAATTATTGAGGCTTTGCTAGAGAAAACAGGGAAGGGAACTGAATTAACAATTCCTAGTCTTGTTGCTGAATCAAACAAGTTATTTGATCATATAGCTTCAATTGAGAAAAAATATGAGGGGAACAAAAGGTCTCTAAAAGTTCTGAAAGTCAAAGTTGCGAAGTTACTCAAGTATCACTATCCAGAAGTTTTAAATGAATGGAACATCAACAAGTTTAAAATCTTTCATAAAAAAGATGTTCTTTTAAATAAGATCTTAAGTAAAAGTGCAGATTTTCAAAAATTCCAAAAGCTCTACCTGCTTCAAAAGTCTTTAAAAGAGAAGTCTAAAAAGCTCGACAGACAGTGGGTTTACAGGAATCGCCTGTTGAGACAAATGGAGAATGTTTTATTCGAACTTTATTTCCTCGAAGGTGTGAGTTCCTTTCACAAGCATAAATATCTAAATATGAGACAGCTGGAAAAGTCTTCACTTTAGACACCGTTCTCGTACAATTTAATTTTATTGGCTAAGTGAAGTTTTTGTAAAAGCTTTATAAGCCACCATGCTGGATCAATTTCTCGATATTTTATTCCATTTTTTAAAAGATCATTTTAAGAGAGTAAGAAATCTGTTGAATGGGCTGTGTTAGATAAGTGAGCAATAGTTCACTGGGGAATATAAATATAAAATTACAGAGGAAATGGTGCTGCTTATGGTAAGATTTTGAAAGGATGCGTATATTTAGCCTTTTAAGCTAAAATTGGTAATTCTTAAATAGTGAACAAAGTAGATTTTATAGTTGAGCAGCTCGATATACTGCAAGGTGATTTATTTGCTTATATCTTGTCTCTGACAGGAAACTATAATGATTCGAAAGATGTTCTCCAAGAAGCCAATATCGTTATTCTAAAGAAACAATCCTCTTTTCAGTCTGGAACAAGTTTCCGAGCATGGGCTTTTACTATAGCTCGTTTTCAAGTGATGGCTTTCAGAAAGAAGTGCTCAAGAGAACGCTTAGTATTTTCTGAAAAGACTTTTAACGACATTTTCAATCCTGAAGATGATTTAGAAAAAGTTGAGACTGAAAATAAGTTTGATAGGCTTGATGATTGTATCGACAAATTACCTGATAAGCAGAAGCAGATTGTGCGTAGAAAGTATTTACAGGGAAGGTCTTTGAAGCAGATTTCAGAAGAAATCTCTTCAAATGAGAATTCTATATCTCAGGCCTTATTTAGAGCGAGAAAAAACTTAGTAGAATGCGTACATAAGAACTGATCATGAAAGAGAATGATATAAATAAAGAATTTGAAGAGTTAGTCAATATTGTGATTGACGGAGAACTGAATGCCGAACAAAGGCAGAAGTTTGACTCGATGATGACAGAAGAAGTCAATCGGCAGTATTTTCAGAATATCTGTCAGTTGCAGGGTGCACTTGAGTCTAAAAGTGGCCAACTCTCTCGTGATCTTATGGCAACAAGCTTTAAGGCAAGTTCACGAAATGTAACTTCTTACCTCACTCTGGTAGCAGCTCTAGTCGTCATATTTTTAGGCGTCCGTATGTTCGTGACAGATGGCTTATCTAAAAAGATAGCGAATGGCGAAGTCGTCGCAAAAATATTTAAGAACATCTTTGCGGATTTTGACTATGGTATTGCTGAGGGTGACTCCTTGAAAGATGGTTCGGACGTCCGAAGCGGCAAATACTCTTTGAGAAATGGTATCGTAAAGATAAACCATGGAAATGGTGCGACTGTTATTATCGAATCTCCATGTCGCTATGAGATTTTGAGTGATAACTCGTTAAGGCTTGAGAGTGGTAAAGTTTCAGTTCACTCTCCTTCAGAAGTGAACTACAAAGTCTTTTGTCCAGGTGTGACTATTGAGGATTTGGGGACAGAGTTTTCAGTTGATTATCAAGAAAACACGAATTTGGATCTATATGTTTTCAAAGGAGTCGTTAAGATTGAGACAAATGAAGAGAATGATAGCGATAAAGCTCTGCTAAAAGCGGGTGAAGCTATAAGAGTTATCTATGGTCGTGGAGGTGAATTGTCACTTGCTGGTATAGATCATCGAAACGATCTTTTTATTCGTCAGTTGGAAACTCCAAACTCGAAATACTCACGTGAAATAGTGAAAATGGACCCAGTTCTATACTTCCCAATGGATGTTGTTGAGAACGGATCATTGAAAGACTATTCAATTTATAAGAATGATGGCGTGTCGAGAGGCGTTGCGGACCAACAGAACTTCTTTGCCCAAGGTAAGTTTGGCCCGGCTATTCGCGTTTCAGGAGCTAATAGAGGTTCATATATATTTGTAGATGATTATCCTAAAACTAAAGATAGTATGATCACCGGCATGGCTTGGGTGAAAGCTAAAAGTCGACCGAAGTGGGCGACTATCATGAAGAACTGGGTTGATGGAAGTAAAGGTCAGTTTCACTTTGGCTTAGACGAGTTCGGTTACTTAGATATAGAGATAATGCCTAAGGACGATTCTTTTTTTGATTCAGAAGAGTTACAGACTCGTGATGATGTTTCTCTACATGGAAAGTCAATTCACTTAAGAGAGAGCGAGAAGTTTCCGCTTAACTCTTGGCAACATGTTGCTTTTGTTCATGACTCGAAGACTTTGTTTCTTTATAGGAACGGTAAGTTGGTGACTCAATTAAGTACTCCAGCGATAAAGTATCCATCTTATACGAAGATTCTTTCACTTGGGACAAAGCTAAGTAAGAATCTTAAAGATCACTCAAGCTGGAAAAGTCACTGGGATGGTATGCTTGATGAAGTTGTTATCTTTAATAAAGCAATGAGCTCGAAAGAGATAGAGTATATCTACAATCAAGTTTACTCAAACAAGATGGTAGACTAGAGACTATTGTAGTCTTAGTGAAAGGTCGCCGTATGAATAGGCTTTTAGACCATTCTCACTTTGGAGTATAACTTCGCCATTTTCAGAGAAATCGACAACCGTTCCATATATAGTCTTTTGATCATCACTTAAAGTTACAGCTTTGCCAATAAGGCGGCTGTTTTGACGCCACAACTCGACTATTTCTGAACGTCGCTCTTTTTGCTGCCATAGCTTGAAGTGTTTATCAAATGCTTGAAGTACAACGTGAAGAGTTTCTTTCGTTGAAAATGGCTTTTTATCGTTAGACTGTACTAGCATAGAAGTTGCCGGTTTATCTATCTTTTGAAGCTCAGTTTCTGGTAAATTCACATTTAAGCCAACACCAATAATTAGACCTTCTAGAGAAATGCCTTTCAGCCTTGTTTCACAGAGGACTCCACAGATTTTTTGGTCATCGACAAAAACGTCGTTTGGCCACTTGATCCAACTTTTGGAGATCCCACACATTTGGAGTGATTCACAGACCGCTAGCCCCATGATTTGTGGGATAGAAGAAAGCTCTTCAAAGCTTATATCGATAGATTTAATCAGCAATGAAAAGTATAGGTTGTCATTTGATGACGATTCCCAAACTCGACCTTTTCTGCCACGACCTTGTGTTTGTTTGTTGGCTGTGACCACGGTGTAGTTTTCTAGATTGGGAGCATTTTCTAAGAGATACTGGTTCGTAGAGTTTATCTCATCGAATGAAAGTATGTTAAACTTCATTATTAACGAGCTCGTAAATTTTATGGTTACTCATCTCAGTAGCATAAGATTTTAGCTGAGTTTCGTTGAACTTAATCAGATCTTTAAGGGACTCATCTTGAAGATTTTTGATGATTTCATCTTCTTTGCCAATGATCGCTTCATAGATACTCCATAGGTTCATACTTTGTAAGTCTTGAGCCGGAAGGTAGGTGCTACTTAAAGGGTCTGTACAAGTAACGACATTTCCACTTGTGAGCAAATCGAGAACTTTATTTCCTAGCCTTGAGGGAATGTTATTTGATTTGAAAAAGTCATTTGCCTGCCATTCTTTTCCGTCGATGAAGTTTCTTGATAAACTTTGCATCGTATACAGTGCTATGACGAGCAAGGTTCTGGTTGGTATCTCACTAGAACGGCCTTCATTTTCATAGGTGCTTTCGTTTTGAATAGCAAAGGATAATTCAGCGCCAAAGAGAACAATGATCCAGCTGGTGTTTAGCCAACCGAGGAATAAAGGAATGGCTGCAAATGTACCGTAGATGTGACTGTAGCTGTTTGCTTCAACTTGGAACTTTAAGAAAATCCATTGTGAAAATTGCCATAGGAAAGTAGTTATGAGGGCGGCAATGAATGCTGGGATGAGCTTGACCTTAGTGTTTGGCAGAAACTTATAGAGATAGGTAAAGGCAAGTGCCACGAGGCAAGGTGATACGACCCAAAGAAAGGCGTCGTAAATAAAGGCCCAACTGCCAAGTTGAGTAATTATCTTTTGAGCTACATCTCCAGATCTAAGGGCTGTGTTTATTGAAGCAGTTGCAAGGAGGGCAAATGGGACGATCATCACAGTGATGAGATACTCTTTGCATTTAGTTAAAAAGTCTCTCGGTTTTGAGATGCCCCAGATTGTATTAAAGCTACTTTCTATCTTTGACATAACGCTGATCACTGTCCATAAAAGTAGTATCACACCGATAGAACCCAGTGCTTTGAAGTTTGTTTTTTCAATCATTTCGAATAATTGAACAGAGTATTCTTGAGCTTGTGGATAGTCAACGATTGCTTTGTCGATTATCTCTTGCAGTTTTTTATCGAATTGCAGGCCTTTTGCTATAGCAAACATAAAGGCAAGAGTAGGGACCATCGACATGATGGTGATATTCGTCAAAGCAGCAGCCTGCATGATACAGTTGTCTTTTTTGAAGCCTCTAAATAAAATTGATACGACACGTATACTGATGAAGCCTAGTCGCTTTTTAAGTGGGACTAAAGCTGTATCGATATGCCAGATCTCATCAGTGATGAACTTTTTGGCCTTATCAATTTTATCTTTATTGAACATTTTTTACTTCCCAGTTTCTATATACTGTGTTCCCTTGTCATAGTTTATAGCTTTTGGGAAGGAAGTTTTAGACGTATTTGCAGTTTCTTGCAATAATTGAGAAGCATTACTTTTACCGGCTTCATATGCTGCAGTTATAGCGTCAAGGCTTGTTTCTTTAACCGGCGGGTAAAGGTCTTCGCTATTTGCCATGTGAATAGTTTGAGTTGGGAAGGCAAACTCTATTTCTAATCTTGCAGCAAGGCGCTTTATATCTAGGAAGAGCCTTTGTCTTTCTCTTAACTCAATTGCCCAGTCTTCAGTGTCGATATAGCAGTAGAGTAGGACATCTAGTGAAGCTGAATTGAATTGGTTGAAGTAGACTTGGTAATAGTCTTTGCGAGTATGAGGGTGGTTGCGAATTAATTCACGAATACCTTCACAAAAAGCTTCAATTTTCTCTGCTGGTGTATCATATGTAAGTGAAAGGTAAGTTTTGATTCGACGGTAAGTTCTTCTGCCGTAGTTGTCGACCACCGCTTTAATAAGCGTTGAGTTTGGTACATTTACTTGCGAACAGTAAAACGTTCGTATTCTTGTACTTCTAAGGCCGATTTGTTCGACTGTACCTTCAACGCCATTTATGACAACCCAGTCACCAACTTCAAACGGTTTATCCGTTAAGACTGTTACAGAACCGAAGATGTTCTCGACTGTATCTTTTGCAGCGAGTGCAAATGCCATACCTGCAATACCTAGACCGGCGAGTAAACTGCCGACATTTATGCCGATGTTACTAGCAATAAGGATGATACCAATAACAAATACAGCAAGTTTTATAACCTTGTGAAACATTGGTATAAGGACGTCGTCTACTTTATTGTCAGTTTTATGGGCTTTTGCTAAAAGAACATTTTTGATGATGTCGAGTGCTCGAGATATAACGAAGATCGCACTGATCATCGCTAATAATGCTGAACCATTCCTTAAGATCCCAAAGACTTCGGGCTCAAGGTTAAGCATTGGTAATAGTAAGAACCAGCTTAAACCCATGCTTAATAGCGTTACCGATACAAACTTTGGATTTTGCTGTGACTCTGTTAGTTTGTCTTGTATTCTGTTTAAAATAGTTTTTCTGAAGGTGAGTTGTAGAAACCATTGAGCCATAACACCGACAATTAAGATTCCTATAACACCCATCCATTGCCAGTTTTTCATTAAGAAAAATGTTTTATTAAGTGGGTTTGGTGTAGCCATTTTAAAGTGAGAGGACTGATACTCTGCAGAGATGTTAAGGATATTATCTCTCGTATTTACTGTAAATAACCAGTCATTGTTTTGTTTGACCAGAGCTATGTCTCTCGATTCTATTGAGTATGAGACAAGTGATGCATCTTCACCTTTCCCTTGGTACTTACCTTCGGTTTTCTTGCCAAGTAAGAATTTGAGGACTTCGCTAAATTTTTCTAGTTTTTCTTTATCAATAGTTTCGCCTTCGCTAAGGACAAAACAGCCAGATGCTTCTTTTATATTTCCAAGATTTACTTGCTCAACAAAGTACTCCATCGTTTTAATTGGAGTATCAATCAGGGTGGCCATTTTTTGTAAGTCATTCAGGTTTGTAAGTGTACCGTCAGTAAAGTGCCAGCCGTTCTCGACTTTGTGAAGGTATATCACACTTTGCCTAAGTGGGATAGATATAAGTCTGCTACCTTCTGATTTTGGTGTTAGTATACCATCTTTCATATAGAGCTGAACTTTACTTATGACTTCCGTCAGAGTTTTCATTTGCTCTTCGGAGACATTGTCATTTAAAAAGAAGCCTCTAGCCTCATCCCAGTCTTCATCAACTACGTCACTTTGATAATTTTTTAAAGTCTCAGAAACTATAGTTTCGACTGTTTTGACCTGACTGAATAAACTAGTGGAAAGTATTAAAAATAAGGAAATGTATTTAAGCATGTGTCGTCCTTTTGATTAGAACCTGTAAAACTTCGTAGTTAGCAATGATGTCTTTATTAAATAATTGATCGTGCAAGGTGATTAAGCTTTTTAAGTCGCTTATCGACGTCTTTTGTCCCTCTCTTACAGCACCTATATTATGTAGACCTCTGAGAAATTCCAATGTGTTAGCAAAAGATTCTTTTAACTGGAACTGTTCGACTTCAATATTCTCAAATTCATTGACGATACTGAGTATATCTTGCGAGTCGGGTAACTCGGGAAGTTTAACACTGAGTTTGTGCTTAGATATGAGTTGGTTCAATTCTTTAAAGGTTCCTTTAACTGGAATAGAGAATGCTAATGTGCCGTTTACCTTCAGCTTTTGAAAAGAATGTTTAATAGTTGCCTCAATTGATGGAAACCATTGAAAGCTAAAGTTTGCGACGATGAGGTCGTAGTTGGCATTTGGAGGAATGCTACAGTTATGGAAACAAAGATTTTGATTATCTATTTTTGCCGTATGTTCGAGCATGGTTTCAGATATATCGCAACAGTCTATTTTTAGAGAAGAAAATTTTTTGAGGAGCTGTTGAGTGAGATACCCAGTTCCACAACCAAGGTCAGCAGCGATTGTAGGCGAGCTAATCATTTCTTGTAATTTATCAGCAAGCTTTTCAGCAGATAGTTTTTGAACAAGGGCATTTTGTTCGTAAGTATCGGCTTTTAAAGAAAATCTGGTATTCATAAAATTTGACTAAGAAGTCTTCTCACGCTTTCTCTATTGTTATCTAGCATACCATGACCACCTTCAATCTCATGAACAATTGTTTGTTCACCTATTATGGTTTGGTAAATGTCATTTGGCACTATGGCGTCTTGAATACCTTGGATAAGATGATTTTCAAGTTTGAGAGAGTTGCTAATAGAAGAAAAATCATCATTCTTTAGTTTTTCCAAACCTTTGATCAGGTTATCGGTGTTTAGCTCACCTTTAAGTTGAGACTCGTTTATTTGACTACCTAAATAAAATCTCTTGAGGACTTTTTGAGGATTGCTGTGAAGGCCTTTGATCATTAAGCCTATTTGAGCTTGACGTTGAGATCTATTACTAGTTCCACAGAAATTACTAAATCCACCAATGAAGATGAGTTTTTTAGGCTTGAGCTTTTGACTGATTTCAAGAGACTTCAGACAGCCCATAGAAAATGAAATGATGCCAAAGTCATTATCTTCTAACTCATTTAGAATTCTTTCATCATCACTAATGCTTGAGTTTGTTTCAAAGCCCCAGTTATAAAGTAAAGGGGAACTTATAAGGTCTAAATAAGGCTCAAAGATGTCGGGCGCAGTAGCCCAACCAGGGATGAGTAACCACTTCATTTATGAAAGAGCCTTAACTATAAGGTCTAAACATGAGTAGTATAACCGGGTCAGTTGTGGCCAGTAAAGCATCCAAATAGTTGTCCCCACTGCTAGGTATGGTCCAAACGGTATTTGCTTACCTTTCTTTAGAAATCCAAAAACGGTTGCCGAACCAGCGATGATGCAACCTGCAAATGTCGCTAGCATCAAAGAGAATAATGCTCCAGTTGGTCCTAGAAATGCACCAATCATCGCTAGCATTTTTATATCTCCACGACCCATAGCTTCTCTAGGTATGATGAACGATTTAGTTCGAATGGCGATTTCTTTTATCTGATCAAGACTATGATGTTGGCCATTAATCTCTAGGCCTCGATGTGAAACTTTGAGCTTTTCGTTAGCGAGTTCTCCAGATAATTCGGCGATTTGCCATGATCCAGACAACGCATCTATTTCAAATTGGTCAGTTTTCCTATCGAACATATCTTCCCAAGGAAGTAATTCATCGCCTTCAGATTGCGCGCCTTCTTTCGTTAGTGTTACAAGTATTTCTTCTTCAAAAGCAAACTTTTGTTTACCAAAAAGAGCTTTCCCCAGTTCAACAACACTCCAAAGGATGGCAAAGCCTATGATGAAGCCAGAAACACTATATATAAGGGCTATCAATCTTGGCGAGTCTTTAAGGGCAGGAAAGACTGTGGTTAGGTAAATGAGATCTCCTTTAAGAGAATAAAGATGGTGAACCTCTGGTAATGCGATTGCGTATGGCAGTAGAACACAAAGTGCCAGAGCCCATATGTAACCAGAGAGATTTATCTTAAAAGGAATAATTAAGTGCTCTATATCTATAAGGATAATGGCAATGAAAGCAGAAATAAGGAAGTAAAGAACTAGTAAGTGCTCTATAGGGAGTTTTAAGTTTCGCGCTTGCCAAGTAACAAAGACAAAGATGAATGCGGTTATGGTCTCTATGATTATATAGCGAGGAGATATGCCGACACGGCAACTCTTACATTTCCCTTTTAGCCAGAGCCAAGCGATGATTGGTATATTTTCATAAGAAGGGATTTCATAATTACACTTTGGGCAATGAGAACCAGGGTAAGATAAGTTCTCACCACGAGGAAGACGCCAGATGCAAACATTTAGAAAACTACCAATGCAAGCACCAAACATAAAAGAAAAGATTATCCCAAATGTATTAAAGTGCTCGTATGTTAACATCGTGAGCTTCTCGTAGTTACTCATTTCCATATTATGAGTCTTTTCCTAGTGCTTTCTTTAAGGCTTGACGCATTTCTTCAACAGGGCCTTTTTCGTTTGTCCATATTTCCCAGGCCTTAACGCCTTGATGAAGTAACATGCCTTCACCATCAATAGTTTTACAACCTATTTCTTTGGCTTGCTTGAGAAATGGAGTTTCTTTGTAGATCATATCAACTACTAGGTGACTGCTATTTAAACTTGTGGCGTCAAAAGGAGAGGGGTCATCGGCATGCAAACCAAGACTTGTACTTTGGATTATCACTTCATAATCATCGAGATTTATTTTCTGGCAGCTAAGTGAGTCAGAGTCTGCTTTAGTATTCGGGTTTAGAATGTTTATTTCTTCAGCGATCTTTTTAGCTTTATCCTCACTTCTATTAATGATGGCAATCTTTTCAGCGCCTTCGAGAGCAAAATGAAGAGCAACAGCTCGAGCAGCACCACCAGCACCTATAAATAGGATAGACGCATCTTTAATATCTTTGTTGAAGCTTTCTTTCAGGGAAATCTGCATGCCATAGCCGTCAGTAGAGTAACCTTTGAGTTTACCATTCTTATTAACTACAGTGTTAACACTACCTAGAGCTTTTGCTAAAGGGTCTATGTCATCTAGAAATTCAATGATGTGCTGTTTGTGAGGGACAGTGCAGTTCCAGCCAGAGAATGATTCCTTCATTTTAGGTATGACATCGTCCATATCTTCAGGCGCTACTGCAACTTTTTCGTAATTTGCATCTATGTTTGCTGCTGTAAAACCGGCATTTTGCATCGGCGGTGAGACTGAGTGAGCAACTGGCCAGCCTATGAGTCCATATTTATCCAAGTGAGATCCTTCGTATAATTTTATGGAGAATACTATATACAAAGGTCTTATAAACAGTCAATCTAAGCACGAACAAATAAAGTGTTTAAAAAAGTTTAAAAAAACTCAAAAAGTGATTTGCGGAAAAACTGAATAGGGTTATCCTAAGGGGCCGTCGCAAAACGGACAATACGAAACAGCTAACAGGAGCTGTTCAGAAGAAAAGATTTTTGATAATTGAATAGTATGAATTGAGTTATAGGACTCCGGCCAGTTTACTGGCGTGTTAAGAATTTCCACTTCGGTGGAAACGTAACGGAGAGTTTGATCCTGGCTCAGAATGAACGCTGGCGGTATGGATTA
>JAJPOQ010000014.1 GCA_021232515.1 Lentisphaeraceae bacterium
TTAAAGAGGCTAAAATTCAAAGAAGAAAAGATAATCTCAACAAGAAAGACAAAGAAAGTAGCTATAATCTAGGAATCAAAAGCGCATAATAATATTTCTTAGTTGCGTACTTTTAGATGAACCAAGACAGGTTCAGGCGACGGCGTTTACTTCATGCAATTTGATGTTAGAAAAGCTATTTGGGGACAAGATTCGTCTTATGCTATTGAGGAGAAGCCTCCCCTTCACATAACTCGTGAGAAGTATGTCTATAGGCAAGGCTTACTTGATGCATGTAATTTGCTCGCAGATAATCTAATCGAGGGTTTTATCTGTCATGAACAATACTTAATTGAAAAGAAGAAATGGCAGAGACCAAAAGGATATATAAAGCCGTAAGTTGGTTTCTAAAGATCTTACATTTGTAGTTATTACTCTCTGTAAATCTTGTTCATCATGTCTATCAACTCACATGTAGACTCAAAAAAAGGAGAGCCAGAATAACTGACTCTCCTCTCTCAGTGTGGTAAATACTAAGTTTTATTCAAAACCTTTGAGGTAACCTCTAGTGCTAGAGCCAAACTTGTCTGTCTCTACACCTAAGTTCTGGAGCATCGTCACAAACAAGTTCGCAAGTGCTTCATTTCGGATTGGATCATAGGCCAAGTGTTGACCGTGTTTGAAACCACCACCAGCAAGAATAACCGGTAAGTTACGGTTGTCATGACTCGAGGCATTTCCCATGTTTGAACCATAGAGGACCATGGTATTGTCCAGAAGAGTTTTACCCGCTTCCTGAACACCATCTAACTTACCAAGGAAGTCGCGGAAGATCTTCATATGCTCATCTTCAATCAAAGCCAACTGACGTAGCTTGTCCTTGTTACGGCCATTATGAGAAAGAGTATGATAACCCTCAGTTACTCCTTCAACTGGTGGAACGATAAACTCACCCTGCATATTTATGGTAATCAAACGCGTCGAATCAGTTTTTAAGGCAAGATGCATAAGGTCAAACATGAGACCGGCTTTACCGATAACATCCGCTCTACCTGGTATATCTTTTGGCTTTTTGTAATCCACTTTCGGCTTGGGCTTTTTCTCCCATTCTTGCATGCGCACCATCTGTTTTTCAACTTGTCGAACTGAAGTCACGTACTCATCAAACTTCTCTTTATCAGCTGCAGTAAGCTGCTTCTCTAAACGCTTCGCTTTACCATAAATGGAGTCCATAACACTCTTGCCCATTTTCAGACGCAAGACTTGTTTGTCAACTTCAGCCTTAGAGCCATTTATAAATAGCTTTGAGTAAAGGCGAGATGGCGTTTGATCGGCAGGAATAGGCACTCCAGCTCTTGTCCAAGACAGAGAGCGCGGGCCATTTGACGTTAATACTAAAGAGGGAAACCTTGTCTCACTGCCAATGTGGTCTACAGCTAACTGATCCAGTGAAATACTGTTTTTAAAACTACCAAGAGCTGGATGCGCGGCACAAGTTAAAAAACTCTTTTCACCACTGTGACCGCCATCGACTTCAGGATGAAATACACCACTAAATGAAGTGAATTTATTGCGATAATCCTGCAAAAAGTTCAAGTAGCGAGACGGCGTATAGTCTCGTCCAGAATCAACTGGTTTAAAGTTATCCGTCAACAAACTTAAGTTGTTACAGATCGCCACCATACGCTTTGGATTTAACTGCTTTTCTGTCGCTCCAAAAGATTCAAAAACTGGAAGGGCAAAAGCAACACCAGAGGCTTTTATAAATTGTCTTCTGTTAAATTTCATGCTTACTTCCTCTCAAAAATCTTACTTTTAACGATCTCGTGAATTAATGTCCTAAGACCAAAATTCTTCTCTTCGATTCTATCAACAATGCTCATTATCTCTTTGCGGTCGCCAAAGCTAACTCCCGAACCGGTGCTGTAAGTCACTAGTTTTTCGGTGACATTTTTCGCTACGCTACGAGGATCCTCTAACAAAACTTGCTTGAACTCTTCGATGTTAGAAAACTTTCTGCCATCGCGCATCTGATTCGCCGATATAACTGGCTGACCTTTATGATAAAAAATAGGTGGTGGCCCATCTGGAGAATAACGAATCGTCAATTTTGCTTTCTCTGCTTTCAAGGCGCGGTAGTCTTTGCGAAAACCGCCGATAACATCAAAACACTCAAGAGCAACTCCTGGAGGGTCAATCAGCATATGACAAGAGGCACATTTTTTGTTATCTCTATGCTTCTCTAATTGATCTAGTACCGATACTGCACCGCGTATGTCGGGCTCGATCGCTGGCACTCCTGGAGGTGGTGGTGGCGGATGTATCCCCATGATTCTTTCGAGCATCCAAACGCCGCGAACAACTGGTGAAGTCGTTGTACCATTTGCCGTTACTTTATGAACGCTTGCCATACCGATAACTCCACCACGTGGGCTGTCTTCTGGTAAGACCACTCGACGAATATTGGTTCCTTTGACAGGCGGTAAGTCGTAGTGTTTGGCAAGGCGCTCATTGATCATGACAAAGTCAGAGTCTATGAAATTCAACACACTTAAATCTTTCGATAAAAGTTCATTGAAAAATGCCACGGTTTCCTTTTCCATAGACCATTGTAAAAGTGCATCGTACTCTGGGTAAAGTTTTGAGTCTGGGGAGGTAAAGTCAAGTAACCGCAAGTCTAACCACTGACCAAGAAAGTTGTCGACGAAACGTTTACTGCGCGAGTCTTTCAACATGCGTTCAACTTGGGCCTGAAGAACTTCAGGTTGACGTATTTCTCCAGACTCAACTAAGCTTAGAAGTTCCTTATCTGGTATAGAAGACCAAAGGAAAAATGCTAGGCGCTCAGCAAAGGCTAAGTCAGTGATCTTAGAAGCACTTTCGGAGAAGGCAGATTTCTGAAAGAGAAACTCTGGAGATGTCAAAATAACTTTATAACCTGTACGCATCGCCTCTTCAAAAGATACACCTTGGTCCATCCAACCATGAACTATACCAACGACTTCAGCCAACTCTTCTTCACTAACTGCACGGCGGTAAGCCTTAGGCAAAAAGTTACTTAAAAGTTTCGCCGCATCTTCTTTAGCATTTGTCGGCATAAACTCACGAGTTGAGCGATACTTTGGCGTTCTCGCGTCCTTATATATAAGTTCACCGCCTGCCTTTTGCTTTTCAGGGTCATATACAAACTTGTTGCCCGTTACTTTTTCAGCTGTAACTTTCGTCAGTCGCGGTTTGGCAACACGAGTAGGCTTCTTATCTAATTGACGATTTGGGCTCAGATTTGGCTTCGTTTTGGGAATTCTTTTTGTCGGAGTATCACCCCATAAAACCTTGTGAGGTTTGAGTGGCCACTCTTCAATAATAGGACCTTCAACAACAACTTGACTGACTTTTATTCCAGGACCTTTAAAGTGCTCTTGTCCAAGAGCCCACTTTCCATTGAATCTCATGTAAGGCAGAACGGCTGGGTAAAGGCGAAAGTATTGTCCTAGTGTAAGTCTCTCTTCAAAGTGAAAGTCTTGATACTCTCCTGGATTTACATCGACGAAACCCAACAAAGTTTTAGGGACTGTATCTTTCTCGCCGTGGCCATTTCCCCCTAAACGAACTTTAAGTATTTCAGGCTTATCTGACTGAACTGTTTTTGCTGTAACGCTGACTTTATACTTACCGTCAAACGGCACAACATACTGACTTAGAACAGTATTTTGATAAGAATGCTTTTGAGGAGAAAAGAAAACGACGCCATCGTCTTCAACTCGATACGCATTTGACCTTCTTTCCACGACCATTATATAGTGGCTTTCGCGATGTTTTAAGGTATACTTTTCTCGACGAGGTTTCTCATAAAGATTCGTCGCTTGATCAAGAGCTGCATCTATAGCTTCTAAGTAGGCCTGCATCTGTACCGAAGATACATTTAAAGCCTCGCCGACAGTATCGAAACCATCGCCTTTAGCGTCTTCTGGAAGCATCGGAGCTATGTCCAACTTCATACCTAAAAGGTCGGAAAGAGTCGCTTCAAACTCTTCGCGATTTAGGCGTCTTATTCTACCACGACCTTCATCTTCCTGAGCGACGGCGTCTGCCTCAAAAAGTGGGGTTTCTAAAGTTGACAAAAAGGCTTGCTTAGCAGCCGCTTCTGGTTGCTTCTTTTTCTTGGGTGGCATATCGCCATGACTAACGTTGTCATAGACCTTAACCCATTTGTTAAATGTCTTTCTGTCTTTAAGATCAAACTTCAAAGAACTAAGATCTAAATTGCCTTTTTGAACATCCTCGTCATGGCACTCATAACAATTATTTTCTAAAAAAGTTTTTGCTGAATTATCCAGCTCTGCAGCATTCACACATAAACCTGCTGCAAAAGTCGCTATTAGCGTCTTATACATACAAACACACCTTTTTATTTAGGAGTTTACTCAACTCACCTGCACACATAAGGATATATGGTCTAATATTCATATCTTACGGTGATATTTAAACTTTTTGATGCTTTTTTATTTTTATATACACTTTATCATTAATAACTTATAAAATTTAGTAAAAATCTCCCGGCACTGTCATAACCGGTAAATTGAAAGCGTAATATTATATTAACAGATTCTATAGGCTGATTGCAACTTTTTTGAAAAGTCAGCCAAAAAACGGCCTTAACATCACCTTTCCTAAAATACTCTTTTAAAGCTACGATAAATATTTCTCAAAATTTCATGTCGAGTACTTACTGATTTTTTCGTAAGACTATTAAAGGCAATTAACATTTGAGGATATTTTTGTGAAGGCTGAAGAATTAACTGCAACTCTGCTTCCAGAGCGACGAGCTCTTATTTCTTACTATGCCATCGTCACACAAGACTATCACTTAGCTGAAGACATCTTCCAAGAAGTCTGTATTAAAGCTGTCGGCTCCTTAGATAAGTTTGTCACTCCTAAGCACGCTATACACTGGGCCAAGATGGTCGGTCGCAATCGAGCTATAGATAAACTGCGAGCTAGAGGTGAGAAGTATGTCGGTTTAACTGACGAGATGCTAGAACTGCTAGCTTCTGAGTGGCCTAACTCACAAAAGTCCGACAGACTCCATAAAGCTCTTAGCAAATGTATAAAAAAAGCGACGCCAAACAATCAAGAGCTACTGCGTTTGCGCTACTTTGAGCGTTTACCCGGAGCTAAAGTTGCCGAGTCATTAGGCAAAAAACTAGATACGGTTTACCAAGCACTTGCCAGAATCCACAAAGCCTTAGGTACTTGCGTTAAAACAGAATTAAGTTCAGAGGGGCTAAAATGAACGAAGAAGATTTAAATAAATTTCTTGCACAAGCCATGCGCTTTCAAGACGGTTGCTTATCTGAACAAGAAATGAAAGCTTTCGAGCAAGAAATGAAAGACAGTGAAGAGAAGCGTCAGGCATTTACCGAAGTTATGCTACAGTCTCAATCCATCTATGACCACATGCAACAAGATATAGACACGTCTCATGAAATGAAGAAAAAGTCACCTATACTTTTCAGTCCATTCCTACGAACTTGTGCAACCTTGGCGCTTGGTGTTGTCATCGGTGTTTCAAGTATGTCTGTTGCCAATGCAGTCTCTAAAAACAAAGCCTTGTTCGGTCCTTTCGGTAAGCTTTTTGAAAGCTTTGAGTCATACCCTGCTCCTGAGACAAAAGGCATACCTGAACAAGCAAATATATGGGGCGGCGACATAACTCAAGTCACTCTACAAGATCAAAGTATTAGTCCTGTAGATGGCAAAAAAATGCTGCGATTTCTAAAAGCCGACTATCCCAACAAACCTATTCCTGGAGGCTATCTGTCTGAAATTTATCGTTGGGTTGACTTGAGAGATGTTCCATACAACAGGCTCAATGAAACTACTGAGATAAATGTCTCAGCATCTTTCAATGCAACTACAGAACAAGCCAAAGAAGGCCTCTCATGTAGCCTCGATATATATGCCTATGATTCCATACCCCCAGAGCTTGCCCCAACTCAAACTGTGGAAAACCTGATCTTCTCTAGTTTTGCGCTCTCTGGCAGAAGAATCCAAGCGATAGACACAGATCCCAAAAGTTGGGAAGGCATAAAGGTAGATATGCCCCTTCCTGCTAAAGCAAACTATATCTTGATTCGCATCGCGGCGTATCGCCATGACATAACAAAAACCGATCCTAGTTTAGTCTTCGGTGGAGCCTACACGGATGATATAAGAATTTCATTTAAAGATCACTTACAAGAAAATAATAAGTGAAAAGCTTTATCCAAGAATCACACGTTGTAAATTACTAACTCAAATCAAGTAATCAGCTCTAAAACTTCGGTTTGGATAAGATCATTCCAGCTAGAGTCTTTTTATATTTTGTGAGGTCTGTCTCTTTAAATATGTCGCTTACACGACCATATTTGCGTAATTACTACAGATTACCCAATGACTTATTTGAATAAACCAAGGCTTCAAAAATATGATTTATAAAGTTTGCATGGCTCTATTTCTCCTAGTTAGCATCTCCTACACTCAGGCAGCAGAACTGCTTTATCTCGCTTCTGGTGGGACTATAGAAGTCAAAGAGATAGATCCCAAAACTGGTAAGCTTTCAGACTTTCAAAAAGTTGAATTTACTAGACTTAGCAAGTTCACTTTCTCACGCAATAAGAAGTTTCTCTATGCTCAAGCCGCCATGAAAGGCAATCCAAAACAAGCCTCAATCATCACTTACTCTGTAGCTACTGACGGCACACTCACCTATGTACACAATGCGCCAATAAATGGCGGTACCACAGAGCTCAAAACTGATCACACAGACAGCTTCATAGCGGCAGCCAATTATGGTGCAGGAACGGCCACTGTTTGGAAACTAGAAAATGGTGTTTACAAAGGCACTGAAGTTCAAGAAATGACTCTGAAGAAACAAGCTCATGCAACTCGTTTTAGTCCAGATAATAAAATGTTGATGATTCCAGCAACTGGTCCAAATGTTGTTTTCCAACTGGCGTTTGATGAGAAAACTGGCAAGATCACAAAAATGGAATCTGCCAAAGGTCCAAAAATGGGCGCGGCTCAACCTCGACATCTGATTTTCCATCCAACCAAAGACATCGCTTATTCAACCCTAGAACGAGTTCACCCTGGTGTTGGTGTTTGGAAATGGGACTCTGCTCAAGGTCAGCTTAAGTTCATCCAAGGCGTCATGGCCCAAGAAGATAAGACTGCAGCGCTGACAACTGCGGATCTACATATGACTCCTGACAACAAGTTTCTCTACGCTTCACTGCGCGACAAAAACAAGAAGCAGGATGCGATCCTCCTCTATAAGATAAAAGATGATGGTCAGCTAACTTATATCGAACGCTTTCCTTGTGAGAACATCCCTCGCTCTTTCTGTGTAAGTGAAACTGGTGACTATGTATATGTCGCAGGTCAAAGAGCAAATATGTTAGGCGTATACAGCATTAACAAAGAAACCGGCCACTTAACAAAAGTGACTCAGTACGAAACTGGCAAAAACCCGATTTGGGTTGAAACTCTCAAGCGATAAAACTCTTAGTTGAGGGATGCTCTATCCCTCAATTCCCCACAAGCTCTTAGCTCCATTTTTACTCTACGCATCTTCTCATATTAGTTTCTTAAATACCCCAGAAGTTATAGCCACGCCAATCATGTTGTTTCCTTATTAAAAAGGACTTCCTCACATGTTACCAAAATGGCTGCTACTACTCTTTCTTATTAGTTCCTCCTACGCCGCCGATAAACCAAATATACTATTCTGTATAACAGATGATCAAAGTTGGATCCACACTTCCTTCGCCGGTGACCCCGTCGTTAAAACTCCAGGATTCGATCGAGTGGCGAAGGATGGCATTTACTTCGAAAACTCTTTCACCAACTGTCCATCATGTGCTCCTTCCCGAGCTTCCGTCTTAACTGGCCAAAAGTTTTGGCGACTTGAAGAAGGCGGAGTCCTTTTCGGTCGCCTCAAGAAGAAGTTCCCGATCATTACCAACTTACTAGCAGACGCAGGTTATGAAGTCGCCGCAACAGGTAAAGGCTACCAACCAAGTATGCAGATTTTTGAAAATACTTGGAATAACATCTTTTATAAAAATGTCGCCGTCAGAAAGAAGATTCACGAGTCAGTAACTCCCATCGATTACACCGCTAGCTTCCAAAAATTTCTCGATAACAAAAGCTCTGACAAACCATTCTTTTTTTGGTATGGAGCTCGCGAACCTCACAGACCATATAAGTATGGCATAGGTAAAGAAAATGGCATAGACCCTAGTAAAGTTGTCGTCCCACCTTTTCTTCCGGACTCTGAAGAAGTGCGAAATGACATAGCTGACTATCTCTTCGAAATACAGTGGCAAGATGCTCACCTAGAAAGGATGTTAAAGATCCTTGAAAAGCGCGGAGAACTTAGCAACACACTCGTCGTCGTTACTTCTGACAACGGCATGCCATTTCCCAGAGCAAAAGCAACCGCCTATAACTACGGCGTCCACATGCCCCTAGCCATCATGTATGGCGATAAAATCAAAGGCAATCGACGAGTGAGTGACTTTGTAAATCACGAAGACTTCGCGCCAACTTTTTTAGAGCTAGCCGGTCTAAGAGTTCCTAACGACATGACAGGAAAAAGCTTGGTCAACATCTTAAAATCAGACAAATCTGGTCGTATTGAAGCCAACAGAAACTATACCGTATCTGGGCTCGAAAGACACACATGGTGCCGACCTGGTGGTGCAACTTACCCAAGGCGAGTGATTCATACAGACGACTTTGTTTATATCCGCAACTACAATCCTGAACGCTTTCCAAACGGCAATCCAGATTTTGAAAGCAGCCACTTTGGCGGCTATGGCGAGTATGGCACCGGAGCAACCAAAGAGTACATGCTAAAGCACAAAGATAATCCTCAAGTCAAAGAAGCTTTCATGCTAAGCTTTGCAAAGTTACCGGCAGAAGAACTTTACAGAATCAAAAAAGATCCACATCAACTCCACAACCTCGCTGGGAATAGCGAATACAAAGTCGTCATGGAAGAATTGAAAGCCAAACTTCATAAAGAAATGAAGGACTCCGGTGACCCAAGAGCCAATGGAGAATCTCCTTGGGATGACTACCCCTTTTACCGAGCCGACTATGTCAAAGGTAAGTATCTTGAAGAATATAAAGAAGCCTTAAAAAAGAATCCGAAGAAAAAGAAACGAAAGTAAAGATTATTTAGTTAATACTACTGGCTTATCAATATATGCTGCAGGACGTACATTCTTCTCTATATGTTTAGAAAACCTTCGTGCTGCAGCTAAAAGCTTCTCTCCAATGGAAGCACGCTTTTTAAGTAAGTTTTTCTTTTCTCCTATATCTACAGATAAATCGTAAAGAGCCTTAGCTTTATTACCCTTTATATGAAGCTTCCATTGAGCTGCCCGCACTGCCCTCAACTCATTTCCTCCATAATAAAAAAAATACTCGTGAGGACTAGTCCCCTCTCCCAAAAGAACTGGAAGTATATTCTTACCATCAATTTTATTTCTCGGTAGGCTTGCTCCCGCAACATGAGCTAAAGTCGGCAACAAATCCATAGTGGTTAATAACTCTGATGAAATTTTCTTGGCAGGAATTTTACTTGGCCAACGGATAAAAGTAGGAACTCTCATTCCGCCTTCAAGAACACTTCCTTTCTTACCACTCAAGGGAAAAGCTTTGCCTACTGCAGGACCATTGTCAGATGAAAAAATAATCATAGTTTTCTCATCTATCCTCAATCGCTTTAAAGTCTCTACAATTGCATGGACTGAATTGTCTATCTCTGAAATCGCCTGGCGGAATAGTTTATTTCTTAACTCATAATTGATCTTTCCGGTCAAGGCCTCTTTTTGAAGTTCTTTACGTATCTCAGCATCAACACTTGCCATAGTCTTGGGAGAAATATGCAATGGCTTATGTGGAATAGGATGAGGAATATAAAGAAAAAATGGCTTGTCTTTATTATCAACAATAAACTCTATAGACTTCTCTGTGATTCTCTTGGTTAAAAAATCTGCATTAGGATCCATCTCTATAACTTTTTCATTTTCTAAAAATGGTAAAGCCGGAAATTTATAGTAGTCATTCCGTGGGTGAAATGGGTGTATATCATGACTATAGGGAATGCCGTAGAAGTAGTCAAAACCTTGTCTGGTGGGTAAAAAGTCTCGTTGATCTCCTAAATGCCACTTGCCGATAATTGCCGTTGCGTAACCCTCGGTTTTCAGAACTTCTGCAATAGTTGTCTCACTTGGGTTCAAACCTTTATTATCTCCGGCCAACAAAACAGAATGTGTTGACCCCCGAGCCATATCAATTCTTTTAGGATAACAACCAGTCATCAAAGCTGCACGGGATGGAGTACAAACAGGAGCTGCAACATAAAAATCAGTTAAACGAATACCTTCAGAAGCTAATTGATCGATATGAGGAGTTTCTATATGAGTTCCTCCAAAACACGACAAATCTGCATAACCTTGATCATCAGTAAAGATAAGGATGACATTTGGCTTTTCTGCAGTCCAAACCATGTTTATACAGACAAACAACGTGAATAAAAAACTTTTCATAGAAGACCTTTTTTAAATACACTACCCAAAATTTAGTCAGAGCATGACAAAATTTCTATCACTTAAGGAAAGAGTATCAATCTTTGTCCAAAGCGTATAAAAGTAGCTTACAGATTCTTCATACATAAGTAGCAATTCGCACTTCACTCAAAAAAATGTACCATTTAAATAAATTGTACCGATTAATAACTAAGTGTCATTTCAACTAGGTTGAGAGAGTTATTAGTATAAGAACATGATTTATAACACATAGCACTATTCTAATTGAGGAGAAATGATGATCAAAGCTAAGTGGCTTACGCTTTTATTGACACCACTACTTTTTGTTGCTTGTAGCAGCACAAAACAAGAACCGGTAAAACGTCCAAATATTCTTTTTGCCTTTGCCGATGACTGGGGCCGACACGCCAGTGCATATGCGAAAGCAGATGGTCCTGGAACGGTAAATGACATAATAAGTACGCCTCACTTCGATGCCGTTGCCAAGCGCGGTGTTTTGTTCAACAATGCTTTTGTAAGTTCACCTTCATGTACTCCTTGCCGTAGCTCACTTCTTTCAGGTCAACACTTTTGGAGAACTGGTCGAGCGGCGATCCTACAAGGTGCTATTTGGGATATGAAAATACCGGCTTACCCACTTATTCTTAAAGACAACGGCTACCACATTGGTAAATCTCATAAAGTTTGGAGTCCTGGTTCTGTCAAAGATGCCCCTTATGGCGGTCAGACTTATGACTATTCCAAAAAAGGTCGTAAAGTCAATAAATTTTCTCAATTTGTCGAAAAAGAAAAGCTAAAAGGAACATCTGTTGAAGCCGCTAAGCAAATTCTCATGGACGAGGTTAGAGAAAACTTTAAAGACTTTATGAAAGCCCGAAAAAATGGCGATCCGTTCTGCTACTGGTACGGTCCAACAAATGTTCACCGCAAATGGATCAAGGGTTCTGGTAAAGGTCACTGGAACCTTGAGCCAAACGATCTTAAGGGAAAGATGCCTCCGTTTCTACCTGACGTTCACTCTATACGTGAAGACTTAGCTGACTATCTTGGCGAAGCACAAGCTTTTGACATGGCTCTTGGAGTCTTAGTTGAAGAGTTGAAAAAAGCTGGCGAATTCGAAAATACAATCATCGTTGTCAGTGGTGACCACGGTGCCCCTGGTTTTCCATACGGGAAATGCAACCTCTATGACTTTGGCTCACAGGTTCCTTTAGTTATCGCAGGCCCTGGAGTTAAAGGCGGCAGAGTCGTGGATGACTTGGTTTCACTTCCTGACCTAGCACCAACTTTTCTAGAAGCGGGAAATGCAAATGTCCCTGAAGTCATGACGGGAAATTCACTTTGGCCAACTCTTAAGTCAGACAAAGAAGGTCTGGCGGATACTGCGAGAACTGAAGTCTACATCGGTCGTGAACGTCACGTTGCAGTTGCTCGTGAAGGCGGTCTGCCATATCCACAAAGAGCCATTCGTACAGCGGACCATCTTTTCATCATCAACTTTAAACCAAACCGCTGGCCTATGGGCGACCCTTATCTACTTGGAACGGACAAAGAACCAAGTATTGACGTCTTGACTAACTCGACATTTGTCACCTTGGCAGATGAAGATGCAGGCCCGACAAAAGCTTGGATGGTGAAGAACCGCAAGCAGTATAAAAAAGACTTTGATCATGCCTACGGGAAAAGACCTATGTATGAGCTTTACGACCTTAAGAAAGATCCACACCAAATGAAGAATGTGGCTCAAGAGAAAGCTTACAAAGCTGTCTTTGCAAAGCTTAAAAAGCAACTTATGGACGAACTCGAAAGTACTGGCGACCCTCGTTTGGTTGAAAATGGTAAGTTCTTCGAAACTTCACCGATGACTGACATTAAAAAGAAGAAATAATACTCACATCTAGTATGCTTCGTGATTCATTTGCGAAGCATACTTAAGCCATGCTTCATAAATAGATAACTCTCATTCCTCTACTCACTCATGTAGATCATGAAAATCTTGTTATCCTGTCTAAGAAAAAAGAACATACACAGATGAACAACGATAAGGAAAATAAGTAGACAGAAGTAACACGATTTACAGGTGAAGGCTAGTGCCGAAGATACCTAATATGCAAAAGTCGCGCATGATACCTCTAGCTGATTAATTCGCCACCTCACTTAAAGTTTGTCAATAGATTTGAGAATGAAAATTTTCATGTATATTGGAAGCCTATTTCATTACTAATTTCTCCAATGACTAGGGCTACCATTGGAGGTGTTTTTCAAAGTTTTATCAAAGGGAAATATGAGACACTTAATTCTATTATCATTTCTATTTTTATTCAGCTGCAGTAAAAACGAAAATACCAACTCTCAAGGGAAGTCGGTCAAAGAAGAAACCGCAGTCAAAAAAATGGTCAAAGAAGAAACCATCATCAAAAAAGTAGTCAAAGAAGAACTTCTTGTCGAAAAATTATCCGATCGTGAAAAACTTGATATACTTCTTGCTCACAATGAGACAACTCCACTAGCAAAAACTTTTCAGGATGTCACTGACTTCCTCGACCCTTATGGCTCGACTTTTGCATATGCAAATTTTGAAGATACAAAAACAAAGTACATAAACTCCTATAAAAGATTCATGGACTTCTTGGGAAATGAAATGAGCCAGGATATTTCCAAAATGGAAAATATCTCAACTTTTATAAATATCGTAACCTCCATGGGATTTTGGGAGCCTGATGCTATGGGACTAAGTCACTACAGGATTAACGATGTCACCGTCAGAAATAAATTCTGTATTCACAAAAAACAAGTAGAGTCCCCTGGTTATTATTGGGACTGTTACGGAGAAGCCGGTCAATTTAATGCTTTAAATTTACTTCCAGAAAAAACCCTCCTAAGCGCTGGTTTTAAAGTCAATAAGAAAGCAATTATTCAAATGAATAGTTTCTTAACAACTCAATTAAAGAAGTTAAAAGCAAGTGATGATACTATCAAAAAATTAATGGCAACCAATAAACTTTTCGAAACAGTTGATACTTACTTTCAAGATGAAATAGGTTTTGCCATCTATCGAGGTACTGGCAATATAGTTGTTAAAGATACAAACATCCCAAGTTTTGCCGGATGTGCTTACTTGAAAATTAGAGATAACATCCAACTTGAGCTCCTCCAAAAGGCCTTCCCCACTTCTTCAGTCGCAAGTTTTTTCAAAGAGTTTAAAGGAGAACCAGCTTTTTTAATCAAAGATGGATACTTGTTTATTTTCTTCGATAAAGCTTCTATGAAAATTTTCAAAAGTTCAGATAAGTCACTAGCTCAAAGTGAACATTATCAGTCCATTCAAAATCAACTACCGGAATTAATTAATTCATATTCCTATCTCAATCCAGAGGTTACTGACAAAACCTATGACCTGATCCTCGAAGAAGTGAATAAACTTTACCCTGCCGAAGATCTCATTCATACATTATTCCCCAAAGAGGAATTGGTATATCATTTCTTTAATGTTATGGAGATGAAAGGTAACGGAATTTACATGAGTGGCATAAGCAATGGTAATTCAACGGCATTCATTCTTGTTCAAAGTCTTATGTTCACACTTCACACACTTCTTTTCTTCCCTGATATTGACTACAAAAAACTTACTAAAAAAAGTATGGCTGCAGGTAATTCCTTTGATATCAAAGATATAATCGGGCTAATGGATAAAGTTAATATTTCTGATTTAAAACCAAACAAAAAAAAGACGATACTCTCTCTGGCCGATACTAAAAAAGATCTTGAGTTTATTCGTTATGCTTTGTCTCAATATGCAAAATCAAACAATGGCTACTTCCCCAATGCAGACGGCGCTCAGGGATTGGAAATCTTAGTCAAAAAGAAACTGATTAAAAAACCATCATTTCTTATATCTGACATGGATAAAGAACGCTCAGTTACAAAAGACTCGACTATTTCAGAAGATGAAACTTCATACACATACTTGGGGGACAAAATTATAGGAACGGTATCTGGGCATTACTTACCTATTGTTTTCTGCAAACCTAAAGTACTTGGTGACGGCTTCATGGTCTTACTCGCCAATAATGAAATAAAGTATTTTAAAACTGGTGGCGCTTCTTTTAAATCGATTCTTTCGACAATGAACAAAGTCTACAAATATAACGATCGCCAAAAAGATATACTCAGAAAGAAGTTTCTAGATTTAAGGTAGTAGATTAAAAACCGTGATGAATACAAAGAGAAATTGAAGAGTATCAAGTGCCTGTTCTTCTTGGCTCTGCGCGCATGGCTCTATTATCCCAGAAAAGTAACTTTACTGATTTTAGCATGGTTTGTTTATTAGACCGTGATTTTTGGGGTTGTTTTGACAGTGGTCAAATGTGAAAGGGGGAGAAGGAGAGAGAAGTTGGACAGTAGGAACACCATTTACAGAATATGAACGGCTACGAAAAACATGTTATCATATTCAAAGGAATGCCCTCATCTAGATCCTGAAACCTTGTTATCATGTCAAAAAATATCCACACCTAACAAATCATGAAAATCTTGTTATCCTTTCAAAAAATACCCCGAAAACAAATCCCTCAAGGAAAAATGAAAGGGCGACTTAATTAAGCCGCCCTTCCCCCAACAACACAACTAAGCTTTTATTTCGTCCAAAGTTCCGGTACTATCGCTGAAGCTTTCTGCTTTAACTCCAGAACCTTGAAGCAAGGTCAACCATAAGTTACAAAGAGATGTATCTTTCGGCATAACCATGTGCTCTCCCATGCGAACGCCAGAGCCTCCACCAGCGATAATCGTTGGGCAGTTATCCAATAAATGGCCGTACCTGAGGTTACTTCCGTACACTACGGTAGTGTTATCAAATAAACTTGAGCCATCGAAATCCTTGGTAGATTTTAATTTGTTAATCATGCCATTTAAGAGTTCTGATTGAGCCAAGTCCCGTTTTTTAGACGCTTCACACTTTGGATTATTTGAATAATGGTAGTGACTCATGTCGTGCTGATGAACCGTAACTCCGATACTGGTCAATAAAGTCCTGACCGGCTGACGGTATGTCAAAACACGGGTACTGTCGGTCTGAATAGCTGCTACCATGATGTCATACATGAGAGCTATCTCGTTTTTACCCTGAATTTCTTTTGGCGGCTCATCTACACTTGCTTGAGGACGTGGAACATCGAACCACTTTTCTTCTTTAGCTAGGCGCAGTTCTATATCGCGAATCCCTGAAAAATACTCTTCTAGTTTAGCCTTATCGACTTTCCCAAGCTCTCGTTTAAGCGACTTGGCATTTGTCAAAACGACATCTAGAACACTGCGCTTATCGGCCAATTGCTTCTTCAACTCATCAATCGAAGTTTTGCCTTTTGAAAACAGTTTATGGTAAGCCTCAAAAGGACTATTTTGACCACCAACCGGCTTACCTCGTTTATCCCAAG
This sequence comes from Lentisphaeraceae bacterium, assembly GCA_021232515.1. Classification (GTDB taxonomy): domain Bacteria; phylum Verrucomicrobiota; class Lentisphaeria; order Lentisphaerales; family Lentisphaeraceae; genus JAKVBD01. The sequence continues at coordinate 16,016 of JAJPOQ010000014.1, forward strand.
CCAAAGATAAACCTGGCCCATGACCAGATGCATGAACATTTTTTTCACTGCCATTTAACTGTATCGAATTAAAGCGAGTATGCATACCAAACTGCTCTGCTGCAACCTGATCTACAGAGATACTATTTGAAAATGAAACTCCCGGCTGTGCATAGCGGTTTGCCCCGGTTAGCCACTGCGTACTGCCCCAGTGTCCTCCATCCGAGTGCTTATTCCAAAGATTCTGGATAAGGGTAAAATCCTGCTTGTTCTTGGCAAGAGGTTTCAACATCTCTGGAAGTTTATAATCCTTGCCTATATCTTCCTGATCTGGGTACCACTCTTGCTGAGTTACGCCCCAACCAAATGCAAGGAACATCATTCGCTTTGGAGGAGTCGTTGTTTTCTCTTGTTTTGCTGCAAATGTCTCAAAGTATGGCAGTGCAACAAAGGCACTACCTGCCTGTAAAAATCTTCTTCTATTCATAAATTTTTCCACACACTACTTGGTTCTAAACTGTTTACTTTTCACAAGTGAAAGGATTATCTCTCTCATCTTGTATCCTTTTGAATCTTTTAGCATCGACTCAATCAAAAGCTCATCGCTAACTCCAGTCGGTCTGCCCATAGCATACTCAACCAACGCTTCACAAAAACCTTTGGTAAAATTCTCGGTATTTGACGCGACTATATCCCGCAGCTCAAAAAAGTTTTTGAATGATTGCCCACGGTGCAACTGACCTGCCGGGTCTATCTTCCAAGTTTTGCCTTTGTCTTTGATCTCACGGCCTTTTTTGTCGTGAGGGTAGTAGCTGTCCTCTTCGCGCCAAAGTCCGACGGCATCGAAGTTCTCCATTCCAAAACCAATAGGGTCAATCTTACGGTGGCAACTTCTACACTGTGGATCTTCTTGGTGAGCTTTTTGACGTTCACGAGTGGTCAAAACCTTATCCGAAAGGCGACTTAGCATCGGGACATTTGCCGGAGCGGGTGGTGGTGGAGTATTAAACAACTTCCTCAAAACCCAAGCACCTCTTTCAACCGGACTTGTTTCTATGCCATTTCCACCCATGAGATGTACTGCAGTCATTCCCATAAGACCACCACGCGGTGAATTTTTTAGCAACTTAACTTTGCGGAAATGATCGCCTTTAACGCCTTCGATTCCATAGAAGTCTGCCAGAACATTATTCGCTAATACATAATCAGCTTTCAGAAGATTTTTCATACTCAGATTATTGGACAGGACATGCTTAACACTTTCATAAACTTCTTGTTTAGCGGCAAGTTTCACACTGTCGTCGAAGGTGCGGTATTTCTTGATATCTACCTGAAAGAAATCGAGCCTATCCAAACCTAACCACTGGTAAGTAAATGAGTGAATAAAGTCCTCACCACGCGGGTCACCCAACAAACGCTCAGTCTGCTTAGCGAGAACTTTATGGTCGTAAATTTTACCGGACTTGGCAATCGACATGAGCTCAGCATCTGCTGGAGCCCCCCAGATAAAGTATGAAAGACGCATCGCAAACTCTTCGCCGGATAGCGTCTTATGCTGCTGATCCTTCAGAGGCTCAGAAATGTACAAAAACATCGGTGAAGAAAGTATGATTGACAAAGAGTATCGCAATGAATCCCTGTGGTTCTCACCACCTTTTCGACGCGATTCGTAAATCTTGTAAATCTTCTCGATGTACTCTTCAGAAACTTCCTTATTTCTGAAAGCCAATTCAGTGAATTTAGTAAATGCCTTGAGCAAATCTGCTCTCATGAGACCTTTGTCATCTGTCAAAGAGATGCCAAGAGCTTTCAACGCTGGAGGAGTGACTCGTTTATCGTTTGGTAAGCGCTCTATTTCAACCCAATCAATCCAAACGACAAACTCAGGACCAAGACCATTCTTTTTCTTCTCTTCATTAAAGAACTTCCGCTTGTGAGAAATGTGATAGTCACTAGCTTTTTCACGGATAAATATCTGACGATTCTCGCGATCTTTATGCTTGCGAGTCAAAGTAAATGGCATTTCAATGATTTGCGGCTCTTCGTGAGTTCCCGTTATGCGATGGGTACTCATGACTTTACCGTGTGGTGCATCGATACCAAACTCGATTACTTTGCGGTTAAATGGAGCATCTTGCTTAGCGCCAATTCTCACTCTCGCCAGATAGTTTCCTGGAGGCCACTTTGACGGAGTATTAAACTCTACAAAACCAGTAGGGAGCATAAATGGATGAACTGTCGGAACAGATATGTAAGCGCCCTCTTCGGCTTTCGGTAAAGTTAAATAGTGTTGGTGATAAGCTAAGTAATATGGATTCTCGCCACTGTTAATCTGGTGAACCTCCTTGAACCCAAAGTCTTTAGGGTTTGGTGCACCCGGCAGCTCTTGCCACTTATCGCGAACTTTATTTTTCCAGGTATGCTTCTTTTTAAGAGCCGCGTAGAGCTCTTTATTTTCTGGTAAGCCTGCCGCTTCATCGAATTTTGCTATCCATGCTCTAGAACGTTTTTGTTTGTCTAAAGTCTTCTCGACGTACTTCTTGTACTTCTTGGTGAGATACTCGGCTTCAAATCTCTTCTTGTGATTGACACCAGCTTCTAACTCCCAAGTGAAAGCTTCCTCTAGAGCCTCTTCACCCAATGCAAGATACTGTTCAAACTGATTACTCGACATAAAAAGATTGGCGCCGACTGTGTCGAATCCACTTTCGGTATCCGCCGGCAGTTCATTGACATTTATTTCTACACCGAGAAGCTCTCTCAAAGTATTTTTATATTCACGACGGTTCAGCCGCCGCATAGTTATAACGCCATTTTGATCACTCAGCTTTTTCCGAGCTTCGACCATAGTACTGGCTAGCGCATCGAGGAAATCTGCTTTAGCATTTGCTTCTGGCTGCTTTTTCCCTTCTGGAGGCATCTCTCCAGCATTGAGAGAATTTAGAATCTTCTGCCAGATTCCAGCAGTTTTATTGGAATCGATTTTATAGGAAAGGTTATCGACTCGGAACTTGCCTTTCTTTTTCTTCGCATTGTGGCAACGCTGACAATTGTCTTCTATAAAGGTCTTATTTTTTATATCGAAAAGTGTATGAGAGCTTTTTTCATCTGCCGGAAGGCTTACTGCAAAAAAGGAGGCCATACACACAACAAGAAATTTTACTTTCATTGCAACTCCATTTTTTCATTCTTTGCCTTCCTTACGAATAATTTCCTGGAATCTATACATGCAACTTTTAAAAAAGATCTTTTTTTATTCAGTGCCAGCAAAGAAACTGACTCCGAATAAAAAAAAGGGCATCAAGTAAACATAGTTATCTCATAAACTATGTCCTGGCATGACCTCTAAATGATAAATCGCTTTATAAAAAGTCTAACATAAACTCTGTGTAAAACTTAGGCTTTTATTTCATCTAAAACACCAGTACTATCGCCGTGTTTATCAACTTTTACGCCAGACTCTTTGAGGAGAGTTAACCAAAGGTTACACAGTGGAGTATCTTTGCGAACAACAAGGTTTTCACCCATCTTTATCTTAGCTCCTCCACCAGCAACAATTGTCGGACAATTATCGAGAGAGTGACCGGTGCGGATGTTGCTGCCGTAAACTAGACTTGTATGATCATAAAGGCTGGATCCGTCGGCTTCTTTTGTGGACTTCAACTTATCTAATAAACCCGACAAAAGAGCACTCTGAGCTTTATCTCGACGCTCTGAAGCATCTAACTTTTCTGCTCTTGTTTGATGATAGTGACTCATGTCATGTTGATTCACATTTACTCCAATACTCTTGAGTAAAGTTCGCACTGGTTGGCGATAAGTTATGACTCTGGTACTATCCGTTTGCAGAGCGGCGATCATAATATCGTACATGAGTTTTATATCTTGCTTACCATCGGCTTCTTTGGGTGGCTCTTTGAGAGTTGCCTTTGGCTTTGGTATATCGAACCACTGCTCTTCTTTAACCAAGCGGGTTTCTATGTCGCGAATACTCGCTAGGTACTCATCTAGCTTCAAAGAATCATTTTTACCAAGTTTCTTTTGCAGATACTTAGCATTTCCTTGAATAGTATCGAGAATACTTCGCTTCTGATTGAGCATAGTTTTCAGTTGGTCTATCGAAACATCACCCTTTGAAAAGAGCTTATGGTAGGCCGCAAATGGACTGTTGTAACCAGCTACTGGTTTACCGCTATTATCCCACGCTAAAGAAAGACCCTCACCATGTCCGTCACCTGAAATCTTTGGGTGACTGCCATTTAAAGGCATCGAGGTAAACCTTGTGTGGCGCCCAAACTGCTGAGCAGCTACTTGGTCTGCAGAAACACTGTTAGTAAAACTCACACCAGCTTGAGAGTAACGGTTTGCTCCTGTAAGCCAAAATGTACTTCCTGAGTGACCATCATGAGAGTGCTTGTTATAAAGTCCCTGAATGACAGAGAAGTCCTTCTTGTGACGTTTTAGAGGAGATAATCCATCAGGCAACTTATAATCTGCGCCTGGTGTATTTATGTCTGGGTACCACGACTCTTCAGTAACTCCCCAACCGAAAGATAAAAACATCAGCCTCTTCGGTGGCAGTTGATTCTTTGACTTTTTCGCAGCAGCAAAAGCTTTGTGTTCAAAGGATGAAAAAACAGGTAACGCTATAAGCGCTGAACTTGAACGTAGAAATTGGCGTCTTGTCGTATTCATAACTGACTCCATTATTTAGTTTTAAAAGTTTTACTTGAAACGAGGATATGGATCATATCTCTCATAGCGTGACTCTTTGATCCCTTGACCATTTTCTCGATAAGCATCTCATCGCTTATACCGCTCGGTCTACCAAGAGCATACTCAACGAGGCTTTGACTAAAACCATGACTAAAGGCGTCTGCCTTCGAAGCGATGATGTCACGCAACTCAAAATAGTCCTTAAATGATGGACCTTTGTGCAAAGCTCCAGATGAATCGATAGTCCACTTTTTGACTCTCTTTTTATCGCGCTTACCATTTTTGCCCAAGGGGTGGTAACTATTCTCTGTTCGCCACTGACCAACGGCGTCAAAGTTCTCTAAACCAAAGCCAATGGGATCAATTTTGCGGTGACAGCTTTTACACTGAGGTAACTCTTGATGCATGGTAACTTTCTCACGAGTCGTAAGGGCTTTATTTGCGAGTCTAGTGATGAGTGGAACGTTTGCTGGTGCCGGTGGTGGTGGGTCATTTAGCAACTTCTTAAGTACCCAAACACCTCGCTCTACTGGATTTGACTCATCGCCATTTCCACCCATAAGGTGAATCGCTGACATACCAAGTAAACCTCCACGTGGAGAATCCTCAGGCACAGGTACTTTTATAAATTCATCAGAGTTTACACCTGGGATGCCATAGAAGTTTGCCATAACATTATTGATAATTACATAGTCTGACTTCAATAAATTCTTAAGACTAAGGTTGTTTCTCAGTGTGTAGCTAATTGTTTCATAAATCTCGCGCTTAGCATTCACTTTAACAGAGTCATCAAACTTCAAAAACTTTTTAACATCAGCCTCAAAAAAGGCGAGACGATCAAGTCCTAACCATTGGTAGCTAAAAGAGTGAACGAAGTCACTTGAACGAGGGTCATCTAGAAGACGTTTTGTCTCAGACTTTAAGACCTTGCTTTTAAATAGCTCGCCACTTTTACCTAGCTGAGTCAGTTGCTTATCTGCAGGTGCACCCCAAAGGAAAAAGGCTAAGCGCGTAGCTAGCTCTTCACCTGTTAACGCTCTAGCTTTTTTATCTTCACTAGGCTCAGAAATATAGATGAACATCGGCGAAGCTAGAACTATGCTCAAAGTATACTGCAACGCATCGACATGTTTACTTTTATTTTCACGTTGTTCCGCATAGATATTCATTAATCTATCTATGAACTCTTTCGGCGCTTTTTCGCCACGAAAAGCTATTTGGCTAAAATTCTCAAACGATCTTCTCAAAGCTTTTTGATCAATATTTTTTGCCTTATTATCTAAAGGAACTTCAAGAGCTTCAATTCCAGGTGCGACAATATGAGTGTTTGGCAATCTTTCAATTTCCATCCAATCAACCCATAAAACATACTCAAGACCAAGTTTGTTTTCCTTCTTAGCTTTATTAAAAACTCGGCGTGGGTTCGATAAATAATAATCACTGGCTTTTTCACGAAAAAACACTTGCCTACTTTGGTGTGAAGTGTGTTTTCTGGTAAAGGTAATGGGAATCTCGATCACCTGAGGGTTATCAAGAGGTGCAGTAACTTCATGGGTACTCATCACCTTGCCATGAGCTGCATTTACTCCAAACTCAAGAAGACGACGATCTTTGGGCGCTTTTTGATCTGCTCCCGCCTTTATACGAACAATATAGTTACCAGCAGGCCAACTATGTGGCTTTTGAAACTCCAAATAACCCGTCGGCAATACTGAAGGATGAACCGTAGGGATGGTTAAGTATGCACCTCTATCTATATTGGGAAGAGTCATATAGTGCTGAAAATACTCAAGGTAATATGGCCTCAAAGCACTATTAGCCTTATCTGAATTATTCTCTTTAGTATTAAAGCCGAAATCTTCTGGAGCTGGCGCCCCTTTTATTTGCGCCCACTGGCGACGAATCTTTGAATCATGCTTAAACTCTTTCTTAAGCTTAACCATTATCGCCTTATTTTCCGGCTTAGCCATAGCTGCTTCCACACCTGCCTTCCAACGTTCAGCTCGAGCTTTTGCATCAATTATTTTTGCAATATATTTTTTGTACTTCTCTGACAATTTTTCAGCTTCAAAGCGAAGTTTCTTTTTAACATTCTGAGAGTTTTTCCAGATGAAAGCTTCTACCAAGGCTTCTTTCCCTAAAGACAAGTACTGTTCTATTTGATTACTGGACATAAATAAGTTTGAACCAACTGTATCAAACCCACCAGGACTAGTGTCGCCTGGAAGCTCCATAACATTTATTTCTACACCGAGTAACTCACGCAAACTATTACTGTATTCACGGCGATTGAGACGGCGCATAGTGATCACGCCATTTTGGCTGCTCAAGCTTTTTCGGGCTTTAACCATGGTATTCGCCAAAGCATCTAGGAAGTCTGCTTTTTTATTACCATCCGGCTGATCTTCATCTTCAGGAGGCATCTCATTTGAGTTAAGAGAGTCTAGTATTTTTTGCCAAGATGCAGCAGTGAGATTTGAATCGATTTTGTAGGAAAGGTTATCGACTCGGAACTTACCTTTCTTTTTCTTCGCATTGTGACAACGCTGACAATTGTCTTCTAGAAAGGTCTTATTTTTTATATCGAAAAGTGTATGAGAGCTTTTTTCATCTGCCGAAAGGCTTACTGCAAAAAAGGAGGCCATACACACAACAAGAAATGTTACTTTCATTGCAACTCCATTTTTTCATTCTTTGCCTACCTTACGAATAATGTGTGGGAGTCTATACATACAATTTTTATTTTTTTAAGTGAACTTATTTCTACTCCACCAAAAGGTCAGATATATCGTCAATTGTCGCCCAGTCCCAGTTCCCCATGCGAGACCAAACTTCTTTACTTCTCTTAAAGCGCACACCAAGATCGAGTTTCATGACGTTCCAACCTGTACCGTAAGTTTTATGAGCTGTTCCAGTTTGTCCCAACATGTGATCTGCTAGTAGTATGTCGTTCGACTCAAAAGTTTGAAGCTTTAACTTATTTCGCTTTGTCGTCGACATGTTGGCAATGGCAAAATTATAGCTACTTCGTATACACCAATCGCCTGAGGGAATTTCTATTTTGTCACCCGTTTTATAAAACTCATAGGTAAACTTATCTTTACTAGTTAAGCTACTTTGAGGGCAAAAAATAACTTCTTCAGATATATAACCCTTTTCGTATATCGGTCCAAGATTAAATGACTGATTCAAATTCGAGTTACTAGTTTTTACTAAATACGTGGAATAAGGCTTAGTCCCGTGAATCGTTCCTGATGGTGGTAAGTAGCCATCGAAGTCCGTGGTATAGTTAACCACTCCTTTGCCTATTTGATTCATATTTGACGCACAAACTGCAATTCTTGCCATATATTTTGCTTTGCCTAACGAAGGCAAAAGCAGGGATGTTAGGATACCGATGATCGCCACGACAACCAGCAGTTCAATAAGGGTAAATTTTCTCATAGTCTCTCACAACAAGCATTTTATACACAACTTAAGTCTACTTCAAAAACTTCTGGCAGAGAGATTTAATATGCGCAAAGCCTTCTGCTATTACGCAAATAACATAAAATTAACTTTGATTTTTCTTTTCCCCTTATTCGAACACTGGCTTGTTTCGTAGCTACCTAAGAGGCCTCACAAATCCGCAGACTTCTGATTATTCAGGTTAGTGGATAAGTCAAAAAGCACAACATACTTCCTTGTAAGTAATACGGCTTACATATATTGACATTTACGATAAAATCAAATATGTCAATTTTGTTACTTTATCCGGATTTCATTATGAAGAAAATACTAGTACTACTTATTCTCTGCCAATTCAGTCTTTGGTCACAGGACTACACACTTATCCATGAATCAACAGCAAAAATCATCGCTGGTGAGAAAGCTCCACTCAAAGAAATTTTGATGGAGAGCTATAAAAAAGAAAATGAATCAATCAGACCATATTTAGTCAAAGCCATAAGCTTAACCATGATGAGTTCGGGTAGTAAAGCGACTTCCTCTTATGTCTCGAAGATAAGCAAAACTTACTCCCAAGATTTATTCAAGTTCCTCAGTCTCCCTCCACTCAGAGATAATTGTGAAACTTGTGACTCCTTTGGAAAAACTCTCGCTTCTTGTAACAAATGCCAGAAAGGCCAGTGTCGAAACTGTAAAGGTGCTGGGTTTATCTCATATGGTAAAGGAAAAAGCCTTACCAAAAGAGACTGTAACACTTGTAAGAAATCTGGTTTTTGTGGAGTCTGCAAGGGCACTGAAAAGTTAGCAACAGATTGCCGTAAGTGTAAAACTCATGGCTATGTCTACGATAAAACTGCTTTCAAAGATGAGGCCACGAAAGCTTGGCAAGTCTTACTCCACAAAAGTGCTGAGCTCGGCTTATTAAATGAATTTACCGTAGATCAAGAGCTCTTAAAGCAAGACGAAGAAGCGAATAAAAAAGGCCTCGAGTGGCTCAACGAAATAACCGCAAAAAAAGAGCAATGGGAGACGCAAGAAGAGGAACGATTTGCGGCATTTTTAGAATCCCAAAAGAAAGCTCAACCCAAAGAAGAAGGGATGGGCGAAGTCGTCGTCGAAAGCTATATTGAAGGCGGTTCAACTCCTAGCCTCGACCATCTGTGTAAAGAAGTACGAGAATACCTAAAAGCACAAGAAAAGAAATCAAAACAAAGTTTTTTAGGCTCAGTTTATGGTAAATTTCTATCTGACATACCGACAGTTCACATCGTCGTTACGGAAGGATTTACAAACGCTAGCCACGACTACCGCCAACGAGCTGCTGATGGCTTCTTCAAATTTGCCTTGATGAGAGCAGATCGAAATGGTTATGCAGGTGGAATTGGTTTTAAGTTACTTGATGAAGCTGGTAATGAATTGGGCACTGCACAAAATGATACCTTTACAGTGCCGAAGTGACACTCAATTATTAGCAGAAGAGAATAAGCTTAATTAGAGCCTTTATCTATCGCTTCGTTTATTTTATACTGAAGGTAAATTACATGAGCAAAAAACGTTAGTATACCACTAAGTTCAGTCCCTTTACCCATTAATTTTTCAACTCTAAGCATAAACTTGAAGTTCCAAACAATAGATAAAATACCTGCTACTAAGTTAAAAATCATCAGGGGTATTTGTACCGATTCACCAAGTGGGACATAAGATGAAATAAAGCTCAAGACATAAAGGAAAGTGACTATTTGAATAAATGGCTGACCAATTCGGTTTGCAACACTCTGATTTAAAATTTTTGTACGCGAATAAATCCAATAAATTTGGTAAAGCCCCAAAGTGACAAGTGAAAGTAGAAAGACACCCCATGCAGAAAATCGCTTGAAGTTATTTATATCGCTGTCTGCGTATGTTTCTTGAATGACATCAGCTTCTGGTGCTGAGTACACGTTACTCATATTTTGACCCTTATTTAAATTGAAACAAGAAACTAAATCCTCAAATTCTATTTCCAAGCATTAAGTCTTCGAAAGTTTCATAAGTGCTGGAACAATCACCTTGTCACTGCCCAATTTATTTGGGTGAACTGAATCTGGAATATAAAGCTTATAGTTCTTATTTTTAAGGAAATCTTGCCAATTCTTAAAGTGGTCAATTAAAACTAAGTTATGTGTTTCTGCGGCTTCTCGATAAATGTCATAGTAAGCATTTAAGTCCGTCCTGTGGCTTCTATGACCAACTGGATGAAATGCTGGGTTCATCGTCGTGAGGATTATCTCGCAATTGGGCAAGGACTTTTGAATTCTAGTGATCATCAATTCAACGTTATGCTCGACCGTCTCCTTGGTATTTTTAAAACGAGTCACGGCGTCATTCATCCCAAACTCTATGAAAACGACGTCTGGTTCATGAGCTAAGACTTTCTTTTCTAAGTGAGCCAAACCCCAATTTGAGTCTTTACCTGAACCGCCACTATTTATCAGAGAAGCGTTCTCTCCAAACTTCTCTTGAAGCATCTTTTGAAAGACGGGAGCCCAAGGCCCTTTAGCAGTTAAACTCGTTCCATAAACAACTATCTTTTGGGCTTTGCCAGCTTGTAGTTTTTTGACGAACTTAACATCCGCAGCCGATACTGAGAAAGTTAAAACCATTAATAAAAAAGCTTTCATAAAAATCCTTATAAAAGTATATAACAGATAAGGCCATTTCTTCCCGTAAGTGATTCACATTTAATGAATGGCTCTAGTCGAATCACCAAAATGGTTTATCTGAACACCACTATTCTGAATCATTCCCAAAAGAAGATTACACAGAGGTGTCTCTTTTTCAAAATGACGGTGTCTCCCACGTTCAATGTTTCGACCAGCTCCGCCTGCGATAAGTATAGGTAAGTTCTTAGTCTTGTGACCATTTCCATCTCTAAGACTCGAACCGATAAGGATCTGTGAATTATCCAAAAGAGTTTTGTCTCCTTCTTTGACACTTTTCAATTTTTTAAGAAAGTTATCAAACAACCTCATGTGAAAAATGTTTATCTTGGCATACATCTCGAGTTTTTTAGCATTGTTCGCATGGTGAGACAACTCGTGCCAGCCACCTTCTACACCATCTAAAAATGAAAAGTTCTTGCCTGAAACGGCATTTCCAAGCATGAGTGTAGCAACTTGAGTTCGTTTCATTTTAAAGGCTAAGACGATGATGTCGAGCATAAGCGTCATGTGCTCTTGGAGGTTTTTAGGGATCCCGCCTTTTGGACGAAAATTCTTCATTTGATCTTTGTCGATGACATCTGTCTCTTTCGATGCACGGGCGATTCTTTTCTCCAAGCTTCGCACTGAAGATAAAAACTCATCCATCCTTGCTTTGTCTTCTCGACCCAAGTGTTTATTTAGATTTTTGACATCTGCCAAAACATCGTCAAGAATGCTCGCAAAAGCAGCATGGTTAACACTTGCCGAAAATAAGCGATCAAAAGCTAATTGCGGATATATCTCTTTGGGAATAGGAGTTGAAGGAGTTTTCCAAGCCATATGGCCACCGTAAATCTCGGCATAACCAACGGCGACATCTACTCCAGTCCGAGTCGCCTCGATTCCGAGTTCGATACTAGATAAGGGCGAGTTTTCTCCAAGCTTTTGAGCAATAACCTGGTCGGCAGTCATACCGCACTGCAACTCTCGCCCAGTCGATGGTTTCACATAGTTCCCTGACAAAAAACTGGGGCATTTTGAGAAGTGTCCTTCTACTTGATCATTTTTCTTATGACAAAGATTAAAGAGTATATCAAACTCACTTCTCATCGATTCTAAAGGACGCAGTATTTCAGAAGTCTTATAGTCTTTCCCAAAACCTTGCGGCGACCACTTATGTTCATTCACACCATTTGGCATAAATAAAAATGCCGTATTGCAGATAGCTTGATGTTTCTTTTCTGACTCCGCAACGACTTCAAGCCACGGTAGAGACATGCTTAGACCGCTCATGCCCCTAAGGAGAGTTCTTCTATTTATTTTCATACACACAACAATATTATTTTCACACAACAAGCACTTCAGTGCTTTTCCATATATAGAATAGCTTTCAGATAAGAATTATTATGTACAACACCAAGAAACATGGATAATTGTTTATCAGTTTATCTTCTGCTTCACTTCAAATATCTAACTGTTCAACTATCTTAAGTGCTCTTACCAACCATGGGCAATTTAACAAATAGTAGGGATGTGTATGTCTAAGCTAATTCTAGTTTTGTGTTCTTTTTTCGCGTTATGTGTAAGCGCTCAAGAGTTCAAAGGCGGTCAATTCGTCGAATCAATAAAGTGTAAAGCAAACCCAAAATGGTCTTACGCGGTCTATTTACCGAAAGACTACGATCATACCCAAGACCGTAAATGGTCAACAATGATCTGCTTTGGAGCGTCTAAAGGTGGAACCAATGCACTGAAGAAAATGGTCGAAGGCGCCGAACTCACTAACTCCATTTTGATCAGTTCAATAGAAACAAGTAATAATACCAAAAACAACGCTGAAGGGATGAAAGCGACTATCGCTGATGTCCAAGAAAAGTTTAAAGTCAGCGAGAACTTCCTTTTTGTAACAGGCTTCTCTGGTGGAGCAAGAAGAGCATTTTATGCCAACTCCATGTATAAGAAACCTATTTTCACAGGTGTATTCCCTTGTGGTGCCGGTGGTAGTAAAACCTCTAAAGAGAGAAAGGTTTTCTTCTTTGGCGCTTGTGGAACAAACTGTTTTAACCGAGAAGAAATGGCAAGTAGTTTTAGAGGATTAAAAAAACAAGGTAAACTCATCTATTTCCCTGGTGCTCACGCTTGGGCTGGAGAGAAAGAATATACTGAAGGTATGGCTTGGTTATATGCTCAAAACTTAAATAATGTTTCAACCTCTGAGTATGACAAGTTCTATAGCCCTTTTTACGAACGCATGAAGAAAAAACTAGATGCTGAGACAGATACTTATGAAAAGTATCACCTCTATGAAACTCTTAGTTTTGTTAAAGGCTTCAAAGAAGCGAGTAATATTCGCCGAGAATTCCAAAACATGCAAAGATCTAAAGAGATACAAGAGTATCTAAAAGCTGAGAAAGACTACCAAAAGTTCTTAGCAAAGTACTACCGTAAAAGCTACTCTGATACAAGTAAAAAGCCGCTAAACGCAAAGGCTCAAAAGGATGCGACAAAGTTTATGGAGAAGTATCCAAACGTTCCTCAAACCGCACTCCTAAAAAAGCTCGTTGACAAAGCCGCCAAGTAACTTTTCACTTACAAAAATTTTAAAGCCTGCCACTGTGCAGGCTTTTTTTTACTCAAGAAACCAACATGACAGGTTTCAACTAAGCCAAGTTTCGTGCTATAATTAGCTAAATTGTGTAATGGATGTGTTATGTTGAAAGTGTTGTCTTTGCTATTAGTGAACTTGTGCCTTTGTGTCGGCGCAGAAGTCGCGAAGTATGATTTCTCTGAAGTTAAGATTGGCGTAAAGCTGACTCACCTTGAGAAAGTTTTTGGTTCGCCCAATAACCAAATAAATAAAGAACACTACTCCTACATAGAATTCAAAGAAAAGATCGCCGTCGAAGTCTATAAAGACACCATCGCAGGCTATGTCGTTTCACTCAATTTTGAAGAAGGTGAAAGTTACTGGACTTGGGCAACTGGTGTCACAGGTCTGAAAAAAGAAGACTTTAAACTCATGTCCAAAAAAGATGGTAGTCACTACTACTCTTCAAAAGACGGCAAGTATAAGTTCAACGCCAGCAAATTTTATATAACTATCTACTCTCGTAAACTGATGGGTAAGATAAAAAATCGCCGGATTTAAAAAGTTTAACTCCTAAATACTCGACGAATTTCAAACTCGCATAGGAGGACAGGCCAACCTTGAGATAATATACTAATTCAAAGAAAAACTACTGTATTAGTTATCATAAGGCTTTAAATACCCAAGATGTTCGAAAATACTTTTAAAAATATAGACGATATACTCCACAAAGACGCCGGTTGTTCCAGTGAACTGGACTACACAGAACAAACTTCCTGGATGCTCTTTCTTAAGTATCTCGATGACCTCGAAAAAGACAAAGCTCTGACGGCTGAATTACTCGATATTGACTACGAATATATCATCGACGCAGAACACCGATGGGGTAAGTGGGCCGCCCCGAAAGATGCCGAAGGAAACTTCGATCATAATAATGCCGATACGGGCGATGACCTCATGGAGTATGTCGATGGAGAGTTGTTCCCTTACTTAAAAGGCTTCAAACAAAGAGCTGTTAGTCCAGATACCATCGAGTACAAAATCGGTGAAATATTTGGCGAAATAAAGAACAAAATTCAAAGCGGTTATTCGCTCAGAGACTGTCTGGAAAAAGTCGATGAACTGCGTTTCAGGTCTCAAGAAGAAAAACACGAACTTTCCCACCTCTACGAAACAAAGATTAAGAATATGGGAAATGCCGGGCGAAATGGTGGAGAGTACTACACGCCAAGACCTTTGATTCGCGCCATGGTCGATGTCGTAAATCCTAAAATTGGCGAGACTATTTACGATGGAGCTGCTGGATCGGCAGGCTTCCTTTGCGAAGCTTTTGACTACCTGAGAAAAAGGGATGAAGATAAACTCTCGACTTCTGACTTAAAAACACTTCAGGAAAAAACCTTCTACGCTAAAGAGAAAAAGTCTCTGGCCTATGTCATCGCCATTATGAATATGATTCTCCACGGCATAGAAGCGCCAAATGTTATTCACACCAACACTCTCGGTGAAAACCTCTCAGACATTCAGCCTAGTAATCAGCACGACATAATTCTGGCCAATCCACCTTTTGGCGGCAAAGAACGCAAAGAAGTTCAGCAAAACTTTCCCATTAAAACTGGAGAAACTGCCTTTCTCTTCCTGCAACACTTTATGAAAACTCTTAAGCCCGGTGGACGAGCGGCAATCGTTATAAAAAATACCTTTTTGTCAAATGCCGATAATGCCTCGGTAGCACTACGTCGTGAGTTGTTGGAAAACTGTAACCTGCACACCGTCCTCGATTGCCCGGCAAAGACATTTCTCGGTGCTGGCGTCAAAACTGTCGTTCTCTTCTTTACCAAAGGTGAACCAACCGAGAAAGTCTGGTACTACGCTCTCGATCCCGGCAGATCTTTAGGCAAAACCAATCCGCTAAATGACAATGACCTCAAAGAATTTGTGACCCTGCAAAAGAAGTTTAAAAGCTCTGAAAAATCCTGGTCAGTCAAAGTTGCCGATGTCGATGTAGAAACTTATGACCTCTCAGTTAAAAACCCCAATATCGAAGAAGAAGCTCCTCTTCGCGAACCAACTGCAATCATTGAAGATATCATTGCTCTGGATAAAGAAAGTGAGAGTATTTTAGTCAGTATTAAAGGATTGCTTTAATGACTTGGAAGACTGAAGAACTAAACAAAAATATTAATTTTATTGATTATAGAGGCAAAACACCAAATAAAATTGAAAAAGGGATGAGGCTCATCACGGCCAAAAATGCTAAAATGGGGTTTTTACAATTAAACCCTCAAGAATTTGTAGATCCAGAGAATTATGATTTATGGATGACAAGAGGCATTCCAAAATTTGGAGATGTTCTTTTTACCACTGAGGCACCCTTAGCAAATGTTTGTCAGCTTGATACAACAGAGAAAGTTGTAATTGGTCAAAGACTTATTACTATGCAACCAAATGAATCACTAATTAATTCTACTTTCCTTAAATATTCCTTGCTCTCACCACAGATGCAAAATGAAATTCATTCTCATGCGACGGGAGCTACAGTTTTAGGTATTAAATCAAAATTATTAAAAAAAATACCTTTCAGTTATCCCTCACTCCCAGAACAAGAGCGGATTGTAGAGATTCTTGATCAAGTCTTTGCGGATATAGAAAAAGCCCGAGCCAATGCCGAACAAAACCTTAAAAATGCCCGCGAATTATTTGATAGTTATCTTCAAAAAGTCTTTTCCGAAAAAAGCGAAGGTTGGGAGGAGAAAAAGCTAAGTGAAATTTGTTCTAAAATTACTGATGGAGTTCATAAAAAACCTAACTATCAAGACAAAGGAGTTCCTTTTCTTAAAATACATAATCTAACTAAAGGATCAGGGATATCACTAGAAAATTTAAGTTATATTTCGGAAGAGGATCATAAAGAATTCTGCAAACGAACCCATCCTGAAAAAGGTGATATTCTAATTACGAAAGACGGTACTATAGGCATTGTACGAATTATTGATTTCGATATTGATTTTTCAATATTCGTTTCCTTAGCTTTAGTTAAGCCAATTGATAAAACAATTTCACCTTATTTAAAGTATGTTTTAGAATCTCCACTAATTCAAAATCAAATAAATCCGCAGGGTGCAGCTTTAAAGCATTTATACCTAAGAGATTTAAGAGCATTTACTATCCCAATTCCTTCTATTGAAATTCAAAAGGAAATAGTGTTTAAACTTGATTCAATGTCACAACATTATTTTAAACTCGAATCCATCTACACCAAAAAAATCGCAGCTCTTGACGAACTTAAGAAATCGATCTTACAAAAAGCTTTTAGTGGAGAACTGACTAAAGAGGAATTCAGTGCATGAAAGACTATGGCCGAATACTAGATGAGCTTTTAAGCAATGGACATGAAGGTGAATGTCTGGAGTTTAAAGCTGCCCGAAATAACTTCGATAAAGGAGAACTTGGGAAATACTTTTCGGCCTTGAGCAATGAAGCCAACCTCAAAAGTACAGAATCCGCCTGGCTTATCTTCGGTATAGAAGACAAAACCAAAAACGTTCTCGGTACCAACTACTGCAATGCGGTTGGAGCTTTAGAGAAAATTAAACGAGAAGTTTCGGAAAACATCAGCAATAAATTGAGCTTCCGTCATATCGCCGAACTGGAAAGAGAAGGCAAACGCCTCTTACTTTTTGAAATTCCCGCCGCTCCACAAGGTATTCCCATCGCTTGGAAAGGTCATTATCACGCCAGAGTCGGTGAATCGCTGACGGCAATGGACATTGACAAAATTGAACGCATCCGTGCTCAAGTAAAAACTATTGACTGGAGTGCCGGCTTGGTTAAGTCTGCCAGTTTAGATGATTTATGTCCAGATGCTCTTTTACTGGCTCGCAAAGGTTTTAAGACTAAAAATTCCAGACTAGTCGAAGAGATCGATACTTGGGATGACCTGACATTTCTCAACAAAGCAAAGTTGTTAATCAAAGGTAAAATCACCCGAGCCGCTTTAATCCTTCTTGGCAAAGAAGAGTCGAACCATTTTCTCGAACCGGGAACGGCACAAGTCAGCTGGATTTTAAAAGATCGCGATAATTTTGATAAAGACTATGAACACTTCTTCTGCCCACTTATCTCAGTCGGTGACAAGATTTACCACAAGATCCGCAATTTAAAATACCGTTACATGAAAGACGGCACACTTTTTCCAGAAGAAGTCGACCAGTATGATCCATGGAGTATTCGCGAAGCTTTACACAACTGCATTGCGCATCAGGACTATACTCTCGGTTCTAAAGTGCTTGTAGTTGAGAAAGAAGACGAACTTCTCTTTAGCAATGCAGGAAAGTTTATTCCAGAATCCGTTGAAGAGGTTGTTCTTGCCGACGCTCCAGAGTTTCGTTACCGCAATAAGTTCTTGGCAGATGCCATGGTGAACCTCAACCTTATTGACACTATTGGCAGTGGCATAAGGAAGATGTTTGACATTCAGCGCCATAAGTTTTTCCCTATGCCGGAGTATAAGCTGGAGAATAACAGGGTTTCGGTCAGTATTATCGGGAAAGTAGTTGATTTGGCTTATGCCAATAAACTGGCTAGTGAATCTGATTTAAATTTTTCTGACATCATTCTTTTAGATAAAGTAGCGAAACACAAAGAGCTAAGTAAAGAACAGACAAGAGCTTTGCGGTCAAAGAAATTGATTGAAGGTAGAGCGCCAAATATTCATATCTCTCTTAAAGTTGCACAAGCTACTGGTGAAATAAACAAGTACTTAAAGCAACGGGGAATAGATGACGAATATTGCCAAAAGATCATTCTTGATTATTTAACAAATGTTGAAACGGCAAGAAAAGCTGACTTTGAGGAATTGCTCATCAACAAGCTCCCAGATGTTTTAGATATCGAACAAAAGAGAAATAAGATAAAAAATAATCTACAGACATTACGAGCTTTAGGTAGAATTAAATGTATAGGATGGGAATGGTCTAAAGTTTAGACGTTTTTTAGACGTTTTTTAGACGTTTTTAGACATTTTTAAGCTTAAAAGAGCTAAAAGTTTAGACGTTTTTAGATATAGGATAATTATTTCTTGACCGTGTTTTGATTCTAAGAGCCTATTTTGAAGATCTAGTCTTAAATTATCTTGACAGTCAAGGAGTTATGTATGGTAAGTTTCTTGATCGGGTTTTGATTCTAAGACGAAACGTAATAGTTTTAGACGTTTTCTAGACGTTTTCTAGACGTTTTCTAGATGTTTTCTAGACGTTTTCTAGACGGATTAAAGCTCAAATGAGCTGAAAAGTTTAGACGCTTCTAGACGAAAATTAGACGTGTTTTTAGACGAGCATTTAGACATTTTTAGATTTAAGATATTATTTCTTGATCGGGTTTTGATTCTGAGAAGGAAGTTTGGGTAGTAAAGTAGTATTTGAGCACAAAAAGGCAGTAAATATTTCTTGATCGGGTTTTGATTTTAGTAGGATTTTTATGAGAAACGAAGCAGATACACGTGCAGAATTGATTGACCCGGCTTTAAAAAAAGTCGGTTGGAGCCTCGTCGACCACAGTTATATAAGGCGTGAAGTTATCTGTCCAGGAAAAATCTTAACTGGTGGTAAAAGAAGTAATACTGTCGACAGTGACTATGTCCTCATTTACCAAGGCAGAAAGCTTGCTGCTATAGAAGCTAAGAAAGAGTCCCTGAGTTATACCGAAGGTGTTCGTCAGGCCATAGACTATGCCGAGCGCTTGCAGTGTCGTTTTGCTTATGCGACCAATGGTCACGACATCTACCAAATCGATATGGAGACTGGCGAAGAAGGCCTAGTTGAAGTTTTTCTCAGTCCAGATGACATGTGGCAGGCAGCTTATGGCGGTGAAGAAAAAGACTATACGCCACTGTGGCGGCAAAAGTTCTCTGATGTGCCTTATGAAATGAAAGGCGGCGCTTGGATTCCCCGATATTATCAAGAAAACGCCATTAATAACACCTTGGACGCTATCGCCAAAGGTCAGGACCGGATACTGCTGACTTTAGCAACGGGAACTGGTAAGACATCTATTGCCTTTCAACTTGCTTGGAAACTTTTTCACAGTCGTTGGAGTTTGTCATCTCGCACAACTCCAGCTGTAGCGAAGCGCCGACCTCGCATCTTATTCTTAGCGGATCGAAATATTTTAGCAAATCAGGCCTTCAATGACTTTGGCCCATTTGGTGAAGATGCCATAATCCGCATTCAACCAGATGAAATAAGAAAGAATGGCAAAGTCCCTAAAAATGGCAGCGTTTTCTTTACTATCTTTCAGACATTTATGAGTGGTGCCGCCAATGAAGACGAGGAAAATGAACTAGAAGAGGCCACGGCTTACTTTGGCGACTACCCCGCCGACTTTTTCGACTTTATCGTCATAGACGAGTGCCATAGAGGTGGAGCAAACAGTGAAAGTTCATGGCGAAGTATACTGAACTACTTTGGGCCTGCCGTGCAACTTGGTCTAACCGCAACTCCCAAGCGCGACAAGAACGTCGATACCTACTCTTACTTTGGCGAGCCGGTTTACACTTACTCGCTTAAAGAAGGCATAAATGATGGTTTCTTAACGCCATTTAAGGTTCACCCAATCATTGGTACTATGGATGAATATATTTATACCCCTGGCGATGGAGTTGTTGTCAAGGGCGATCCTGCTCCAGGAAGAGTTTATAAAGAAGGTGACTTTAATAGAATCATCACTATTCCAGCTCGTGAAAAGAAGCGTGTCAAATACTGGATGGACATGATAAACCCAAAGCAAAAAACGATTGTTTTTTGTGCTACGCAGGAACACGCCGGCTTAGTACGTGACTACATCAACAAATACGCTAGAGAAAAAGGCTGGGCGACAAACAGAAAGTATTGTGTCAGGGTCACAGCAAACGATGGTCAAGCTGGGGAAACTGACTTAAAAACCTTTCAGGACAATGAAAAGACAATTCCAACAATTTTAACGACATCTCGAAAACTCTCTACTGGGGTCGACGCCCGTAACGTCAGGAATATAGTCTTAATGAGAGAGTGTAAAAATATGATCGAGTTTAAGCAAATCGTCGGTCGTGGGACAAGGCTTTTTGATGGCAAGGAGTACTTCAGTATCTACGATTTTGTCAAAGCTCACCACAATTTTGCTGACCCTGAATGGGATGGTGACCCTGAACCTGATACTGGTGGTGAAGACTACCCCATAGGCAATGAGGGTACAGGAACTGGCAATGTTACAGATGGCGATGAGGTCGATACTGGTGATGAGCCAACAGGTGTCAAAAGACCTGAAAAAATAAAAATCACTCTAAGCGATGGCAAAGTTAGACAGATAAAACATGTCTCCTCAGTGATGTACTGGCACGGCAGCAAGCCTATTTCTGCGAGTGAATTCATTGAAAAAATGTTTAGTGACTTGCCCGACTTCTTCAAAAGTGAACAAGAACTCAGAAAAATATGGGCGGATCCATCTACTCGAGAAAAACTTCTCAATGACTTGGCTGAATCTGGTTATGATCAAGAAAAGCTAAAGGAAATGAAAAAGTTAATCGATGCCGAAGACAGCGATGTTTTCGATATACTCGGCTATGTAGCCTATGCTATAGAAACTAAAAGTAGAGATGAACGAGTTCAAAAAGCTCAACCTCACATCGTTAAAAGCTATGAAGATGAAATCCAGAGGGACTTTATAAACTTTATCCTCGGTAAGTACATCGCTGATGGAGTTCGTGAGCTATCTACAAAAAATATGAAGAGTTTGCTTGAGCTCAAGTACAACACAGTTACAGATGCGACTCACGCTTTTGGATCGCCAGCCACCATTCGTGAAGTTTTTATAGGTTTTCAAAAACACCTATACGATGATATTGCTTAATTTGATGGTTAAGGTTTTACTACTTAAGTCGCTTGCCGGTGGTTGGATTCACAAAGTTCTGCCAAACTTCATCAATCCATTCTTTATCAATCTCTCCTTGGTAAGTTACAATTCTATAACGCCAAGTCATCGACTCTGACTTCTTCATAAACCAATCGCCAAGTTGGGATGGTGCAAAGTTGCAAAAAGGCGCTTTTGTTGGCCAGACGCGAATCGACTCTGGGAATCTAAAATTCTCTTTATGGCCCATGATCACAACAGTCGATTTCTTACCATTTATCAATCCGCTATTCGCCATCCAACGTGCTCGAGTTGTGTGGGCATTTTTCTTGTTTTTACCTTCTGAAGTCAATAAGGTATGCTTTTCATCCCACCATTCTTTGGTGCCTCGATAAACAAAACCTCCATAGCGATACTTCGGCAACTTTATGTCGTCTATCGGTAATTGTTCAGATGTTAAATCAATCACCCAAGCATCCTCACTCCCTTTCTTAGCAACAGTCGTTCTCACAGTCCATTGTTCTTTGAGAGACACACTTCCTTTTAAGGAATTCTGCCACTCATGTTCGGCTTTAAATTCACTATAAAGGGCACCGGTATCTATACCTGAAAACTTTTTAAACTGGACTGTGGCCAATTGCTTTCCAAGATTCCAGAAATCGATATGCGTTCCATCTATTTCAGTGTTTGTCCATGCAAACCATATGCCTTTATGGTGAGGGTGATCTAGTGGAAAATTATCCGTCAACACATCTCCTTTAGGAGAAAATAAAGGATGAATAAAGCCGCTGCGAACATACTTAGCCGCAGGTGCATCTTTAAGGGATTTACCGGAAATCTTGTGATCACCAACAAGTTCATGAGCATGATGATAATCAAAAATAGGTTTCTTTTCGTAAGTAACTTTTAGTCTTGTCGAAGAAAGTTCAGTGGTGAATTTATCGGGCTGCAGAGGTTTACCGGAAGGGTAGAGTTCGTATTCACCTTTTGTCGTCGCCTGAAACCACAGGCTATTTTGATCTACATCTACTTGGAAGAGTAGGTCTTTCCCCGTCGTTAGGTCCTTAAGTCTATAGGAAGCTTTGCTGTTAAAGTTTGCCGGCAAGCTCAACTTTGTTAGCAGTCCATGATTGGATACCACATCTACCTTAAATTTTAGTTCTCCTTCCGCTAAGAGAGAGAAACAGAGTAAATAGACGAATAAAAAGCTATATCTCACTACAAAGTTCCTTAAGTTGAATTCAGGAACAATAAATCCGGCTTATCAAAATATCAATAAAGTTGCATGCACTTAAATCAATTCTTACTCGCTTCGTATATCTTTTGTATCTCTACCTCACTTAAAACTTAAGAGTGCATCGCCACTTCACCAATTAAGCCTTGGAAGATTCGTCCTCCAGATTCAATATTTTGCCCAATAAAATTCTCTCTGTTATCATTTTTACTTGACCAATCTTTTGGGTATCTTCCTTTTTCCATTTGTATTCAAGCTTACTCCATCATCGCTAAAGCTTGCCGCGATGTGCTGCCACTTACCTTTTTCTAAAACCTTTTAGCCATCGAAGTATTTCTCTAGACCAACATGAGAATGCTCGCCAAACTCTGAAAACTGTAGACGCCAATGCGGATATGAAATGCCCTCTACAAGCTTGATTAAACGGCTCAAGCTCTTCAAAATCTTAGGCCCAATGATATTTTGGAATGAAAAAGGATCTCCCCAGTTACTCTCAAAAACTGTTGATTCATGCCGCCGCCTTTTACACCGTCGCCATATCGAGTGCATGTTCCCACTTTCTTCCTCGATATTTACAGACTTCTCCCATCGAACACAGGATCGCCTAAAACGAAAATACAGCTCTCTGTCAACAATAGAAACTGACGGTTTACCTTTACGATGCTTACGGTCGTTCGTTTGCCTACGGCCTGAATCGTTGCCTCGCCACTCTGATTGACTACAAGTCCACTCAAGAAGAGCTTCCCCTGCTCGTGACTTTGTCTCTACGCTTCGAAGATAAACATTACTGCTAAATTCGGTAGACAGACTACATACCCGAAATGGGAAATTAGTATGACCGGGACATTTCACCCGGCTAGCTCCTGACGCATTAGTCTGGGCACACGTTCGATAAGAATAAATCGTACATTTTTCATTTTATATCCCACAAATTATTCACACAAGAAGGCTCTATTCGCAGCCAAAATGAAAAACATTTCATGCTTTTATAAAAAATGTTAAATATTTGAAAACGCAGCACAACTCTGTGGATTTCGAAAGCGGTCCTTACTAAAAATTAAGCTCTGAACTTTTCGCAAGTCATTTATAGTAAGATATTAATCTTGACATCTTGTATAAACAATGGCAGCTTTAAGAAGTGTGTGAAAACTTATGTGGATAGCAAATGAAAAGATTTACTTTAATTGAACTCCTCGTTGTCGTCGCCATAATTGGCATATTAGCATCTTTACTCTTGCCTTCTTTGCAAGGTGCTCGAGCTAAAGCTCAGATGGCAGTCTGTCTTAGTAATCAATCCCAAACAATGAAAGCGATGATGATGTATGCCGATGGAACTCCCCTTCCTGATCATCATCAAGTAGTGAATGGCAAAACAACTCACTTCGAAGATTTTCTAGAGCCATTTATTGGTCCGCGACTTCACAATCCAGTTCTTCTTTGTCCAAGTGTCAGTTACGATCGAGAAAACGCTGACAGCCCTGCCGGTGGTAACACGACTCACGTAACTTACAGCGCTTCGATCCGAGGTTACTTTATAGAATCAATCAATAAACCGTCTGATGTATGCATGACTGGCGATGGCAAAATCCGTGGCGATGGTCGCGCTTATACAGGTTTTTGGCGCTATAACACTCAAGCTGTAAGAAACAGTTCGCCTGAGGCAATACTAACTGTGAATACAACGGCAAATACTCCAGACTATAGACATGGTACAAAAGCACTTTTCAACTTTTTCGATGGTCACGTCGCTCCGGTTACACCGAGTAAACTACAAGCAAAAATGTTTCAGGTAGAATGATAACAGCAACTCAAAAATTTACCGAGATAAAGTTTGGATCAGGATTATTTCTACAAGAAATAAGACTACGCAACAAGTTCTTACGTCAACCCATCGGCCTAGGTCCAGTACAAATAGGCGACCTTCAGGACGAAAAGGAACACCGGCACTTTGGTTGGTTAAACGATGAAGGAAAACTAATCGCCTGTGCCATAGTCGTCGGTAGTGGCGATATAGTTCAACTAGGCCAAATGGTTGTTGCTCCGAACTACCAAAACAAAAAAGTCGGCAAAAAACTTATTTGCAAAATCGAAGACTTTATGGTCAATAACGGCGCCGCTCGCATAGAGTTAAATGCCCAGATCTCTGCCCAAGGCTTTTACCAAAAACTGCGTTACCAAGAAATGGGTGAAGAATTTGAACTAGTTGGTGTCCCACACATCCGCATGTTTCGAAATCTACTCTGCTCTACCTGTTAACTATTCCTAAATAACTGTTAGTGCTCGAAGTTTTGCAGCTATTTTTTATTTCACACTCGCTCGTACCTCGCTATAGACACCAAGGCTCAAAGAAAAAAGGGTATAGCTATATTATGCTCTCCCGAACTTATAGAGCTATTCACTAAATAGACCTTTCCTTGGTGTCTTCGTGTGAGTGTTTTTTACGTACACAATCTGCGGCAGCAACATTATTTTTGTTTAAGTATTAACCATAAATAATCTTCTATCACTGATCTTGAGACATTACTAAATAATTCTATTCACTATGAAATTCTTAGGAATTTTGCATTCTTCTATTGAAATTAAAAATGGCAATATATAACATATAGATAGCAAATGAAAGTAAATGATAATCACTGCAAGACAGAAAGGGCAAGCCTCTTTCCTTCTCATAGGGTTGGAAAGAGGTCTTTTTAAAAGGATGTAAATATGACAAAATCTATGATCGCAACTCTCTCATTATTTTTAGGAATGGCCATCGCTTTTTCTGTCACTGATACAAGTTCACCAAAATTAACCGATCCCAAAGTTTATCAGCCAACACAGTATCGACCAAGACACCAAAATTCACTGGGATGTAGTGGCGGTTATAGATCGCGCAAAAATCCTCTAGCCAGAGAAAAATCAAGACTCAAACAATTAGGTACTACCGTCGCCATATATTTCTCTGATGAAACTCCAGCTACATACCCCAAAGGTCCTCTAGAGTTTGATATAGACACCAGTCTCTTTTTCCCGCGACACTTAAAAGGCAAGTACATCCGCTTGGCAAATAGTTGGCATGTCCCAGATAATTGGCAAGCCTTTAATCACTCAAACGCACCATATGTATTCTTACTAAAAGAAGGTGAGGAATACACCGGGTCAGCAGATGTACCTTTATTTATAGTCCGAGATGGTTACCAAGCCTAT
This sequence comes from Lentisphaeraceae bacterium, assembly GCA_021232515.1. GTDB lineage: Bacteria > Verrucomicrobiota > Lentisphaeria > Lentisphaerales > Lentisphaeraceae > JAKVBD01. The sequence continues at coordinate 41,733 of JAJPOQ010000014.1, forward strand.
CCCGGTCTATACTCAGTCGTTTATGAAGATGGGCACGTGATGTCTGTTAAGCGAGATGAAGCAATAGAGCTTTGGAAAAAAGCGGGTGTCTGGAATGAAGAGTAAAAATATAGATCGTCTGACTAAAGCGATTATTGTTTTCATAGGCCTGTACATTATAGCCATTGTTATTCACAAAACATATCGCCACTATGTTCCCCGAACCTATGTCCCCGGTCTAAACCCCGACTATGGAGGTTTCCCTAAGAACTTTTTTATTCGTAGAAATTCAAAAATTGAGTACATACGTGAAAAGTCAAAGCTAAAGATGTTAGGTACTACAGTTGGTATGTACTTCTCTGATAGATTAACTACTGACTATCCCAGTAATCCACAAGACTTTAAGATCGACAAAAACATTCTCCGACCACTCTACTTACAAAAAACCGATAAAGAACTTCCTGAAGATTGGAAAGTTCCTAATAACTGGCAAGAATTCAATAACTCTCTAGTTCCGTTTGCCTTTGTTCAGCAAGGAAAATATGAATCAAAAAGCGATAAGGTTCTATTTGTAGTCAAACCTAGTTTTAATGCCAGACCAGACATCTACCAAGCTGTTTTTGAAGATGGGCATGTCGGCGAAATCACCCTCCAAGAGGCTAAAGATCTACTTGCCAAAGCAAAGGTTCAAAATGAATTTTAAAAAGTTCTTTTTAGGATTAGTCGCATTCCACTTCATCCTTATAGTTGGCTATACGATGAATCAAAAAAAGTGACGAATACTACCGAAAGACTCACCCTCATGTAAAAGTTAGATCAAGAAATATTGTTACAGAACTTTTCCTTCCCAGAGTAAGGAACTGTGGAAACCCCATTTATAAAGAAAGCTCAAGACTCAAACAATTAGGTACTACCGTCGCCATGTATTTCTCTGAAGGCATCACCAGTAATTATCCATCTAACCCTCAAGAAGTCGATATTGATCGAAGTATCTTGAATACACGAAAATATGACTCTGATCTACAACTTCCAAAAGATTGGCAAATACCTAACAATTGGCAAGAGTTTAATGACTCAAACTCTGCCTATGCATTTTTAAGAAACCCAGAAGAAGAATATACTGGTTCAGCTATCAACCCAATGTTTATTATTAAGCAAAACTATCATTCCAACCTAAATTGTCGTCAGGCTGTTTTTGAAGATGGGCATGTTGAGTGCATACCTGAAGAAGAAGCTATCGCTCTTTGGAAAAAAGCGGGCGTCTGGAATAAAAACTAATCACTTGGCAAACTGCTTTAAAAACTTACAAACCTCTGGATCATACTTAAGGATTTCTCCTTTTACAAAAGGGAAAAAGTCATTTGTACCGAAATAAGCTTCGGCCGCTTCTGAAAAATATTCTTTATGATTTGTTGCGGAGTAGTGATCGACTTCAGAGCCATTTACATGTCTTACCTTCTTATACTTCCCTGCTTTCATCGCATCCTTATAAAGCTTGATTATTGCCTTATTTTCAAAAGTTAGAACTTGATGATGGTAAGCGTGCATAAACTCATGAAGCATGATGAAAGGCTGAGATTTTGAGTAATTTAAAAACTTCTTGGGATCACAAATTTCGATGCATTTAGCCTTATTGGTACTGAACGAATTCTTCTTTAACCAGCCAGAGCTTGGATGATACTGCGCCACCGTCTTGCCTTCATCCTTTTTGTCGACATAAATTATTACCTTTTGCATCTCCGCGATGACTTTATCATTTAGCTTAAGCTTCATCTGAAAAAGTTGATTACTTATAACTCTTTTAGCTGTGGGCCACTCGCTAGCTTTAACAAACTCTTGATTCACTAAAACTGTCCAACCTTCGACATCTTGCTTAAGAAACTTGCGATCAATTTGTTTATCGTGCACAACTTCAGAAAAAACAGTAGAAATAAACAGTAAAAATATAGCTAAGCTTAGACTTTTCATCATAATACTCCTTGGGCAACTAAGTACTTAATTGTAAGACACTTTCGTTCATTTTTAAATAGACTATTACAAGTACAGAATGAGACTTTAGTTCTTGATGTGAAGAAAATGCTAAATGAATTCCGTCATAAACTGTATTCACCAGACAAAAATTAATGTAAAATAACAAAAATAGATATCAAAAAAATGCATTGGCGCAGTTCATGAGTCGTGCGTATAGAACTGGTAACATACTAGACTCTATGATATGGTAGCAGAATAAAATTTCGGGCCGCTGAAAATAGCTATTTTCGGCAATAAAAGATTTAAATGAAAAGGATATTTAATAGTGAGCGATGATTTCGACTTTGCGATGAATAACTTCACACCTAGAGCACAACAAGTGTTGATTCTAGCTAAGAGTGAAGCGCAAAAATATAACCATGACTGCGTTGGCACTGAACATGTTCTTTTGGGATTAATCGTTCTTGGTCAAGGTGTGGCTGTCTCTGCTCTACAAGCAATGGGACTTGATCTAAATACCGTCAGAACTGCAGTAGAAAAACTTTCGCCTCCTGGAGGCACAACGGTTCAAGAAGGCGACATACCTCTAACGCCAAGAGTTAAGAAAGTTCTTACTCTAGCAGCAAGAGAAGCGCGTTCACTGAACTATAACTACATCGGTACAGAGCACTTGCTTCTTGGTCTTCTTCGCGAAGGTGAAGGCATAGCAGCTCAAGTTCTTCGTTCTCTAAACGTTGATGCTGACTCTATCCGTCGTGAAGTTCTTAAAGCTCTCGACCCAAACTACATACCGGCAGACGCTAAGTCTCAATCAACACCAAAAACTGAAGATGCGACACCAAGATCTACTGACATGCCTGCTCTTCGTTCTTATGGTCGTGACTTAACTGAGATGGCTCGAAATAAAGAACTTGACCCAGTTATTGGTCGTTCTAAAGAAATCGAAAGAATCATTCAAATCCTTTGTCGCCGTAACAAGAACAATCCTGTTCTTATTGGTGAAGCTGGTGTTGGTAAAACTGCCATCGTCGAAGGTCTAGCTCAGTCGATCGTTGAAGGCGCAGTTCCTGACATACTCCGCAACAAAGCTGTTGTTGCACTCGACCTTCCGCAAATGATTGCTGGTACTAAGTATCGTGGTCAATTCGAAGAGCGTATCAAAGCTGTCATGGAAGAAATGAAAGCTAACAAAAATGTTATCCTTTTCATCGACGAACTCCACACCATCGTTGGTGCTGGTAGTGCCGAAGGTGCGATGGATGCCTCAAACATCTTAAAACCTGCTCTTTCTCGCGGCGAGATCCAGTGTGTCGGTGCGACTACTATGGACGAGTACCGTAAGTACATCGAAAAAGATGCTGCTCTAGAAAGACGTTTCCAGTCACTAGTTGTCAACGCTCCTTCAGTAGAAGATGCGATCGACATTCTCAGTGGTATCGTCTACAAATATGAAGAGCACCACCACGTCAAATATACCGATGCTGCTTTAGAAGAAGCGGTAAAACTTTCTGAGCGTTACATCACTGGTCGTCAGCTTCCTGACAAAGCCATCGATGTTATGGATGAAGCAGGAGCACGTGCTCGCATAGCTGCTATGGTTCGCCCACCAGACCTCAAACATATCGAAGAACAAATAAATGGCATCCAAGTTCAAAAGAAAGATGCGATTGAGAATCAAAGTTTTGAAGAAGCTGCCAACTTAAGAGACAAAGAAAAGACCCTTAAAAAGGATCTTGAAGATACTCTTGAAAAATGGAAAGAAGAAAACAACAGCAAGATCGTTACTATCGATGCGGATGAAATAAGCCACATAGTCGCGAACTTAACTGGTGTTCCAATCAAGCAGCTAGAAGAATGTGAACTTCAAAAACTTCTAAATATGGAAAAAGAGCTTGCCGGTAACATCATCGGCCAAGCCGAAGCTATTCAGTCTGTGACTCGTTCACTGCGACGCTCAAGAGCTGACCTAAAAGATCCAAATAGACCAATCGGTTCATTTATGTTCTTAGGGCCAACTGGTGTTGGTAAGACTCTTCTCGCTAAAACTATCGCAGAGATGATGTTTGGTGATGCAGATGCACTTATCCAAGTCGACATGTCTGAGTACATGGAAAAATTCAATGTAACACGCCTCACCGGTTCACCTCCAGGATACGTCGGTCACGGCGATGGTGGCGAACTTACAGAGAAAGTGAGAAGAAGACCTTACTCTGTTGTTCTTTTTGACGAAATAGAGAAAGCTCACCCAGATGTTATGAATATTATGCTACAGATCATGGAAGAAGGCATGGTAACAGATACAAATGGCGTGAAGATCAACTTCCGTAACACTATCGTGATCATGACTTCAAATGTCGGTGCGTCTAACATTCGCAACTCTGGTATGCTCGGTTTCGGCTCTTCTGATGAAGAGATGGAGTACGAGAGACAAGTTGAGAAGCTTCAAGATGCTGCTAAGAAGCACTTCAAACCAGAGTTTCTTAACAGACTTGATGAAGTCATAGTTTTCCGTGAACTTGGCAAAGAACATCTTCGTAACATCGTTGATCTAGAAGTTTCTAAGATCGTTTCTCGTCTACAAGAAAGAGAAATGGGACTTGAGTATGACGACGAAGTTCGTGACTTCCTCATCGAAAAAGGCTATAAACCAGAATATGGTGCAAGACCTTTGAGAAGAGCTGTTGAAAGACACATAGAAGACTATCTCGCAGAAGAAATACTTCGCAGTAACTTCAAGGCTGGTATGAACGCCAAAGTCACTGCCGATGGTAATAAGCTTCTGTTCTTCCTAGAGAAGAAAACCGGTCGTAAAAAAGCTGCTGCTAAAAAACCAGCCGCCAAGAAACCAAAGGCCGCTAGTAAGTGATTCGAATTCTAACTTGCGCAGCTCTGATGCTACTATCAGGCTGCGTGACTCTCGATGAGTATATCCAAATAAATGGCGATGGCTCTGCCAAGATCGTCCTGAAGTACTCCATGCCTGTATCGGGCATGAAGATACTCAAAGATTCTGAGAAAGCTCTTCAAGAACTCAACAAGCAAGAAGATGGCAGCGATAAACCGCGCATCTTCGATGTTGCCAAAATGAAGGCTCACTTCAAACGCTTTAAAGACGTTCATGTCATCTCACTTCGCGTCCATGAAGAAGATGATAAAATGAATGCCTACATAAACTTACAAATCGATGATCTACGCAAAGCTCTACGTGAAGGCCTTCTGCCATATACAAGTTTAGAGAAAGACGACAAAAACTATGTTTTTTCAGCTCTTTACCCTTTCAACCTTGGCCGTATGAAGCAGAAACCTAACAACGCTTTAAAAGACCTCGAAGTCACCTTCAAAGTGAAAACTCCTGGTGTTATAAGTGAGACAAACGCGCATAGTAACCTTGCTAACCTTGCTGAGTGGACTTATGGCCCTGGCAAAAAAAGTTTTGCTAAATCAGATGGTAAATTCACTGTAAAGTTTGATGCTTCCAAACTATCGTTCTTAGATGAGAAAAAGGACTAAGAACTTTTAGAAAATGCTGAATCATTCCCAGAACCAAGTAGTTGAGCACCGTAAAGGAGCCCTTCTCGTTCTCGCCGGTGCTGGAACTGGGAAAACTCGTACTCTCACTCACCGATATGCTGCTATGGTTGCTGAAGGTGTACAACCTGAAAGAATTCTACTCCTGACCTTTACTCGTAAAGCTGCTGCCGAGATGAATGAACGAGCTGCAAAGCTTATAGAAAATTCAGGAAAAATAGCCGACCTCCAAAACATCGGCGGCACTTTCCACGCCACTGCTTTTCGTTGGTTAAAAAGACTCAAGTTAAGTGACTCTGCTTTCAACATCATCGATGATCGAGACTGTAAAAGAATCGTCAAACTCGACCTAAAAGACGATGATAAAAAAGGCCTCGAAAACATCGGCATGAGTCTAAAAGATTTACTTCACCTAAATAGTCTATGCGTCAATCTTCAAGAAGATGTTCACTCTGTAACTCAACGTTTTTTCCCTCATGCTGCATCTGCAAGCGAGTGGTTAAATACAAAAGTAGAACAACTCCGAAAAAGAAAAAAAGACGCCAAGCTTTTAGACTATGACGATATACTCGAAGCTTGGTTACACTGTCTCCAGTCAAAGCAAGGCGACACTATCCGTAAAGCCTATGACTACGTTATGGTCGACGAGTACCAGGACACCAGTAAAGTCCAAGTCGAAATACTCAAAGAGCTTGTCAAAAATCACGACAACATCATGGCTGTAGGTGACGACTGCCAAAGCATTTACTCTTTCCGCGGTGCACTATCCGCTCAAATGCGCGATTTTGAAAATGACTTCAAAGGTGCGGGAATCGTCAAACTTGAAGACAACTACCGTAGTAGCCAACCTATATTAGACGCCTGTAACAACATCATTTCAGAATCTCGTGAAGTTTATCCCAAAGAGCTCAACTCCGCAGACGATAAGATCGGCCCAGCACCACTCTTAACTGGCTCTCGAGACCAACACCAAGTTGCCATGCAAATAATTGAGCGAGTGTATAACAATCTCCAACAAGGTATACCCTACCACAAACAAGCTGTTATTTTCCGATCAAGTATGCAGGCCATGAGTCTTGAAAAAGTGCTCATACAAGAAAGAATTCCTTATAAAAAATATGGTGGCGTCAAGCTCACAGAAGCGGCTCATGTTCGCGACTTCATTTCAGTTATCAGCTGCTGCTTTACCCAAAACACTGCCGCTTGGTTGAGAGTTCTACTGCTTATTCCTGGTATCGGCGAAAAGACCGCAGAAAGACTTGTTAACCAACTCGACAAAATTGGCAGTTCCAAAATTCCCGCAAAAGCTGAGGATGTCTTTTTAGAACTCATGACGCTGACTCAAACCGAGTGGCACGATGAACCCGATCCAGTTTTTATATCCCAAGCTATCGAGTGGTATAAAACAGTGATTCACTCAAACTATGAAGACGCCAGTACTAGAATACACGACATTCAAAATCTAGCTGGGCACCTTATGGAAGCAAAATCCTTAAGTGACTTTGCCGCTGAGCTTCTCCTCGACCAAGTTGATCCAGACGAAGATGAAGACGAGTCTGCACTTATTTTAAGCACAATCCACTCTGCTAAAGGGAAAGAATGGGACTGTGTTTATATCATAAATGTTGCCGACGGTGCTATCCCTATACGACGCTCATCCGTCAACTTTGAAGAAGAACGCCGACTACTTTATGTCGCTATGACTCGAGCTAAAGAGCAACTCTTTTTATACTGGCCAAAGTTCAATAGCTTTCAGGACAATAAAACTAACGAGCTCTCACCATTTTTACATGTTCTCAACAAAAATGAGGCACCTAACAACTCCCCACAATTAACTAATTCGCCAGAAACAACAATTGACGATGATTTTTTCGATGACGACCCTATTTACGTCTACGATCAATTTTGATGATTTTGCTATATTGCGAATTTGCGTTATAGTTACGCCTGTGTGACTGGATAATGACATAGAATTCTTGTAAGTTTTTGGAGTAGTTATGGATAAAACGTTGAGACCTGCGGCAAGAGGTGAAAAACCTTCGGGCAAAGTGCCAGCAAAAAAAAAGCTCGTTATTAAAAAGCCCGCCCCTAAAGAAAATAGAGATACTCGAGTAGCAGTTGACCTGCCTCCTGCACTGTACATGGTAACAGGTAGTAGCAGTAAAGAGTTTCCTCTAGACACAGACGACTATATGTTCACTATTGGTCGCGATGAAAATGCAACAGTCACTATTGCAGATAATGAACTTTCCCCTGAGCACCTAGTTATCATGAAAGTTAAAGACGAGTGTATTTTTATGGACAAAGGTAAGCGCGACATGCTTGCTTTCGATGGCATAAAAACTCGCCAAGCTTTCAGACCTATGGAGTCTCGCCTAGTTATACAACTTGGCAAACACTGGCTCGTTTATGAAGCAAGTAACATCGTTTCTACAGACACTGTTTCTATTGACCAAAACCTTATCGCCGATGAACTTTCTCAAAAAGCGACTCCGGGTAAAGCCACTTTTACTTACAAAGGCAAAGAATGGTCCACTACGAAAAATAGCTGTCTGATCGGTACACACCCTATATGTGACATCCGTATTCTCAGTGACTCTGCTGCAGCTTTCACTGCGATGGTTTCTTGGAATGCCAAAGGCGTATTCATCGAAAAAATGGGCGCATGTCGTGCTGCTGTTTGTGTAAATGGCGCTCGCATCAACAATCCAGTTAAACTCAAAGGTGACGAAGTTATAAGTATTGGCCGTGAAGAGATTCAAGTAGCCTTCGAAGGCGACGTCAATGCCAGAGCGCACTCACTCTTTAGAAAAGTTGCAGAGCGTCCGGAGCTTGCTTTAACTGTTCTAGCCGGTGCAGAGTCTAAAACTTACCCACTCGCACCAAACAGCATGTTTGGACTTGGTCGAGTCAGTACAGCCGATATACACATCGACTCTCCATCAGTTTCTAGAAGTCACTGTAAGATCATGGTTCGCGATAAACTGTTTTCTCTTCAAGATAATGAAAGTTTCAACAAAACTATCGTTAATCGTGAAGAAGTTTCTAAGACTACAGTTTTCCCTGGAGACTTAATAGAACTTGGTGATGTTGCTCTACTCGCTCACTACAACGTCTTCCGCTTCTGAGACTTGATCTTGTAAATTTGCGCGCGTCCAGTTATTTTGCCTTAAATAACTGGGTGTGTTTTATGATCAAAAAATTACTTTTCTGCTTATTCCTCTTTCCATTTCTGCTATCTTCTCAAGAAGTCTTTTCTCCTAAAAAAAATGACAACATCGTCTTTGCTGGTGACTCCATCACTCATCAATGCATGTACACCCAGTACATCGAAAACTTTCTCTACACTCGCTACCACGACCTAAACCTAAGTACATTTAATGCCGGAATTAGCGGCGATAAAGCAATACACCTTCTAGATAGATTTGAAGAAGATGTAAGCTTTACTATGCCAAAGTATGTTACTGTGATGCTCGGTATGAATGATGGACGGTATCAGCCATTTTCTCAAGAGAACTTCGACACTTATAAAAGTGACATGAGCAAAATAGTCGATAAGATAAAAGCCCTCGAAGCAACACCCATTGTCATCGCTCCCACCATGTTCGATCAACAGCAATACCGCATAAGAAACAAAGAAAAAGACTTTTACTTCAAAAGACTCAACACTCACCCTGACTACAATGCAAAACTCGGTATGTACACAGGTTGGATTCGTTCAAAAGCTAACGACGACAAACTCAACTTCATTAACTTTTGGGGACCGATGAACGATGTAACTGCTTTTGCTCGTACAACTCAACCAAAATTTACTCTCATGGAAGACTCCATCCACCCAAATCCTATCGGCCAGGCGGTCATGGCAGTTCAAATGGCTAAGTACTTTAAAGGAACTAGAAACTCAATTAGCTCTGTCGAAATAGATGTCAAAACCTCATCTGCTTCTAAAAATACATCCAAACACGAAGCATCATCAAAAGGTTTCGCATGCGAAGTAAAGCCACAGTTTCTTCCTTGGGTTTTACCCGCCACAGACAAACCTGGCCCTAAACCATACTTCTATAACGACAACCCAACTTTTGGCTTCAACCAAGCTATGAAAGGCCTAAGTTTCAATCAAGAACTAATTCAGGTCATTGGCTTAAATGCTGGCACCTACTCTGTATCGATGAATGGCAAAAAAGTCATTGACATAGTTTCTCATGTTGACCTCGCTAAAGGTATAGATATATCTCAAAACAAACTTTCCCCTACCTATCAACAGTCGCTAAAATTAGCCATGTTAAATGTCAAACGAAATGACGAAGCATTACGCCCTTACCGCAACCTACAAATTCGCATGAAAGGTCAACGCCGAAAGTTTGCCGAGCAACCAGAAAAAATCGTTGAGTTCCGCAAGTCAATTCAAGCAGACCTAGACCGCCTTAAAGCTCTGGCTGATAAGTACGAAAAAGAAATACATGAGCTTGCGACTCCACAGCCATATGTTCTTGATATAAAGGCTTATTGATTTTTAATCATCTAGCTTCTTAAGTAAAGCAACTGCTATATGATACTCTGCTTGGTCAATTGAGTAGTGATGAAGACTTTTCTTAAAGTATTCTTTTGCAAGATCCTTATTCCTAGAACGGTAGGCATCAAAACCCATGAAGAAGTTGTACTTAGGCTGGAAGATAGGCCCAAAGTTTAGTGCCTTATCAAAGTCCTCTCTGGTAATCTTCCCTAGCTGATATTCAGCATACTTGCGATAAGGGAAAATGTTAATCTTAGATAGTGACGCCTCTTAAGCTTTCTTGGCTTCGTCTTCATTTGGATTCACTAAGTAGTTAAGAATATGAGCTCGTTCATCAATAATTGGCGTCTTAGATTTAGCTATACGGGACTGAACTAAAGAGAATTTTCCAAGACAGAGAATAGTTGCTAGCTGATAATACTCAGCCTGCCTTTTATCCGCTAATTTACCAAAGGTCGCATAAGCTTTTTTATAGTCTTTAGTTGATAAGTAAAGCATCCCTTGTAAGACTTGGGCTCGAAGATGATTTGGGCTGAATTCAAAAAGATTCTTTAGTTCTTTTCGTGCCTCTTCAAAACTACCTTTCATCATTAAAAAGCGAACAAAGTTTACATCATGCTCTATTCTATCCGCGTAGTATGTTCCAATTTCCTGAGGCCATTGTAAATCGTCAGGCTTACTTAAAGCTAAGACATTATTGACTTGACTGGAAACTAGTTTACCAACTCCCGGCTCGTATATATGGGAAGACCGCTCATCGATCTTCTTTGCGAAATTAAAATAGTCCTCCCCAATCACTGTTTGGAAGAAGTTATACTGAGAACTGAATTCCCTAAGCTCCTCATTGTAGAATCTTTTTGCGTTCTTTTTGATCTCTGGATAAAGCTTATTCCAAAAATCTCGATCTTGAAAAAGAGATAAGTACGATGCTGTTAAAGTCATCTTAAGATAATCTTTAATTGATTTCTTAAATTCAGTATTCTGAACAACTGTTTCTGCTAATTCATAATTCCCTTGAAGGACATAACAATGAACCAACTTAGTTACACACTCAAAGTTATTTTTATCGGGCTCTAACTTTAACGCTGTTTTAAAGCACTTTATCGCCTTTGCATAAAGCCCCGTTTCTTTGTATGAAAGCCCAATAAGCAACATTGTTTTGGCCTTAAAACCACTAGCACATTTTTTATAAAAACTTGGAGCTAACGAAAGAACCTTATTATATAATCCCAAATTATAATAAATTATTAAGTCAGAAAATTTTGTCACACTGTAAACTCTAATGGATCTTTTAAGTCTTAAAGACATATACTTATCATCTTTATGACTAAATTGTATTTTCCTAAGCTCTAGCGCATGTCGCAAAGGTTTTTTGTAGTTAGAAAATGTTAAATATGAATAATCAGGCAAGCCAGCAGGATCAAACTCTTCTGTCAGAAACGCTCCTTCAAGAGCTTCATCTTTAGGTAACTCTGAGATCTCGCTCAAGTATTTGAGCTTTTACTCATCGGAATTCTCATTACTTCCTAAAAGAATTAAATAGTCTGAGAAATTTCGCTCTTCTAATGGTTTGCGACTAACTAATGCACGACTCTCCATAAAATATTGGTCTTCATTTTCCATAACTTTAGCTAACCAAACATAGATATAAGGGTTCTCTGGATCTAACTCCAAAGCCTTCTTTAAATCCCTTTCCATGTCCTCTTTCCTCGCTTTACCCGAAGTAAAACGAACTTTTGCTCTTGTTAAATAATAAAGTGAATTGTCCGCATCTTTATATATAGCTTTGCCTAAGTATGACATCGTCGTTGCGTAATTTGGAAAAGACTTCTTTGCCATCTCAAAATGCTTCTCTGCAGTCTGTCCAAAACAAAAGAATGGTAGAAGTAGTAGTAAGTAAAATCCCTTCATCATGCCCTCATATTCATTATCTCAGTTCAAGTAAACTACACAGGTCTAAAAAGATAAAAATGGCATTTTCTTTCTTTTCTGCCAAAAAACACTCATTTTAAAGTAAGACAAAAAGTATTTGGGTTATCTACCAAAAAGCTATTTGGAGTGTGATATGAAAAAATTTACTTTAGCCATACATGGTGGGGCTAGTTCTTTAGACCCCAAAAAACTAGAAGGTGACTATCGCCTTGAATTCGATGCTGGTCTACGCGATGCCCTCAAAGCTGGTTATGATGTTCTCGCAAAAGAAGGTACTGCCATAGATGCTGTAACTGCAGCTATATGCTCCCTTGAAAATCACCCTATTTTCAATGCTGCCCACGGAGGAGTTCTCTGCAATGATGAGCAAATACGTTTGTCTGCCTCAATCATGGATGGCTATGACCGCACAGCGGGAGCTGTTATGGGACTACAAACTATCAAAAATCCTATCACTGCTGTGAAAGCTATGTTGCCTGAAGCTGTTGTTTGTTTATTTGGAGAAGATGCCGAGAAATTCTCACTTTCAAAAAGCTGTGAATCTGTCGACCCAAGTTATTTCATGACTGAAAGAAGCCGAAACTCTTGGCTGAAACTGCGCCAAGGAGAAGGCAACACAGGTGCTCATACATTCATTGAAAATCCTGGTAACACAGTTGGTGCCGTTGCTCTGGACTGTCATGGAAATATTGCCGCAGGAACATCAACCGGTGGTTTAACCAATCAACCTCCGGGAAGAGTTAGCGATACTGCTGTTATTGGTGGCGGTACTTGGGCTGAGAATAATACTTGTGCGATAAGCGCTACTGGTGATGGTGAAGCTTTTATAAGAACTGCATTTGCCAGAAGAGTTGCCGACTTGGTTGAGCTAAAAAACATGAGTCTACAAGAAGCTATAGAGTTCACCTTACTCGAAGTCGAAAAAGCTGAAGGTTACGGTGGTGCTGTTGCCGTTGATGCAAAAGGAAATGTCGCGCTACCATTTAGCTCTCCACAGATGTCTCGTGGATGGATTTCAAATGATGGTCTAGCTCACTACGCCATTTTTCCAGATGAAGACTTAACGGAGCAGTTTTAAGGCTGGAAGAACTCTTTTTTTATTCGCAAAAGTGTACCAGTTTGTTCGTGAAGTTCGGACTGTTGCCACTTTTGTGGATTTCTAATAGTACTGCCCAGTCCAAAATAGGCATCGCCATTTAGGAACTCAAAAGACCTAGCAAATGTAGAACTCGTAAAAGTCAGAACCGTTTCAAACTTTTTACTCAAATCCTTAGTTTTAAATAGAAAGTTTTTCTGGCTATCATCTAAGGCTCTTGCCAAAACATAGATGGCTCCATTTCGAATTTTTATGTCCCATACCTGACACGCTTCAGGAAGTTTTACGTAGGCTGTTTTTACATCTCCCTTTTTAAGAGATAAAGCGTAAAATAACCCAAATGGCCAGAACTGGTGATCGTTATGACAAGCAGCCCCGATATAGAGACTCCCTCCTTTCCAAACTTGTGGCTTCACTACTTTAGCCATCCGCATACCTTCAAGTTTAAACCCCTTGAAAATGACTTCTGCGGATAAATCTAAACGGCGTTCAACCTTGCCACTTTCAAACTCGTAAACAGGGGCATAGAGCTCTTCTCGATGCATCTTTTTTAAAACTTTAAGGTAATCAGGACCAGTAAAAATATCAGTCGCATAAACCTCTCCAGCAGCTTCTAAAAATGCATGGATACGCCAACCGCCAGTATTTATCTTTTGCCAAGTTTTTCCATTGTCATCTGAAGTAGCAACGGCAGAGCCAGACTTCTTACCTTTAGGAGCATTTGGAACGGCATTTATAGCTCCTAAGCCTGCATATAGTCGAGAATCTTTTTGGTGCATAGCATAGGTGTGAATGCCTCCTGGGATCGTACGGTGCTTTTGCCATTTCCCTGAACTCTCAAGGCGGTAAAAGTTACCCAACCTCCAGCTTTCTTTTGGATCGTGACCTGGTGTATAAAGAGCGCCATCGAACTCATAAAAGAGGTCAATTTGCTCATCTTGAACGGTAAACTCTTCAATAAACTTTTGGGTCGTGGGGTTCCAAGAGATAATCGGTAAGGGACCGGCATTTATAGCTGGTCCAAGATTGCTACTATTTCCGGCACCGATATAGAGGCGGCCATCGAAAGCCTTAAGGTCCCATACATTTCGGGCATAGATTTTGGCCCCACCTTTGTAAAAATCACCATAAGGAATACCAAGGTTCTCAACTTTATCCGAAAGGTCTACTTCAGAGTAAGCTAAGTGGGAAATAAATAAAAATAGGAGACAACTTAAAAGTTGTGAAAAACGCTTGTTCATACATACACCATCTAATCATACATGGCCTAAGTATACTGCACGGAAAGAAAAAATCTGCTAGAGATTTCCAGCTTCTAGTTCATCGAGAAGTTTGTTGCAAGAGCGATGTACTATCTCATAAACTTCTTCAAAAGCCTCCAAACCACCTTTGTAGTAAGGGTCAGGGACTTCGGCATCTGCAGACGCTGCTTGAGGATCAAACTCACGAAGCATATGAACTTTAGGTCTTAACTTGTGATTTTGTGAAACTTTGATGATGTTCTGATAGTTAGACTGATCCATCGCCATGATGACGTCAAAATCTTCATAGTGCGACTTCGTGAATTGTTGAGCGCTGTGATCCATAGGAATACCGTGTTTTTCAGCCGTCATCCCCATACGTGGGTCTGGCTCAGCACCAGCATGGAAGGCACTCGTCCCAGAAGAGTCGCAAGTATATTTGTGCTCTAAACCACGCTCTTTAAGCAAGTGACGAAATACCGCTTCTCCAACTGGAGAACGACAAATATTTCCTAAACACACAAACATAACACTTTTCATAACTAGTCCTAATACTCCCGATCGCCTAACAACAATGAACCGACCCTAATATAGGTGCTACCTTCTTGAATAGCCAACTTATAATCACCTGACATACCCATAGAAAGTTCAGTTATTTTAGAATTTATTAACTGAAGTGAATCACGGAGTTCGCGAAGTTCACAAAAAGTAGCTTTTGTTTCTTCAGCTGATGCACCTGAACGGCCCATCGCCATAAGACCAATAATTTCGATATTTTCAAAGCTTAGTGAATTTTTCACTACAGCTTCAACGGCATCTTTACTGAAACCACTTTTTTGTTCTTCTTCGGTGATATTTACCTGAAGGAAAACTTTTACTTTCTTAGCGTCTTCTCCAGCTATACGCTCAATCCTATTCAAAAGTTTAGCTGAGTCCACAGAGTGTATATACTTTGCAAACTTAAGAGCTTGACGAACTTTATTACTCTGAAGTGGGCCAATTAAGTGCCAGGTAAGATCACTAGGTAGTTGCTCTGCCTTATCGAGCATCTCTTGCACTCGATTCTCGGCAAATTGTCTTTCACCAAGGTCATAGAGAGCCTGTAGTTTTTCCAAAGGTTGTCGCTTGGTGACTGGCAATACAAAGACTTTTTTAGGGTCTCTATCACAAGTCTGACAGGTTTCATCTACAGCTGTCTGTAGAGTTTTTAGATTTTCTGCAAGAAATTCAAAGGCCATATAGTTCACTACACAATTTAAAAATAAGTTTTCCGTGTATATTTATCAACATTCAAGCAAAGTCAACAGCTGAGTTAAGATTCACAGGTAATCATTATGGAAAATTTCTGGGGCGGACAAGAAGATCACCGCAACAAGTCGAAGTATCGCGGCAATAGTCGTAAGGAAAATCAACGCAAAAGGTTGATGGAAGACCTTTACGGTAAAGATCGCGCTAGACTTGAAATGGAGAGTCACCAACGACCTGACTGTCACATAGCTGATACACTGCAGTCTATTATGAAAAATGCCAAAATGGATGACCGCGCTCAATTCAACGATATACTCAACCGCTGGGAAGAGCTCGTTGGCGTCGCCGTAAGTACTCTATGTCGTCCAACTGCGATAAATAACAACATCCTCATGATAGAGGTCGACCACTCTTCAGCGATGCACGTTTTAGAAACGTACAACAAGAAAGATATACTGGCTCGAGTGAAAACTGTTTGTAGTGACGTACGCTTTATAAAATTTGTGCCTTCGGGCAGTAAAATCTAAAATTACCGGAAAAATATATGCCTGCAAAACGCCCTGGTTGGGATGAATACTTTATGAATATCGCACATGTCGCAGCTGAGAGAAGTAGCTGTTCAAGACGGCAGGTCGCTGCGGTTATAGTCAAAGACAAACGCGTTATCTCTACCGGCTACAATGGAACTCCACGTGGTGTCCGCAACTGTGATGATGGTGGCTGCCCACGCTGCAACTCTGACGTTAAGTCGGGTCATGGTTTAACAGATTGCCTATGTTGCCATGCTGAAGAAAATGCCATTGTTCAAGCTGCTTGCCACGGTATAAGCGTTGATCAGTCCATACTCTATACGACTTTCTCCCCATGCTTACTTTGTGCAAAAATGATCATCAACGCCGGCATAAAACAAGTTATCTTTCATGCTCGCTACAGCATTGACGACGTCTCCAGCAACCTTCTCGCTGAAGCTGGAGTCGAACTAAGACCAGTTAAAGAAAATACGGAAGCCTAATTATGCTTAACTATAATATCCCAATCCGCCCTCGTAGAAACCGCCGTTCTCACGCTTTGAGATCTTTAGTCTGTGAAAATGAAGTCACTGTAAATGACTTGGTCATGCCTCTCTTTGTGATCGATGGTGAAAACCAGAAAATTGAAGTTAAGTCCATGCCAAACATCTATCGCTTTTCTGTCGATCTACTCGCCAAAGAGTGTCAGGAGCTTTGGGACCTTGGTATAAAAGCAATCGATCTTTTCCCTGCTCTAGACGACTCTATAAAAGACAAACTTGCAACTGAATCAACGAATCCTGATGGCCTCTACCAAAGAGCGATAAAAGCTGTTAAGAAAGCCGTTCCTGAGATGCTCGTTATAACTGACGTTGCTATGGACCCATACAGTTCAGATGGCCATGACGGCTATGTTGAAGAAGGCGAAATAATAAATGACAAAACTCTACCTATATTGGCAGATATGGCCGTAGCCCAAGCTAAAGCTGGCGCTGACATAATAGCTCCATCTGACATGATGGATGGCCGAGTTGAAGTCATACGTGAAGCTCTAGATGACGCCGGATTTACAGATGTTGGTATACTTTCCTACTCTGCAAAGTACGCTTCTGCTTACTACGGTCCTTTCCGAGATGCTCTCGATAGTGCACCTAAATCAGGCGATAAAAAAACTTACCAGATGGATCCAGCAAATATACGCGAAGCTATACGTGAAGTGCAACACGACATACAAGAAGGTGCCGACATGGTCATGGTTAAGCCAGGCATGCCGTATCTCGATGTGGTGCGCGCAGTTGCCGAGATGTCGGAGCTTCCGGTTGCAGTGTACAATGTTTCTGGAGAGTACTCTATGCTCAATGCAGCCGCTCAAAATGGCTGGCTAGACTACGAAAGGGTTGTTCAAGAAACTCTTCTTTCATTCAAGAGAGCTGGAGCAGATATAATCTTAACGTATCATGCAAAAGAGTTTGCGAAGTGGCAGCAAGCTAAGTAAAGCTTTTTAGTCTTGCCAAAGAAAATTATCTTTGGCAGGCTAACTAATTGGTAACAGCAAGACCATTTAAAATCTCACCATACAATTCTTCAAGTACGACAGGTTTGCTAAAGTAAGGTACGTCCATTATCTCACAAAACTGACGAGACTCACGCTCTGCTAGGAGATCTCCAGAGATAACTATTACTGGAAGGTTTGGCCCAGACTGACGGTTCCACTGCATGAGGTCAATACCACTACCATTCGGCATACGTATGTCTGTAATGATCAGTTGGCAAGAGTTTTGAGTTAACCAATCAATCGCAGACTGGCCTGAATAAACGACATGTGAATCAAGTTCTTTAATATCAAGATACTGTTTAACCATATCTGCATGACTTTTGTCATCTTCTACCACTAAAACTTGAACCATAGAAACTTACGCCTTATAAAATATTGGCATAGTATACTATAGAATGGCCAAGAATCAACTAATTGCCTCTTTTTGACAACTGTTCATATCTTATCATTGAAAAGTCGATTATAGAATTACCAAGGTAAGATGAAATGTCAGACCATGTTTTGTATAAAATTATGGGATTTACCAACTTTTAGCTATTAAACCAAATAAGAATGAATTGCGCAATTTACTGAAACGTTGCGCAAGATGCGCATTATTATTTTTTTATAGATAAAATACCTTGCTAGTATAAAATAACTTTAGGCAAAAAATGAATCAACACTTTTATATCCTTTTAGCTTTTCTCATAAACCTTTCTTATCTTCACAGCCAAGAACTCTCAATCACCAAATTTGCAGAAAAGCCAGACTTAATCAATCCTGTCTCTCTTACCTTTGACAACCAGGGCAAAGCCTATGTAACAAATGCTAGAAGACGTGGCGGCGGTAGCCTTGACTTGAGACGGATCCGTCATTGGGTAAAAAACGATTTACAGTTTTTATCTGTAGAAGACAGAATGAAGTTTTACCGTGAAAACCTCAAGACAGAAAACAGCAAAGCTAACAAAAAAACGATCAAAGTCGACTTCAACAAAGACGGCAAGTTTGATTGGCGTGACCTCACTGCTATAAATGACCCTTTCACAACTCACATCGATTCAAATAATGATGGCGTCGCCGATAAGCATGACAAAGTTTTCAACCCGACTCATAATGAAGGTACTGGCCTAGCAGCTGGTTCTCTTTGGCACGACGGTAACCTTTACTTGATGCACGAGCCGAACTTATGGAAATACTCAGACAGAGATGGCGACGGTAAGTTTGATAAGCGCGAGATAATCAGTACTGGCTACTCTGTCCATATCGGCCAAGGTGGTCACAATACTTCTGGACTTGCCATAGGTATGGACGGTCGACTTTACTGGTCTGTTGCCGATAAAGGTTTCAATGCATCTTCTCCAGATGGTAAAGACCGTCACGTTTTCCCTCACCGTGGTGCTGTTATGCGCTGTGAGCTAGATGGCTCAAACTTAGAAACCTTCACACTCGGTGTGAGAAATGCCCAAGAACTAGCTTTTGATAAATACGGCAACTTGTTTTCCGTAGACAATGACGGCGACTATCCTACTGAAAAAGAACGTTTTCTTTACCTAATCGAAGGATCCCAAACTGGTTGGAGACTTCACTGGCAATGGTTTATGCTTCAAGATTTTGCACCAATAAGCGGCGAAGCTCCGTACAATGTATGGATGTCCGAAAAGATGTCAGTTCCCTACACTCAAGGACAAGCAGCTTACATCGCCCCGACTATCAAAAACTACAAAGACGGCCCATGTGGCATGTACTACAATCCTGGTACTGCATTAAACTCAAGCTTTAAAGACCACCTCTTTCATGCTTCTGGAAGTGAAGTTACAGCCTTTAGAGTTGAAAATGACGGCGCGAGTTTCAAAATGGTCGACGAGAAAGTCATCGCGAAAGGAAAAGTTTTGACTGGTCTTGCCATCGATCCAAAAGGCTCACTTTATGTCGGTAGCTGTATGTCTTATCCAAATTACCCTGCATCAAATGGCCTAATCTTAAAAATAGATGATCCCCAAAGTGACCTCGCTGCAATCCGCCAAGAAACTTTCAAAAAGCTTTCTAAAGGTTTTAAGTCTGTCGGTGATACTGAACTAGTAAAGAATCTCTCTCATCAAGATTTAAGAGTGCGAAGAGACTCTCAGTTTGAGCTTGTTAATAGAAACAAAACTGAACTATTGGCAGAAGCTGCAACTAACGGGAAAAGTCTCTTAGAAAGACTACATGGTATCTGGGGGCTTGGACAAATTTCTAGAAAAAGCCCTGAAACATCTAAGCTACTTTTCAATCTTCTAAAAGATTCAGAAGTAGAAATTCGCGCCAATACTCTAAGAGCTCTAGGTGATGCGAAATATACCGCTTCATTTGATCACATACTTCCTTTACTAAACGACAAAAGCTTAAGAGTTCAGTCTCTAGCAGCTATTGCGATTGGCAAACTTAAGAATTCAAAAGCGATCGCTCCACTTCTAGAGTTAGCCAAACAAAACAATGGCAAAGATGCTTACCTGAGACATGCTATAGTCATGGGTTTAACTGGTTCTAGCGAAAGTGCTACTGAGACTCTGGCAAAGGTTTCTACATCGACTTCTACTGAAGAGAAGATCTGTTCCCTCTTGGCACTAAGAAGACTAAAAAGCCCTAAAATTGCCGCATTCTTAAATGATAAAGATATGACAATTGTCACTGAAACAGCGAGAGCAATTCACGACGACTTCTCTATACCAGAAGCTCTCCCAGCATTAGCCAAAACTCTCGAGAGAAATGACCTAAGCGGTGAAGCCCTTTTAAGACGTGCGATAAATGCAAATTTAAGAGTCGGCAAAGCTGAGAATGCTCAGATATTGAAGAACTTCATCCTCACTCAAAGTGCGCCACAAAACATGAAAACCACCGCTCTTGCATGCTATGCTTTTTGGAAGATGCCTCCACTTTTAGACCCGGTTGAAGGTCGTGTTCGAAAGTATAAAGAGCGTTCAATTGAACCAGCGATTCTGGCAATGACTGAAATAAGCTCAAAACTCAATACACTACCAACTAGACTAAGTACTATTTACTTAAGAGTTCTCAAGAAGCTAAACAACTCAAAATTGACATCGACTCTAGCTAGTCTGTATAACAACAGTAAAGATACAGACCTGAAAATCGACATTTTAAGTACCATGAAAAAACTAAAAGCTGCTGAGCTCAATGCAACTATAGCAAAAGCCGAAGCAAGCAGCGATGCAAAACTCAAGTTCGCAGCATCTACACTGACTGGGAAAGTCACTATGAAAGACCTCGCAAAGGCTTTTGAAAAGGGTTCTCTCTCAGAACAACGAGATGCCCTAAACTCCATTGCTTCGTTTCCTGGTAAAGAAGCAGATAAACTGATGGAAAACTATTTAACTAAACTCATTAGTGGCAGTAAGTACAAACAACATGGACTAGAGCTCATCGACGCAGCAAAAAAGAGATCTGCCGGAAGTAAAGCTATAACAGACCTTATTGCTCAGTACAAAAAGAAAACCTCTAAGCGTATGAATCAATACTTACCTTTAGCATATGGTGGCGACCCAGCGAAAGGCAAAGAAATAGCCTTTGGTCACCCTGCTGCACAGTGTATCCGTTGTCACAAGATAGGTGATAATGGCGGCATCTTAGGTCCAGATCTTTCTAAAGCTGGCTCAAAACTTAAACGTTTGAAAATTGTTCAGTCTATAGTCGATCCTGCGGCAGAGTTCTCTAAAGGCTTTGGCATACTAACACTAACTATGAAAGACGGTTCTGTGGTCTCTGGAACTATGAAGGATGAGGACAAAGCAACATACTCTATACTTCTTGCGGATGGCAAAGTTCAACAGGTAAATAAAAAGGACGTAAAGTCAACTGTAAAGTTAAGTCCTATGCCTCCTATGAAAGCGATCCTCAATCAAAGAGAGATTCGTGACCTCACCGAGTATCTAAGTACTTTAAAATAATCTTTCCAAGAACCCTTAACCGAGGGTTCTTTTAAGTTCTTACCAATTGAAAATCGCGTTTCATAATTTAGCTTGATTGTGCCTTGGGCACTCAAGCTTGCCCAGCATTTAAACTAGGGAGAATCATGAACTATACGCTATTGCTTACCGCTCTTATACTATTGGGCAATACTCCACTTCAAGGGAAAGAAAAGAAGATAAAAGAGAAAGTCTCAGAAGTTGTAAAAAGTAAAGAAGGTCTCCAACTTTTACACAATACATTTTCAGCAGGCTGCTTTAATAAAACTTGGTCTTACTTAGATAAAACTGAGCTTACAGACGAAGAGAAAGAAGATATGATCGCCACTTCTTACGCCTCTCTTTGGCATTGGAAACAACGTGATGACTGCAAAGCTGAAAACCTCTCAGTTGCTTATTGGCAACTAGGCCGTGTCCATTGTGTCGCTGCGGATCTTAGTACTGCAAAATCTTTTGGGGATAAATGCTTAAAAGTCTCTCTGAAGGGAAAGCTTTCACCATTCTACATCGGCTACGCTTATGAACTATTACTCAATGCTGCAGTCCTAAATAAAGATAAAAATGAAGCAACAAAGTACTTAAAGCTAGCCAATGAGCAACTTGAGCTTATTAAAGACAAAAATAATAAAAAGTACCTTAGTGATGATATAAATAAGCTGAAAAAATCGTTGAATTAAAATAGCTCTCAACTGTTCAGGGCACCTAAACATGCCCTTCATAAACCCACCGATATTTACCGTCTTCGGTTAAGTAAACACTGTCGACAAACCATCTCCCATACTGAGTTTGAAGTATGCCTTCATAAGGCATTTTCTTAAACTTATTATCACTCAGTTTATGTAAGTCTATTATGTCGACTTGGTCCTTATTTCCATGGTGACTATAGCTTCTAACTCCAGCACCAAAATAAGCATCGAAATCTGTTGTCTCGGCAAATAAACCAGCTTCTTCTTGTGGCTCTCTTCTCCTCAATTGACAATTTAAAGCTCCATCATCAGTAATGAGTTCCAATCGGTCAGCCTCTTCAACAACATCTAACCCAGTACTCACTTTAGGGAAACCTAACAATTCAAGTAAAGGAGCAAACTGGCTGTC
Organism: Lentisphaeraceae bacterium; assembly: GCA_021232515.1. GTDB lineage: Bacteria > Verrucomicrobiota > Lentisphaeria > Lentisphaerales > Lentisphaeraceae > JAKVBD01. The sequence continues at coordinate 64,338 of JAJPOQ010000014.1, forward strand.
GGTGTATCGAGGATCAACCCAGACTGTCTGAGTATCGTCTCGCTTATCTATACAAGCTATACGCAGTGCACAGTTGTGACTACTGGGCCCTATTTGGAGTGGCATCCAAACTGGAGCTGCATGCCTCATAAAAATGCAACACAGACTTAAAATCGCCTTTCCCTTCACCAAAACTGGTTCAAGAAAATCCGCTAATAGTATTTTCCTAAGAAGTTCTTTAGGCACCACACAGTTGATTACCCATCTAGCATAGACATCTGCATTAACATCTTTGATCTTCTTTAGGGGATCAACAGTCCATACTTTACCTGTTTTCTCATCTGTAAAACTCAATAAACTCATTACCACACCCTTTTCTGTATTTTAATTTCAATATATTCTGAAAATAAAATAAACAAAGGTCAACCTGACATTAAGAAAAATGGCACTTCAGGAAAGTGTGTGGGATAATTTAAGTCCGGCAAAATAAAAGAGAATATTCCTTCGATAGTTTTTGAATGCGTTAAACCCTCTAGCTTTTGCTTTTAGTAATTGTATTTTTCCATTGATATTTTCAGCTAATGC
>JAJPOQ010000056.1 GCA_021232515.1 Lentisphaeraceae bacterium
TCCTCAAAGTAATGGTAAGCAGGAAAGGTTTCACGGCTCTCTTAAAAGCGAGTGTATAAGAGTCATGGCTCCAATGAATAAAGCTGAGGCTGAAAGAATTATTGATGACTATGTGAACTATTACAATAATCAGAGATTACATAGTGCTACCAGCTATATCACTCCATCAGGTATGCTTAAAGGAAGGCAAAAGCAAATACTTGGACAAAGAGACCAAAAGCTTAAAGAGGCTAAAATTCAAAGAAGAAAAGATAATCTCAACAAGAAAGACAAAGAAAGTAGCTATAATCTAGGAATCAAAAGCGCATAATAATATTTCTTAGTTGCGTACTTTTAGATGAACCAACACAATGTCTCAAGTTCTGTGATAAACGGATCATAATGAAGACGTGCATTTAGGTCATATTTGATCTTGGACAATAAAAATATGAGGACCTAAATGCAACACTAAATTACAAGGTCTCTTTGGTGTAGTCTATCAGAAACAGGTTTTTCTTTGGATGAACTTGTTTTGAAATTGAAAAAGTTATTTGATTCCGAAGGGTTCAGCGGCTTTCTTAAACTCTTGCTTAATTTAACTCAGGAAAAGCTACTTCTAAGCTCTGGTAGAAGTTGGTGTAACTGTGAATCCTCTGAGTATGCTTTAAATGGAAGCTATTCACATAAAATTAAAACCAGCGTTGGAGTGCTGACCTGACTTGGCGCCGTTTAGTTAGTGGTAAAGTCAAAAAAAGCTCTCCCTAAATTCCCTGAGGACTCTATATCACAGAGCTTGGAACATTAATAATATATTTCTTAAGCAGCGTCTAAAAAGGTTCTGCCTGATCACCGTGTCATAAAAAGGAACAATTCATCTTTAAAAGACACTAAGCTTGACACGTCTACAAAAAAGTCACAAATAGACTAAATGAAACATAAATTTAACAGGGGACCCAATGCGTTTTTTCTTAGCTCTTTTCTTATTTTCACATACTTACTTATCTGCTATAGAAAAGAATTTAATTGATGATGAAACTCTTAAAAAAGTCGAATTAATAAAAATAGCTGCCGAAGAAGCTGCTAGGCTTGCTGAAGAAGAAAACGACAAAACGAACACTCAAAGTCAAAACTCCCCGCTTCTCGAAAAATATGCACTTTCAAACTCTTCTTTCCTTGAGCAACCTGAAGAGAAAGAAGTCTGGACTTATAAGTGTAAATATATCCAAGGAAGTACTGCACGTCGAGTTCTCGAACAGTTTATTAGTGGAGAAGGGCGTGTTGGAGAGTCTGAGGAGTCCGATTTAATAATCGTACAGGATTATAAAAGTAACATCCCCTCTCTCAAGAAAATCGTTGCTGACTTAGACCAATGGTCCCCCCAAATCCTCGTCGAAGCTAGAGTACTGGAGTTAAATCTCGATGGAGACTTTGAGCGCGATATAAAATTATCATATGAAAGTCTTGGAGATGCCGGAGCTCATTTCGTTAAAAAGATGCAAACTACACTTCAAACTCCTGGGGTCATTCCAGATGAAAGCAGTCTTACTGAACTTGTTCCTTATCAGTCCGACTCTCATATCTTAAATGCATGGATTCGCTTTCTCGAAAAGAAAGGTCGTGCCAGCATTCTTTCTAAACCAAACCTAAGGCTTTCACGAGGTGTTGAAGGAAGTATCATAACAGGTCAAGAAGTCCCTATTCTATCTCAAAATGTCTCCAATGGAACAGTGTCCACATCAATAGAGTTTAAGCAAGTTGGTATACAGCTTCATGTAACACCAATAACCATAGATAAAGATCGCGTTAGAATCAAAATCAACCCTGACGTATCTACCGTTATTGGCAACGTTTCCTCTGCAGATGGCATAGAAAACCCGATCATCGCAGTACGTAAAGCTAAAACAGAGCTATGGGTCAAAAATAACGAACTTATATCAATCGGCGGACTTCTTTCTCGAGAAACAATAGAAACTGAAAGTCGTGTTCCTTTTTTATCTGCCATACCTCTACTGGGCTCTCTTTTTCGATCTAAAAAGGTAGCTACAAAACAAACACAGTTAATCATCTTCATAAGCATCAAAGTATTAGAAGAAGGTGTTGTAAATGGCATAAACGTGAATAGGCCAAGTGACATCCACCCTGCTATTCAAAAAATCATGGATGAATTAGATGACTTATCAAAGAAACATAAAGAGTACGATTTAAAAGAAGATCTAAAAAAAGCTTTAGACGTCAAGGAATAAGCTTATGTCCAAAAAGTACATAGTCATCATTCTTCTTATTTTGGGCTGTATCTATAGCTTTGCTACAGTTTTTACTAGTAGTCCTGCAGAAGCATCTAGCAGCACATCTAAAAAAGACCGTTTTCACACTGTTACTAGAGGGGACTTTAAGATTAAGGTTCTTTGCCAAGGGACATTAGAAGCAATCAAAAAATATGATATACCATTCAATGGGAAAAACATCAGTAGCGTTGAAATCCAATCCATAGTAGAAAATCAAACCCCTGTCAAAAAAGGGGACATCATCGCAACTCTTAATAATGAAAATGTCGTTAAACAAATAATACAACTTAAACAGGACATCGAAGATCTCGACGATAAATACAAAAAAGACATTGATGATATAAAACTAACTCTTGAACAGAATCTAGAGAAAATCGCCGATGATCGAGACTTTGAAACCAAACTATACCTCACAGGTGTCGAATCTCGAGAGAAAGACTTCTACACTAAAAAAGCTGACTTAACTCGTAAAATCATCGATTTAAAAGCTGATTTCAAACAGTCTCAAAGACAGAATCAAATAAATCTAAAAACTGAACTAAGCAAAATTGATAATGCTCAAAATGAACTCCGCAAAGCAAATCAAGCTCTAAAAAAGTTTACCAATCTAGATGCTAAACAAAAGAAGAATGACCACCTTAGTCGAATCGAAAATAGCGAAACGAAACTGAGCGATTTAAAAAAGAACTATGAGGATGCCAAACAAAAAAGAATTGAAGGGGAAAATAAATCTCCTGCTGAAAAAAAGAATCTAGACAACAACGTTAAAAACGTTCTCAAACAAATAAATATAGCTCAAAAAACTCTCGACTTTGAACGGGCCAGTATGAGAAACTACATGCAGTATGGCCATGTTGAAACTAAGCGCAACCTCATCAAAGCTTTAGAACAAAGAAAGCTACAGTTTGAAAATGTCTTATTCGCCGCCGATGCAGCTCAAAAATCTGCTGCTCGTAAAACACGTGATGATAAAAGAAATATAGAACAAAACCAGCTTTACTATGACGTGCTCTTAAAACAAAGAGAAGCAAAAGCTCAAAAAGATAAACGCGACTATGAAGTTGAGCTCGTAAAACTAAACACTAGAACAAGTCAATATAACAAAGACTATAAGAGAAACTTCGACCGCTACACAAAAACCTACAAGCAACAAAGTAGCCGCTACAAAACTGAACTTGAGAGAAATGAATACAATAACAAAAACATGATCTTAAAAGCTCCTGTTGATGGCATTGTCACTTTAAAAACATATCGACGCGATAGTGGTCAAAACGAATTCCATGCAGGCAGTAAAATCAACCCAAACACTATTGTCGCCTACGTACCAGACCTAAGTAAATTCCAAGTAAATGCAACTGTTCCTGAAGTCTATCGTTCAATGATAAAAAAGGGATTGACTGCTGACATGTACAGCCCCGCAATACCCGATTTAAAAATAACCGGGACGCTCAACTTTATAGCCGCAACAGTAAGCTATAAAAATAGATGGGATAAAAACAGTCCAAAAATCTATGCCACAAAACTTGCTACTAAGACTGCAGATAAAAGACTCATGCCTGGAACGACTATAAATATCGAAATAAATGTTGACGAAGTTAAGGATCAACTTTTCGTACCAATTGAAGCCCTTTACTACAGAGACCAAGATATTTGCTGTAAGATCAAAGATGGTGGAAAACTTATAGAAAAAGTAGTTAAAGCAGGCCGTCGTTCAAACAGTCATGTAGAAATACTGGAAGGACTAAATGAAGGAGATACAGTTTTTCTCTTATCTGGAGTCGCTAATTAATGTCAGCTGTAATTAATTTAAAAGACATTAGCAAAACCTATGGACATGGCGACACATCGGTTCAAGCCTTAAAAAAGACGAATCTTTCTTTCTTCAATCAAGAGTTTGTAGGAATTATGGGAAAGTCTGGTTCCGGCAAATCTACACTACTCAATATTTTAGGTATGTTAGACCACCCTTCTACTGGTGAATACATACTAGACAATCAAAACATTTCCGACCACTGTGATGATAAGATCTCCTATATAAGGTCGGTCTCCATCGGTTTTATTTTCCAGTCTTTTAACCTTTTTGCACGCCAAACTATTTTAGAAAATGTGATAACCCCTATGCGTTATGCCGGTACAAAGTCAAAAAAAGAAATGGTCGAAACAGCGACTGGTCTCCTCGATAAACTCGGATTAGCCGATCGCCTTAAACATCGACCTTCTGAGCTTTCTGGAGGTCAGTGTCAACGTGTTGCTATCGCCCGATCTCTTGCCAATAACCCTCCTGTGCTACTTGCAGATGAACCAACCGGAAACCTCGATGAAAAAACAGGCAATGAAGTCATTGACATCTTTCATGAACTAAAAGCCAAAGGCCAGCTCATTATCATGGTTACTCACAACCCTGAGTACGAAAATGTCGTTGACCGCATGATTCACCTTAGTGATGGTCACGTGGTCAAAAAATGAAAGTTCATGAAATTGTCATCATCTCTTTCGAAAGCCTCTGGTCTCATCCTTTCAGAGCTATCCTTGCTGGTCTAGGTGTTGTCTTTGGTGTTGGTGCCGTTATCGCCATGCTGTCTATTAGTGAAGGAGCCAAACAAGCGTCCCTCCAACAAATTGAAGTTTTAGGAGTAAACAAAATTTTGCTCAAGTCTGAAAAGCCTGATGACATAAGCACCCAAGCTTATTCGTCCATAGAGTTCGGGCTTACAAAAGATGACTTCAAACACTTCGACACAGTTCTTGAAAATGTCGACGGAGTTCTCCCTATTCGCAATACTCACTTAGCCTTAGAGTCAAAAAGGGACAAAGAAAAGATTCACCTCTTTGCCTGTGGCGTTGACCTCATGAACTTCACAAAATCAAATATCTTTCAAGGCCAAGGTCGCTTCTTTGTTGAAATGGACAATCGGCAAAAATCCCCAGTATGCGTCATTGGCAAAAATGCCGCGAGAAAACTATATGACTTTGAAAACCCTCTTGGCAAGAAAATATTCCTCAAAGGAAACAGTTTCGAAATTATCGGTATCCTCGAAAACCCATATTCGTACAGCTTATCTGGAGGGTATGATCTCAATAACCTCATTTTCACAACTATTGGAACTGCTCAAGCAATCTGGCGCGATAGTATTTTTAATGGAAGTAACTTCATCGAAACAGACTATGACTTTCTATATATCCGAGTTGAAAATGAAGATAACATCGTGAATACGAGTAACAGAATTCGCAAATACCTGAAAGACACTCATCCAGATGGTGACGTCAGCATAGAAGTGCCTTTCGAACTATTAAAACAGCGACAAGCTACGCAAAAAATATTTAGTATAGTCATGGCTTCTATAGCATCCATATCGCTTCTGGTTGGTGGAATAGGAATCATGAATATAATGCTGGCAAACATTTATGAAAGAATGCGCGAAATAGGTACAAGGCGAGCTTTAGGAGCGACAAGAAGCAATATTTTGATTCAGTTTTTAAGTGAATCCGTATTGCTTACAAGTAGCGGTGGGATAATTGGTATTTTACTCGGAGTGGCTTTAGCAAAGTTAGTCGAGCTCTACGGTGGCATGCCCACAGTTATAAGTTGGATGGCAGTTTTAATCTCTCTCTTTGTCTCAGTTTTTATCGGTATTGTCTTTGGAACTTTCCCTGCTTGGAAGGCCGCAAAACTACACCCGATTGAAGCTTTAAGGCACGAGTAACGTCAAAAGCTATCTTTATCATATGCGTTTACAAGGTAGCGAACTTCCGGGAACCAACCGTCGAGATATACCTCCACTACATCAAATCTATAGCGAATTGATTCATTCTCAATTCTCTTAAGGTATATCTTGGCAGCCGACCAAATCCTTTTCTTCTTATCTATATTTACAGCTTCTCCGGCTCTCTGAATTGACTTCTGTGAGCGAGTCTTCACTTCTACAAAAACCAAGCACCCGCCATCTCTAGCGATTATATCTATTTCGCCAACTTTATGAATTAAAAAGTTTCGATGAAGTACTTCTAAGCCCATTCGCTGCATCTCTCGTACTGCAGCAGACTCGCCTTTGACCCCAATTCTTAAATGTTTTGCGCGCCCCTTAAAAAACAAAATTCACCCCAATTATCAATTATTTATAAAATCCCTAGGGCTTAGAAGCGTTCATTTATATAACGAGACACGGAAATACACTCATGCTTAAAAAAATATTCTTTGCAGTAACTACTTTTGCTCTTCTTAGCCTACCAGCTACAGAAGCTTCACATGATGAACTAATTCGCCGCTTGTCCCTTGACCTAATGAATCGCTTACCCCTTGAAAAAGAATACTTCAAAGCAAAAAAAAATCTAGAACAATCCTCATATGAAAAACTTGTCGACGTAATACTCGAAAGTAAAGACTTTGAAAAAACTTTAGCTGATAAACTTATCGATCACTACAAACCAACTCTACCGAAAGGTTTTGACCGTCTTAAGCTCCCACTCAGAAAGTATTTAATTGATAACTACACCAGTAAAAACGGTGACTTCAGACACTTCATAAAAGACTACCTCACTGCGGAAGGAATTCAGTACAGTAACCCTATGACCATTTTTTATGCTTCAGAAGAAAATGCTCCAGATATAGCCTCACGTGTATCTCAACGAGTCTTTGGCCTACCGCTAAATTGCACCCGCTGTCATGACCATATGGACTACCCCGAGCTTTCTCAAAGTGACTTTTGGAACCTCTCTTCATTTTTTCTCCTTACTAAAAAAACTCAGATAGACCGTAAGAAACAAATGAGCCAAGTCTCTGCGAGAGTTGATGTTTTAGAGAAAGAGATGCGTCGTGAGCTAGGTGATGAAAATGTCAATAAAATCCGGCAATGGATCAAGGCTGAAGAACAAGGTAAAAACGTTTATTTAACCTCTATGAGTAGAGATGATCAAATGCGCGGCATGAGCATGATTGGTCAGAATAAATCTGGCTACAATGTTATCTCCCCTCAAATATACGTTTCTGAGAAAAGTTATGAGATGTCACGACTTCGAATCAAATTCAAAAAAGAAGACAGTGTAAAAACCGCTTATGCAAAATTCTTCAAATCGACTGTAAAACTAACCGGGCGCAGCAAACCACGTCAAGCTCTTGCGAAATGGGCCGTAAGCGATGAAAATCCATATACATCTCTCGCTATTACAAATTGGGTAACACACTGGATCCTTGGCCAAGCTTGGACATTACCTGTTTCAAACATATACAATGCTTCTGGTCCCGGAAAAACAAAACTGGAGGCTTACAACAAGTACTTTAAAGAAACGAATTGGGATCTTAAAAAGCTCATAAAAAAACTTGTTTTGTCAAAAGAATACAGACGAGCTACTTCTGAACTAAATAATGACCTAAATTTTGCCACCTTCCAAGAACGCAAAGCAAGACACTTGAGTGGTCCGCAAATCATGTATAGTCTCGTGCAGTACGACAACACTAAGAGCGATGATAAAGTCTACCAAAAACTAAAAGAATTCAGACTTCAAAAAGACATCGACCGTCTAACAGATCAAATATTCCCCATGACAGTAGATGATGTAGATACAGGTTATACTGGAACACTCGCTCAAACTCTTTTTATCGCCAATAACGACTCTATCCTCAACTTTATCAGAAACTTTTCACACCAAGCCTATAAAACCAAAACCTCACCTAAGAAATGGGTTAATTCACTATTCATTTCACTCTATACGAGACCGCCAAGCTCCAAGGAAATTAGTTTTTTCAGCAAATACCTCAACAACAAGCTCAAGTTTGAAGACTCTGGTTACTTCGAAGTAATGTGGGCCATTTTCAATAGTCCAGAACTAAGACTCTACTAGATTAGGAGAAAAACATGAATAGACGAAATTTCATTAAAAATAGTTCTTACCTTTCTGCTTTACTGGGTAGTTCTATGACTAGTTATGCCGAGCGCTTTCAAAACAAAAGTCACTACAAGCACTTTGTCTTTTTAAATCTCTTTGGTGGACCTTCTCAGTTTGAAACTTTTGACCCAAAGCCAAATACAGAATTTGGCGGCCCTACTAAAGCCATTCAGACTAGAACCAAAGGCTTAACCTTTTCCGACTCTCTACCAAAACTAGCGAACCTTTCTGACAACATCGCTACTCTCCGCATGACTTCGAAAGAAGGAAACCACCAACGAGCACAGTACAACCTTCAATCTGGAGGTTATATCCCACTGGGTGCCTTAAAACATGCCTCAATCACCTCTATTGCTGGAAGAGCTCTACACTCTTCATCAAACCTCATGCCTGGCAGTGTTTGTATCGGTAAAGGCTGCGAATCTTCTGGTTATCTTGGAAAGGAGTTTGCTCCCCTAACCATTCCTAGTGCAGAAGATGGTTCAAAGAACATCATAGCCGCCACCAATTATCAGAAACACATAAATAAAGCCATGAACATAAGAGACCTTTATTCCTCAAAAGTTTCTCCCAAAAAGCATATGGATCAATTCAATGAGGAGGTAAAGCTGCAACAGAGGTCGACAAAGTTTAGTACACCAAACCATGCAAAGATCTTTGATATAAAAACAGAATCGGACCAAACCAAAGAACGCTACGGCTTAAGTGATGCGGGGTCTTCTCTCCTACTCGCTAAAAAACTTATCCAAGCCGGCGTAAGTGCCATACAGGTCAATCACTACAATTGGGATACGCATATAAACAACTTTGGTGGATCTCAAAACTTATGCCGCGAAATAGACAATGGTCTTGCCGCTCTTATCCAAGACCTTAAAGCAATGGGAAAGTACGATGAGACACTCATACTCGTTGCCGGAGAGTTTGGCCGCACCCCTCGTATAAATGGCAATGAAGGACGCGACCACTATGCTCACTCTTGGTCAGCGCTCTTGTGTAGCGGCTCTTTAAAGTCTTCAGTTATCGGAGAAACTAGTCCTGATGGAGTCAAAGTGAAAAATGGCATAACAGTCCCACAACTTTCATACTCTATCTACGAACTTCTTGGAGCAAACCCAAATGAATGGTTTGATACAAGCATTGGTCGACCCATAAAGATTTCTCCTGGTAAAACCGGCATCCCACAGCTCAACTCGTAGCTATACAAAATAAATCACATAACTTTATAACAAAACAACTTACACATATATTTGACCACTTGCCCAAAGTATCACAAAAGCCTTGCATTCCATTTTTTATGGGATTAAGATGACATTAGATATAAATCTAAAAGTGCGTGTGTGAAATGAAAAGATTTACCTTGATTGAGCTCTTGGTAGTTGTTGCGATAATTGGTATTCTCGCATCTATGCTACTCCCCTCTTTAGGCAATGCCCGCAAGACTGCAAAGGGTGCCGTCTGTCTATCCAACGTCAAGCAAGTTGGTATCGCTATATATAACTTCTCAACAAATGAAAAAGGCATGCTGCCCGGTGGACTTTGGTATGGCCAGTCTCCAGAGTATAGGACCAATGATGGTTCTCTCGGTGCATTTCTAGCAACTGAAGCCAGCTACCCTGAACCATCTGGTACATTCCAAAACTTTTCTTTAATTGACTGTCCTTTGTTTACTGGTGCAGTACTTGAAAGTGCAACAGCAGCAGAAACTGTTCAATTTAGAGCATCTGGAAAAAATGATGACAACAAACGTTACTTTGGCTACCCCCAGTTCAATGGCGACCCAGCTCGAGCGCCCATGACCTTTTCTGCTGTCGATGACGCTTCAAATGACCATGCTCTTATCGAACTCGATTCAATCCTTATTGGCAATACAACGACTTGGGATGGTAAAATGAGCGAACTTCCAAGACACGGTTTCAAAGGTGGTGCGCCCTATAGAACTATGCTTTATTTCGATGGGCATGCATTGATTAGCACTAAGAGTTTACAAGACTAGCGACACTAAGCATTGACTTCTATTTTAGTCGGCGGTTAATTACTCACTTCCAAATTTCAAAAACTCTTGGAGTGCGATGTGTATAAAATAATGACCGCTGTCTTTTTCCTTATAAGTTTCTCCCTTTTATCGGCCGAAAACTATTCTATTGAAAAGGATATACTTTATCGTTCTGGTGAGCTTACTGATTATCAAAAAGAAAGATGCCGACTCGACATCTATAAACCTGCCAAAAATGATTTCTCTACAGTCGTCTGGTTCCATGGCGGTGGGCTACAAGGCGGTAAAAAACATGTCCCTAAAGAACTGAAAGAGAAAGGCATCGCTGTCATTGCCGTCAATTATCGTTTATCCCCAAAAGTAAAAGTTCAAAACTGTATTGAAGATGCCGCAGCTGCTGTAGCTTGGGTATTTCAAAATATTGAAAGACTTGGCGGAGCGCCAAACAAAGTCTTTATTTCCGGTCACTCAGCTGGAGGCTACCTAGCTAGTATGGTGGGATTAGATAAAAAATACCTTGACGCTCATCAAGTAGATACCAACAGAATTGCCGGGCTCATTCCTCTTAGTGGCCACACCATCACTCACTTCACTCGTCGAAAAGAACTCAAAGTAAACGGTAAGACTCCTATCATCGACGATCTAGCACCACTATTTCATGTACGTAAAGACGCTCCTGCTCTCGTTCTTATTACTGGTGATCGCGAAATAGAAATGCTTGGTCGCTACGAAGAAAATGCCTACATGTACCGCATGATGAAAGTAAACGGTCATAAAGAAACTTATCTTTATGAACTAGATGGACACAACCATGGTGAAATGGTCCCTCCTGCACTGCTTATTCTTCTTAAACACGTTCGTTCCATTTCTAAGAAAAAATAAAGTCAGTAGTGGATAGCAAAACATACTTTGATAAGATGGACTCAGCGTCATCATCTCTTTTTGACTTGGCTCTAGGCCATGAGAAGTCAAATGAGCGATACACCGGTATGGAAATGATTGGCCAAGGAACGGTCAAAGAAATTCATCGTGTACTTGATCTAACTAGTGGTCGACCAGTTGCTATGGCTACTCCGCAAAAAGGGCTCAGCAAAGATCAAGTTCAGCACTTTTTAGAAGAAGCTCGACTGACGACATCTTTAGAACATCCGAACATCATTCAAGTCTTTGATCTCGGTTTTCGCGAAGACGGGCTTCCCTACTTCACCATGAAGCTCTGTGACTCTAAAAAACTTTCGGATATTCTAAGTACTAAAAGTGACAAGCTCTTTGAACTACTCGACATCTTTCTAAAAATTTGCGATGCCATGGCTTATGCTCATAGTTTGGGAACTGTTCACCGTGACTTAAAACCTGAAAATATACTTCTTGGTGGATTTGGAGAAGTTTTCGTAAGTGATTGGGGCTCTGCCCAAATTCTTAAAGGTTCTACTCTCGAAGCAGATGTCGGCCAACTCTCAAAGCCTTTAACCAAAGGTACTCCGGGTTTTATGAGCCCTGAACAAGAGAACTCTACTCCGTCATACGCACAGGATATCTACTCATTGGGAGCAATTCTTTATAATATGTTGACGGGTGTTTCTCCTGATCAATCCGTTTCAAAAAAGCCAAGTGAGCTCAAAGCAACTATCCCAAATGGTTTAGAAGCTATCTGCCTAAAAGCTATGGCTCGAAATCCTGAAGATAGATACGAAAACACTCAAGCTCTTATAAAAGACGTTAAAGCATGGCAAGCTGGCTTCTCTCCAGTTGCTGAAGATGCTAGTTTTTATACTCAAACAAAGCTTCTTATTGTCCGCCACAAAACTCTTTCTCTAAGTATCATTTCCAGTTTAATCATCATTACCGCGCTGTCACTTTCCTACATAAGCTCACTGAAAGTTAAGGAAAAGGAAACTCGAGCAGCTAAAGAAAAAGCTGAAAAAGCCTTAGAGCTTTACGACATAGAAAAAGAAAATAGAGAACGCATCGCTAAGATTGGTGCAGATTATTTTATTCAACAAGCAAATCAACTTGTCAGTGCTATGCAAAGAGATATGGCCAAAAAGATCCTAGACTCTATTCCGGCCAAAGAATTAGACGAGATAAAGATCCGTAAGATAAATGCGATTTATGGCCGTATATATGTCTACAAACAACAATTCTCCAAAGCCTTAGCTCACCTAAAGAACGCTAAAGGCTACGATCACAATTTCATGTTAAAGGTCGCCCAAAAATATGCCAGCATTAAACCAAATGACACAAAGATGCTCACAACAGAACAAACTCTCGACATACTCGACACCTTAAATAACTTTGACATACACCATGCCCATTGTTTTTACCGAGACCAAGTTTTGCGCATTCCAGACTACGAAGCTCAGGTTCCGCTCATCAAAAAAATGATTATGGTCAATAACATGTGGCTAGAAGATGTAAATATTTCACTCTCAAAGAAAGACAGCAAGTATCATCTAGACTTGTCCAACAATCCAAAAATGAAAGTTATGGTGCCAGTTAGGGAAATGCCGCTTACGAGTTTAAATCTCTCAAACAGCCCTATCAAACAGCAGTTTTATGTTCTACACAACATGCCTTTAAAAGAACTAAACCTCGCCAATTGTGGACTTCGTAACTACAACTTCCTGGAAGACCTGCAACATCTCGAAAGACTCATACTAAATGATGCGGAGAGTAAATCGAAAAGTCTCGATCCATTTCGCGACAAAATCAAAATCATTGTTCAGAAATAAAAAGTTTAGAAAAAAACTGCTAATTATTGAATCATCCGTTCTAAACAGTTCATAACATATCAGATACTTTTTTATAAAAATATATTAAGGCTTACTGATATGCTTAGACATCTTCTCATTTTATTTACAGCATCAATGCTATTTTCATGTTCATCATTAACTTCAAATGACGAACCTACTCAACAACCAAATATTGTCTTTATTCTATCCGATGATATGGGCTGGAATGAACCCAGTTTCAATGGTGGTAACAAAGAACTAACTCCAAGCATTGACTCTCTTAGAAACAGCGGAGTAAATCTAACTCAATTCTATGTTCATGCAGTCTGTGCCCCAACTCGGTCCGCTTTTTTAACTGGCCGTTACGCTTTTAGAACTTGGAGTGACTGGAGGTCTGAAGACTTCGGCAAACCTACTTACCTAGCTAAACTCGGCATGAAACTAGCAGTTAATGAGCAAGGTGAAGAAACCAGAAGAATCCATGCTTTAGCTACGGAAGAAAGAACTGTCGCCGAAGCTCTTAAAGAAGTTGGTTACGCCACCTCTATAGTTGGCAAGTGGCACTGCGGTGAGTGGTTCCCAGAGCACCTTCCTATGGGTCAAGGCTTTATGAACCAGTACGGGCACTATGCTTGGGGAATAGACTATAATAATTACACTATCCCGCACAATGCTCCTGCTAAGTTTGCCGTCTATGACTGGCACCGAAACCAAAAGCCACTTTATGAACAAGGCTACGCGACCGACCTTATCGCCAATGAAACTGTTCGCCTTATCTCTAGCCACAAAGAACGCTACGGTAAAAAACCTTTCTTTATGTACGTCCCTTTCAATGCTGTGCACGGGCCTCTTGAAGATGTTCCAAGATACACAGATAAGTATAGCAAACGTCATGCGGCACTTAAGTGTCTTGACGATGCTGTCGGTCGTATAGTTGGTGCTGTCGATCAATATGGTTTCGGCGAAAATACTTTAGTTATCTTTGCAAATGACAACGGCGGCCTGCGCGATAGTATGAATGCTCCTTACCGTGGGACAAAAAACACTAACTATGAAGGTGGCGTTAGAGTGCCTTGTATCATGCGTTGGCCAAAGAAACTAGCCGCTGGATCAACGAACAATGAACTCATGCACATCACCGACTTCTACAGTACTTTTGTTAAACTTGGCGGTGGTTCACTTGTTCAAGAAAGACCACTCGATGGGATAGATATGAGTCAGGTTATCTTTGAAAATAAGCCAAGCTCACGTAAAGAAATCGTTTTTGAAGTTTCCGGTAGTGTTCGCCCTCCTTGTATACTACAGGGAGACTTTAAACTTATCGGCAAAGAGCTCTATAACATCAAGAAAGACCCAAGTGAGAAAAATGATATAGCTGCTCAAAACCCAATTATCGTCAAAAAGTTAAGTATCCTTTTAGATAAATATGGCAAACAAAGACCTCCTCTTAAAGGTATGGATGTTCTCATGACCCCCGCCCAACCTTGGGTTTACGGTCAACAAGAAAATGAGCATGCACCTGAGTGGCTTAAACAAGCAGTGCAAAAAGTCAGAGATACTCAGCCTAAAACTTGGGCTTCTGGCAAAACTCCTTGGCCACAAGCTCCTAAAGATGGCAAAATCATCTATACCGGTGATGGTCGTTAACAACGAAAAAGATGATTTAATATAAAAAATGTTATTTTCTTGTTAAAATAACAACACAAACGAATTTTGGCGGTGTTGTTCCTTTAAAGATAAACCCTAAGGAATACATATGTCAAAATTCTTAACTTTACTTTTCATTCTCCTCACAACTCTAGTCGCAGAACAAAAACCAAACTTCATCATCATCCTTACCGATGATCAGGGCTATGCAGACCTCAGCTGCTTTGGCTCAGAAACTATCAAAACACCACATATCGATAGCCTCGCAAAATCTGGAATAAAGCTCACAAGCTTTTACTCTGCATCATCTGTATGCACCCCTTCAAGAGCAGCCCTTCTCACTGGCCGTATGCCCAAACGCACAGGCATGACAAATGTTCTTTTCCCACGTTCTAAGAATGGTTTAAACCCTGAAGAAGTCACTATTGCAGAAATGCTTAAAAACAAAGGTTATGACACTGCTCTTATCGGCAAATGGCACCTTGGTCATCAAAAGAAATTTATGCCTATGAATCATGGTTTTGATTATTTTTATGGTATGCCCTACAGCAATGACATGTCCATCTCGAAAGAGTTTGAGATCTCTTCTGATCTTATTTTAAATGATGGCTGCACACGTGAAGAAATGGAAAATGACCGTAAGAATTACATCGCTCAGTACAAAAAACTTAAAAATAAAATGCCAATGCTGCGCGGCAATACAATTATTGAGTATCCTGTCGACCAAAGAACTATTACTCGTAAATATACTGATGAAGCCGTTAAGTTTATAAAGGCGAAAAAAGATAAACCATTTTTTCTTTACTTAGCTCACACCATGCCACACAAACCTCTCTTTGTTGAAGATGACCGCAAAGGAACGAGTAAGGGCGGAATTTATGGAGACATCATCGAACATATCGATTGGAGTGTTGGCGAAGTCATAAAAACTTTAAAAGCCAATGGTAACTTTGAAAACACTTTTATTCTCTATACATCTGATAATGGATGTGACTACAATGCCGGTGGTAGCTCAGGACCTCTAAAAGGCCGTAAGTTCAACACATGGGAAGGAGGTCAGCGAGTTCCAGCTATCATAAGTTATCCGCCAAAGTTTGATGGTGGGAAAACTATCGAAGGCATGACTTCAAGCTTAGATATCTTCCAAACTGTCGCCAACTTATCATCTACTGAGATCCCAACAGATAGAGTTTACGACGGTTACAATTTAACTGATTACTTAAAAGGAAAAGTTGAAGTCTCACCCAGAAACGAATTCTACTATTACTACGCTAACTCTGGGTCAATCGATGGAGTACGTGTCGGTGATTGGAAATATATATTGAGAGGAAACTTTTTCTTCAGAACAAAACAAAAGTTCAAACCTCGGTTATTTAATCTCAAAGACGACATAGGTGAAACGACTAACTTGATTAATCAATTCCCTGAAAAAGCGAGAGAACTAAAAAAGATGATGGAAGAGTTCGACAAATCTATCTTGAATAACTAACCCCACTCTGGGTCGATGCGCCGTATTTCTGAAGTTAGACGGCGCAGAACTCTTTCTTTGTAAATAGAAACTCGATATTTTATTTACTGACAACTTTCAACGGACTAGCATATTCTACGCTTAAGGAAAAAAAGCAGTAAAGATAGACTTCCCAAAGCCAGCAATACTTCAAACAATACACTTTCTGAAAGCTCTTCTCTTTCATGATTAATAATCTGCGTTGAAGTAACTTTTAGGATTTTCCCTTTCTGGGTCATCTCGCAACTGAAATATCTTCCTTCCTTATTGAAAGAAACGCTGATTCTACCACTATCATAAATAATGGCCGATGACAGTATAAAAGGAAACACCGTTTCCCCCTTGGTATCAATAAGCCCAGTACGAACTCTCTTTTCATAAGCCAAAGATGATTTCTTAAAATTAAATTTAGGATTTTCAATCTTTCTTCGTTCCTCCCAAACAGCTTTACTAACCGAAGCATAACCTTTATTAAAACTACTCGGCAATAAGAATTGAGGGCTTATAACTTCTTCACCTTTAGTATTTACGTAGCCATAATAAGGCTCTGTATAATCATTTCTAAAAAAAGCCAAGCCATTCGAAAAGTCACCTAATTCACAGTATTTCACAGGAATTATTAGTTTACCTTTTAAGTCAATCGCACCAAAATTATTGTTCTGTTTGACCTTACTCACTCCATTGACAAATCTGCGTCCAATCGAATAATCTTTATCATCATAAATTTTCATCCGGCTATCAGCCCCCAAATAGCCACTTTGGAAATCGCCTCTTTCAGTCACGTATAACAAACCTGAGCTAAAAGAGCCTGTATCTTTTTCATTCAAGCGAAATGCTAAAAGGCTCTTACCATATTTATCAATTAGTAGTGATTCACCATCATATTTGACATGAGCAATATCTAAAGAGAAGTCTGTGGCATATGAGTACTTTAATGGAATAATCTCTTTCCCTTTAGAGTCTATGTAACCATATAAACCATTTTTGGAGACTCTACCCAGACCATTACTAAATGGATAAACAAAATCGTAACTTTTATTCGAAAGTAGCTCACCCTTTGAATTAGAGTAATTATATCCCTTCCCCTCTTCTCCACTAAGCTCAACCCTTATAACACCTTCTTGAAGAAAAGAACCAAAAACCTCATAGGGTAAATACCCCACTATCACACCTTCTGAATCCACAAAAACACTAGATGGCTTACCAGTCTCAGCTGTAACTCTTATCGGCACTGTATCAAAGGAAGGCTCTTCTTCAAAGCCTACCTTATCTTCAAAAGACTTGATAGACTCAGCAGTTAAACTTCCTGTTGTAGATAAATTTTTAAAAGCCTGCTTATTTTGAGTTATATAATTTTGGTGAGCTCTCTCTAAATCCTTGGGAAGCTCCAGCAAGCACTTCTTTACAGCGTCTAACTTATCATATTCTAAGCGGTGCAGTGGATTAGGTAATCTAAAATGTTTATAAGACATCTGTAGCAACCAAATACCTGATCTCTTAGGAGCAAATGCGAAACTTGTACTAATTCCAGATCTAGAGCCCGAAACTCTTAAAGGGAGTAAGTCTCCTTTTTGAATTTCTAAATCTTCAAGATCATTTTTAAGTACTTCTGTTACTCGAATATAATTTAATCGATACACTCCTGTGACCAGCTTGCCATTCAACTTATAACTTTCGCCAATATCTGAACTGAGGCTTTCAACTTCTCCAGTAATAATGACGTGAGCAGCAGACACATCTACATCAAGCGGCATACGCATCCAAGAACCACCAAAGAGAGTGACGTTAAAACTTAAAATCAAAATGATGAAGTATTTCATATTCCCCTAGCCCTAATTTTAAAAAGTGAAGTTTAGCCCCACTCTTGATCAATACGCCGTATTTCAGATGTAAGGCGGCGCAGAACCCTTTCTTTGTAAATCGACACTCTGTTTGCCGGTATCTTTAAAGTTTCAGCCACTTCACTTCGAGACTTCCCTGTATTTAATAATTCAAAAGTCTGAATTACAAGTTCAGGGAATAAGGGGCGAATATTCTCCAACGCGCGGACAACTGCGTATTTCTTCCAATTCTCTTCTGCTATACGCTCTACTTCCGGCATAAAGTCTGCATCGTCTTCACAATACTTTTGCTGCCGTTCTGAACGACGTTGATTCCCACGAAAGAAGTTTTTCACAGTGTTACCTGTAACCGTACAGAGCCAACCGCGAAAACGACCGTTTTTCGAGTATTTAAACTCTGGCAGCTTATCCCAAAGTTTAACTAAAACATCCTGAGATAATTCTTCTGAATCATAGTGATTGACATTCATTTGGCGACAAACGGAATATAGAAATGGCCGATAAGTATCAACAAAATCTTCCCACGATTGTTCATCGTGGCGATCGCGTATTTTTTCTAGAAGAGTTAATCGGGTATTTTCATTCATAGAAATACTTTAAAACTATACTTCAGAAACTTCTAGTTAATTAAACAAGGAGAGAACAATCTTTTCTATTCGTAATTCACTCTTCCCGAATTATCCTTGGAGATAACTAAACAGCCAAAAAAGAATGTACGAAAAAGGTTATATACTCCATTGCTTCAGTCGTTACCACGACAAAAAGTGCCTACTATACCTCATAGGTCGTTTAGAGAATGATCAAACATTTGGCATAGTTGAAGATCGGTTTAAACCTTATTTTTATATTCGTGTCAGTGAAAAACACAGTGCACTAAAAGCTATTTCTAAATGGTCTGTATCTATCCTCGAAACCCAGAAAAAAACTATGGATGGGGAAAATTTAGTCTGTCTATCCACCTCTGCCCCCAGTCGTCTTAAAAGCCTGGCGGATGAACTAGAAAAAATCAAAGTCAGAACCTATGAAGCAGATGTCAAAGTGGAACAACAATTCCTTATGGACAAAGGCTTAAGAAGCTTCTGTAAAATCAAAGGAAAAAGCAGTAAAGGGAAAGGCGTTGACTGTCTTTATAAAAACCCAGACATACTCCCAACAGAATCCTCTATTTCTTTAAAGTCGGTCATTTTCGAACCCTACTTTCAAGATAAGGCTCTGACAAGCTTTGCCTTAAGTTCACTACCTGATCAAGATAAACGTGGTGAAACCCTTATAGAGTACCACTCCGACAATGAAGTAAATACACTCAAAAAACTTAGAGAATCTCTACTTGAGATAGACCCAGACGTCATTTGTAGTTGGCGAATTCAAGGAAACTGTTTTCTTCCATTAAAGGAACGCTTTAGCATTCATGACTTACCCTTTGACTTAGGACGGCATCGCCCAGGAAAATGGTTCCTCGAGAAAGCCTATCGTGGCCGAGAGCTTAGTATTCTTCAAGGTAGGCAGTTGCTGGATATAGAGCAACTTATGGATCACACTTGGGAACGTTACTCCGAGTCCACTCCTGAAAGTATTATTAAAGATGTATTCGATGAAGAGTTTCTTCCAGAAACAAAGTTTAACTGTGCTGGCCGGAGTTTACAGCTAGGCCGTTTACTACGCAAGAAAAACTTGGTGGAACTGACTTATAGTCGCAGTCTTTTGACGGGTTTACAAATGGAGCGCTGTTGGGGGAGTATTGCTAGTTTTGAGTACCTTTACATGCAAGAGCTACATAAGTTAAACATCGCAGCGCCAACTCTTGGCACAGACCGTGAACTACGCGGTGGAAACCCTGGTGGATTAGTTCTCAAACCACACGCTGGTTTTCATAAAAATATTTTTGTCTTTGACTTTAAAAGCCTTTATCCATCAATCATACGCACTTTCAACCTTGATCCATTGGCATATAGCCGAGCAAGGCAAATGACAAAAGTCGGTAAAACTGAAGATCTCATCGATTTACCCAATGGGGTGTTGATGGATAGAGAAAAAGCCATCTTGCCTAAAATACTAAAGCGTTTTTTTGCCAGTCGTGAAACAGCCAAACAAAATAACGATGAATTAGCCTCTTTTATTTATAAGATACTGATGAATTCCTTTTTCGGCGTTCTTGGAACTTCTGGCTGTCGATTTGCTCAAGGGCCACTGGTTTCATCGGTTTCACAAAGCGGTCATTACTTAATGAGGTGGACGCAAAGTCTTCTCGAGTCACAACACTGTAAAGTCTTATATGGGGACACGGATTCTTTATTTGTCGACTTAGGTGAAACTGGAAAGCTGGGTTACGAGCAAGCCATGAATTGTGGGAAAGAAATGCAGTCTTTCTTAAACAACGCGCTTCAAAATCACATCAAAGAAAAATTTGCCTTAGAGTCTCAGCTCGATCTAGAATTTGAAAAGTTCTATCCACATTTCTTTCAACCATCTATGCGTGGCGATGACAGTAAAGGCAGAGCTAAAAGCTATGCCGCGTTAAAAGCTACACCTGAAGGCAATGAATTAGAAATAGTTGGACTTGAAGCTGTTCGTCGTGACTGGACAGACTTTGCTCGAGACACTCAAACAATTCTTCTAAAAATGATCTTTTCTAGTGAGACTGCCAGTAATATTGAATCCTGGTTACAGTCTAAAGTCACACAACTAAAAGCTGGTGAGTTGGACGATCAGCTTATTTACCGTAAAAGATTGAGTAAACACCCTGATAGTTATACCAGTACAACTCCTCCACATGTGAAGGCGGCTAGATTACTCGACAAAGTTCCTAGAGTTATTTTTTATTATATGACCAAGGATGGTCCTCAACCTCGACAGAACTGCACCTCTCCTCTGGACTATCAGCACTATATTGATAAGCAGCTAGAACCTATCGTCCGAACTCTGGCACAGCACTACGATTTTAGTTGGCAGAAAGCGATACTCAATCAACAAACTCTTTTTTAGGAAAATCAATTTTTCACTACTCTACAAAACTATTTTAAATATCTCCGTAAGAAACACTTTCCCTGAGTTATAAGCTAGTTGTATGTATGAGTGTTGAATAATGGAGATGTGTATTTATGAAAAAGGGTTTTACTCTTATTGAGCTTTTAGTTGTTATTGCGATAATCGGTATACTTATTACCTTATTGCTCCCCTCACTTCAAAAAGCTAGAAAAGAAGCTAATTCTGCCGTGTGTAAAAGTAACCACCTTAACATGTATAAGGGGTATATAATGCACTCTGAAGAAGGATACGATAAATACACCGCTAATCCACGTTACAACCACAAGCCATACCAGTTAATCAGTCGAAATGGCATAAATGATCGTATAAAAAAACTAACTCTTGGCCTAGAAAAAAGAAACTCTATGAACTGCCCTGAGTTCCCTCAAGACCACTCTGACTCTTCTATGGGCTTCAATGCGGAACAAGCTGGTGCACATGGCGCGGGCATGAGCAATCGCATGTATCTCCAAGAAATAATGAGCCCTGTAAATTTCATAATGATGGGTTGTCGAGAAGTCGATGGTGAAGAAGAACATTTACTTAAAAGAAACTCGCGAAAGCTTGCAACTTACCACCCTAGAAACTCTGGAAATATAACAGCTTTTGACGGCCATGTAGAAGTTACGACTCGTTGGAAACTGGAAAATGTTAACTCTCGTCCAAGTCTCTTGGATAATTAATAAAACTTTTCGAGATTGTCGTCTGGGTGCACTAGGAGAATAGAACACTTCACTTTTTCTACTAGTGAATCTCGGAGACTGTCGTTAATCATTCGGTAAACTTTACCGTGACGCTTTGCCCCCATGATTAATAAATCTGGGCGGAA
This sequence comes from Lentisphaeraceae bacterium, assembly GCA_021232515.1. GTDB lineage: Bacteria > Verrucomicrobiota > Lentisphaeria > Lentisphaerales > Lentisphaeraceae > JAKVBD01. Next base: position 21,721 of record JAJPOQ010000056.1, read on the forward strand.
ACGCGTGCATTCATTGACGATACACTTTAAGGGGTCTCCCCCAGCTTCCACAAAGTTTGGAAAGATCTTAAACTCTTGAAACTTTTGGCGAATCTTATCTATCTTGTGAAACATCTCTTCTTGATGTTCGACATTATCCTCTTTACGAGCATAAACGTCTCCATCTGGCTCTGCGTGAAGGATACACACATGTCCATCAAAAGCTTCAACTAACTCTTTGGTTTTCCAAAGGAGAGAATCTACTTCTTCTAAAAGGTTTATGGCTGTGAGAATTCGCTGCATTATAAAAAGTAGTAGCTACAGGTCTATAAGCAAGAAAGGATTTAAAAAGAGTTTAACTAAGGCCACCAAAAGCGGCCAACGCCATCTTACCTATATAACAACAGTCCCTAGATGAATTATGATAGGCAAGGAATTATATTAGCAGGAATTATCTGGTAGTGTTATTATCTTAATGACTAAAGGGAGAATCACATGTCATTCCACAACAGTTATACTAATGATCTAAATATTAAAGCAAATATTTCAGATCTCGACTATCGCAAAGCTGACTATGAAGATGTCAAAGATTTAGAAAAGCACGACAGAAAGCAAGATCAAAGCATAGTCGACATCAAAGATATGATCCTCGAACTCTACCACAATCAACTTGCGATGCAGCGCTATATGGATAAAAAGCATGACTTCGATCAGGAACTGTTTGAACAGCTGCTGACCGAAGTAAGAGAGCAGTAAAAAGTCACGCCAACTCAACCGTAACTTTAAGCGAAACTAGTTTTGCTGCAAACTTTCTAGTTGAGACTTGAGTAGTTCATAGTTTTCTAGATCTTCGCTATTGAGCTGACCATCCAAAAGATTTACCGCTTCGTCTATATCTGTATCTATAGACGACGCTTTGAAGAAATACTCTTGACCATTATCAAACTGTAAAAGTTTATATAATTGGTTTCGAATAGTCTGACCATCTTTATCCGGATTTATATCAGCAGCTTCGTTTGCAAATGCCTCTGAGTAAATAAAGTCCCTGACACTTGGCAACAAGCCGTTTGACTCCGTTTCATTTATGAAATAAGGAAGAATACTCTTAGAGTCAATCTTAACTCCTAGGTCATTTACTTCTTCTTCTGAAACTCCAGCAAGCTCTAGAAATGTCGAAAACATATCCAAACCATTGACAACATTTTGAACCACTCGACTTTGTTGACCATTTCCACTAAGGAAATTTGGCACGTGTTTTCCAGACCAAACCACAAACGGAACCTTTACGCCGCCTTCATATAATGTTCCCTTTTGCTGCTGACCAAAATCGATTGCACCAGAGTCTGTTCCATTGTCACCTAAAATAACAACGATAGTATTTTTCAACTCTTCATTACCTTTTAGATAATCAAACAAACGCCCTAGTTCGGTATCTAAAGCTTCCACTATTGCTTTAAATTGAACCGTTGGATCATTTAAGTCTGCACCATCTTCATCATACGTATGCAGGTTTGCCGGCGGAATATGAAGTGGAGTGTGTGGGGCATTCATTGCCAACCAGGTTAACCAAGGCTTATCTTTCTTTTGCTCTATCCAAGAAATAGCATCATCAACAAAAACAGAAGTTATGTAGTCTTCCGGATTTTGAGTTTCTCGAGAACCTATTTGTAGAGGACCAACACCATTTTCATACTTACTCCAACTAAAGTAGTTAAAAACACCACCTTCCAACAATCCATTGAAGTGTTCCCAACCCATGATTCCTGGGTAGTCGATCGAGTTCTTTCCTAAGTGCCACTTACCAATTAAAGAAGCTTCATACTCTGCAGGAGAACTTTTCAAAACTTGAGGAAGTGTCGTTTCACTTGAAGAAAGCTCTTGGCCAGTTGAGATAACAGTCCCAACTCCATTCCTGAAGCCATATCTACCAGTCATAATCGATGCTCGTGTTGGCGAACACTTCGAGTATACCCAGCAATTCATGAAGCTCGTACCTCCTTTAATCATACTATCTAACTGAGGCGTTTTTGTATCAAGCAAGTTTTTATATGGCGCTGGTGCGACATCGACTCCATAGTCATCTATGATCACAAAGAGAATATTGGGGCGAGTCACAAAAAATTGTAGTTTTGCTGCACCTTCTTTAGAGTTTATACGAAAACGGCTACCGGCATTCCCAGTCATACTTACTTTATAGTGGTAGCTCCCGTTGGTCAGAACTTCACTACCAACTTGTTCGAAGCCTTGCCCACTCCAGCCTAGAACTTGAGCATTGACTCCACTTTCATTTTTAAAACGAACAGCAGAAAGAATCTTATCTGATTGAATGATAAAGTCTCGCTCAGCTCTCTCACCAACAAAACTAACAGAACCAGAAAACACATAAGCTGAGTTCCCCTGCACCATCGTAGCCGTTCCATCTTCTGCAGAGTAACTTCCATTCCATATAGAGGAACCACTTATTGACTTATCTACACCATAGAGTGAATTGATTAACCGTTGGCCACTACCTTCACGAACCTGTAAACTACTATCTAATGGTCCTGCAAAAGCAACGATGCTTGTTAACGATAGAAGCACCAGTAACGAAATGAACTTTGTACACATACTTTTTCCTATAAATTAATATTTAATACACGCCTACCAAACGAGGAAAAATTCTCAATATTGTGTTCTGTTAAAAAATTCTTGTCATTTTTTAGAATTTACTGTGCCTACTTACAAAAAAGATTATAATTTAAAATATCAAACACACCATAAATGAACTAAAGGTCTACATAAAATGATCAACTCTTTTTCTAAAGTCTTTATTTTGGCTACGATGCTTATGCTTACTAGCTGCTCATTTTTTCAAAGCTCAATTCACCCAAGTGGCGCGACTTACCAGTACGGCAAACTTGAAGGTGTCCTGAGTAAAGACCTGAAAAAAAGTACAGACGCTGCCAAGAAAACAGTTAAAGCACTTGAGTTCATGCAAAAAGATTTTAGGAAGGATGCGTTCAACTCAATCTTTATTTTAAAGAATGCCAAGAACCAAGAAATAGAAATAAACCTCTCTAAACTTACCAAAGACAAAACAAAAGTTTCCATCAAAGTTGGCTTGATTGGTGACGAATTTCTCTCTCAACAGATACTTGAAGACCTAAAATCGAATCTTTAGCAATATTTATCAAAGTTATATCATGCTTAAAACCATGAATTTAAGGCTTTTTTTGCTACTTTTTTAAAACAGCTCAATTAAACCACTATTTTGCTAATTGCTTTATTCATTTTATAGTCTATAATATTGCCAGCGAATTTATTCGCTGGTTTTATTTTTTTAATTAAGAGGACATTATGAGTCTAGGTACAGTAAAGTGGTTCAACGCCGATAAAGGTTTTGGTTTTATCACTCCGGAAAATGGTAACAAAGATCTTTTCGTTCACCATTCTGAAATTCAAGTAAATGGTTTTGCTACACTTGAAGAAGGTCAACAAGTAGAATTCGAAATTGGTGAAGGTCACAAAGGTCCTTGCGCTAAGAACGTAATTCCTCAGTAAGAGCTTTCAAACTCCTAATCACCTTGACTAGGAGTTACCATTAGCTCTTTTGCTTTCAAAAGAGCTATTTTTTTCCCTCCCTACTATTATTCCCCAATATTTTCCTTCTATATCCTTCTACTTCGATATTTTTTTGTCTATAAATACTACTTTAAACAAAAGTATTAATTCAATAAAACAACAGAAGAGATAAATTCATGGTATCCCTTATTTCAAAATGGCAATTAAAAGATGGTTGTCCAAAAGATCTTCAAAAGCTATTAATTGATATTGCCCCTAAAGTTAAAGACTCCGAAGATGGTACTCTTATGTACAGTGTTCACCTTACCGCCAAAGAACCAAGTGATTCTGCATCTAGTTGTGATTTAGAGAAGCAAACAGAAGTTACCTTTTTTGAAATTTATAAAGATGCTGAAGCATTCACCCTCCACGTAAATGGCCCAGTCTTCACAACATTTCGAAAGGAGTCTCTTCAATACTTTAAGGAAGATCCCAACAACAAAGGTTGGCCTATAACCCAAACAGAGTTCCTCAACATAGAATCACAATTTATTCGAACTGCCCTAAAAGGATAAAATGACATGACAGACTATGAAATAAATAGATCTATAAGACAGATAAAAGACTTTGCCCAAAATTGGAATCACCTCTACGCCACAGAACAGTTTGAGGAAATGAAACTCCTAGCGACTGAAAATGTCGGTATCGCCAACTCCGCAGAATCGGAGTATCCAACCGGACTTATTTACGGTCGTCAAGCTTACTACGATGGTATATACGGAGCATATACCGGATCCTCTGGCAAGGAGAAAAATCTACTCGTCATGGATTATGAAAACTGGGAGTACATTCCACTCTCTGAACATAGCTTTTATACTATTGGAAAATTTTCTCTACAACAAAGTCCAGATGGAGTTAACTGCTGGTTACTGAAGCGCCACGACTCATACTCACCTTGGTTAATTGAGCGTGTAATCAACACTTAAAACTGCTTTTCCTGCTCATACCAACAAGCTACGCTTTATTTTATTGCATGAAATAAATTTTAAAGTTTGTATCTATGCACCTTTCTACTTAAGTTTAATCCAAAGAAAACTTAAGTAGAAAAGGCGTATGATCATAAAGTTAATTTGTATAGTTATCCTCATTATCTGTACCCCGTCGATTTCGGCAGAACCAAAAGGCCCTCAATTAAAACAAGAACTAGAAAATTTTGACAAGCACTTTGAGGAAACTTTTTCTTGGTGGCTAAAGCTATATGATCAAAAGTCAGGTGGGTTTTACTACTCTCTAAGCGCAAAAAACTCTGATGGAGAGTTTGCTCCGTGGTTTGAATCAACCGCCAAAGCTCTCAATGTTTTAACATGGTCTGCAGTACTCGACCAAGTTCCAGAAGGTTTTAAGAAAAATCTCGCTCAGTATTTCCAATCATTACAAGAAAAAGATACTGGCTTTTTTAGAGACTCATTTTATGGCAATCAATACACCACAAACAGGCTCAATCGAGCTTTAGGCATGTGTACTTCAAGCTTAGAACGGCTAAATGCAGCTCCCCTATATCAACTACCCTCAGATAAAGCTGCGCAAAATGAAGAAGCTCAAAAGCACTTTGAACATCTAAAATCTGAAGAAGCCATGCTAGCATGGCTGAAAAATCTCACATGGAAAACACGAGTGTGGACAGCTGGCTCCCGAATAAATACTCTACCGACGGGTTTAAAAACCTTAGAAGAAACACAAAAACAAAGGCTACTTAAAGTCATCGAAAAATACATAAACAGTCTACAAACTGCAGATGGCTTTCTTGGTTCTCAAAAGGACTCTTGGTTCTCAAGGCTTTCAGGAACTTACAAAGCCTTTTCGTTCTATCAGAAAAATGCTTTGACTATACCAAATATAACATCTCTCAAAAAGGCTGTTCTCAAGCACTTCAAACACTCGAACTATACCAACCTCATCGTCTTATATAACACGATCAACATACTTACCATCATTGATAAACAAGATCAGAGTTTTACCTCCAAAGACAAAATATTCATTATCCAACAAGCCTCTAAAATCCTACAAAAGTTTCGCGCCAAAGACGGCTGGTTTTTAACAAGAGTAAATATGCCTGCGCCAAAGGCCGTTAACATAACTTTAGGTTCTTCACGTTTTTCCGGGGAACGCATCTTTAATCTTCAGAAAGAAATAGAATGTGTCTCTGTATCCATAAGCCATTCTCTTAATAACTTTGATTTTATTATTCATGCCTTCCAGTACACTGGTATTAAGTGGATAGA